>CAZYEY010000224.1:0-15629 GCA_964646585.1 uncultured Thiobacillus sp. | reverse complement strand
CGCTATGCCTGGCTGTACAACCATCAACTGCCGCAAAAGGCCTTGGGGCATATCGCCCCAGTACAGGCCTTGAAAAAATGGCAGGCCTCACATCCTCACCTCTTCGTTAAAAAAGTGGTCAATCTGCCGGGACATGACACTTAGCCAATACCAGGATGCCGTAGACGCCCATAGTGACGCCCTTGACCCAGGCTGCACGTGCCCGCCAGGCCAGTCCCATGGACAGTACCGCCAATGAGAGGCCGTAGTTGGCGGCGTCCCCCGCGAAATCGACTGCATCGGCCAACAGGGACACCGATCCGGATTGCAGGCCGCCGCCGATTTCCACAAAGAACATCACGGCGTTGAGGACAAGCGCCACCCACAATACACGCCGGTAACGCGGTGACACGGCGGTACTGGAGGACTCACAACTTCCGGTGCAGGAGCAACCTGACATGGTTATGAATTTCGGTGATGAGATGGCCGCATTGAAAACCCTGGAGCCGCTCCGGGGTCAAGAGGGTAAAGTCATGTTCTTGATTTGGAGTGAGCCATGCGCATCGGTGATCTGGCGAAAGCCACCGGGGTGGATATCGAGACCATCCGCTATTACGAGAAGGCCGGACTGCTGCCCGAGCCCGGACGCGAGGCCAATGGCTACCGTGCCTACCAGCAGGCTCATCTGGAACGACTGGCCTTCATCCGTCATTGCCGGGCATTGGACATGCCCCTGGAGTCGATCCGACGCCTGCTGGATTTCGTCGCCCACCCAGAGGCGGAGTGTGGCGACATCAACCGGCTGATCGACGAGCAATTGGCTCGTGTGCAGGCGCGGCTCAACAGCTTACGCGCACTGGAGAGCCAACTTGCTGCGTTGCGGGCGCAATGCGGAGAAAACCACAGCGCACGGGAGTGCGGTATTTTGCATGAATTGGTGGCAGCAGCACATGGCGAGGCTTGTGCATGCCATTTCGATGCTAAATCTGGCAGTCATTATTTACTCATGGGGAAACAAAAAAACCGCCCATGAGGGCGGTTGAAGACCCCGAGTTGCTCGGGGGTGGGGATATCATTGAATAGACTCTACACAACAGTTTAGCTGATCAAACAATAGAGGCATGGCGGTACACCTCCTCATCCCTCTGGCGATTCACGCGTTACCACGCACAGACGATCCAGCCGGGTGTGCAAGGCCACGATTTCCTCCAGGAGTCCATAGCCAATGTCCGCCAGGAGCGGGTTGTCGGCCCGACTCAGATCCAGCAGATCCTGCTGCAATAACTGGGCCGCCTGAGCGGCTTTATCGAGCCGTTCTTGATCCGGATTCGTCAACATCATCACCTCCAATTCTGTAATGAACCCCGGCACGCCTTGAGGCGCGCCGAGGAAGATCAGGCCACCAACTGCCTGGCCAGTGCCACTTCGATGGAATCACCCGACTGGTTCAACACGTCCAGCCCCGACTCGGGCATGTCGCCCGAAGTCGATTGAGCCACGGCGATCTTCTTCGCCATCAGCTCAAGGCAGGCCAACTGCGCCGTGCCCTGGTAGCCCAGGAAAACCACGTCCACTGCTTGCTTCTGGCCGATCCGCCAGGAACGGCGGGCGGCCTGTTGCAGGGTGTAGACGTTGTACCCGGACTGTAGGAACACGATGGTCGGAAACTCCAGCAGGTCGAGACCGGTTTTCACCAACTCGGGGTTGGTTATCAGCACGTCGATGCCGCGGTCGACTTGGTCGGCGACCCAGTCTTCCCGCTTCTCGGCGGCCACGCTGGCGCTCAGTGTCGCCACTTTGATGCCCTCCAACGCCAGAAGCGCCTTCAGCCTCGCCGTGGTGTCACGGGTGCCCGTGTAGACCGTGTAAATCAGGACACGACGTCCCCTGGCTTTCTCGGCCTTCACGCGCTCAATGAGCATGCGCTCCTTCGGCATTGGCTCCGAACCGTCGAACAGCGCCGGCACATGAGCCAACACGCGGTCGCGACGATGCGGGTGGACGACGTGCTCCTCGCGGAACGCGCAATCCGGCCACGCCAGTAAGGCGTTGAGCACCACCCCCAACAGGCTGTGGTCCCCGGCACGCAAGGCATCTTTCAATGCCTGTTTCAGTGCATCTTCCAGCTTTCGATACCACTCTTGCTGGATCGGTGTCATGACCACCCCGTCGAAATGTTCCTCGTAGGGAGGCAGGACATTGCCGCCGATCTGCTTGAGCTTCAGGAACGCGCTGATCGGCACCACATAGCGCATGATGCCGTTCGGGCCGAAGCCCGGTCCCTTGGTCGCGCGATGCATGGTCTGTCGACCGCGCGCCGTGCGATGGGATCGGGCTTCGTCGTCACTTTTGGACTTGTAGATGTCCTTGATGACGCCATGGGCGCGCAGAAAGCCCATGGAGGCCGGCCCGAGCGAGCCGCGCCGCGAGTAGCCGAAACCGTCCTCCATCATCGCCCTGGGTTGTAGCCGCCAGAGCAAATAGAAGAGATCGTCGGCATAACCGCCCATCAGCGTTCCGGTCAGGAGCAGCGTTTTGCTGCATTTCCTGGCCAGCACGCCGAAGGCCTGGCCCTGGGCGGAGCCCTCGTTCTTGAACTCGTGACCTTCGTCGACGATGAGCAAGCCGAAGTAGCCCTGGGGCAGATAGCGCTTGATGAACTCGGTCGGCTGGTAGCCGCCTTGCCCAAAGCTGAACTCGGAGTTGGCCATGGCCCGCTC
Source organism: uncultured Thiobacillus sp. (assembly GCA_964646585.1). Taxonomy (GTDB): domain Bacteria; phylum Pseudomonadota; class Gammaproteobacteria; order Burkholderiales; family Thiobacillaceae; genus PFJX01. The sequence goes on along the minus strand of CAZYEY010000224.1, from coordinate 12,930 downwards.
CATTCGGGTCGCCTGGCGATCGGAGAAGAACAGGTCGCCATCCTCGTCCATCAGGTTGATGAACTCGTAGACGTTGTCCTCCAGCATGTCGCCCAGCATCGTGGCGCCGAACTTGTCCAACAACCGGCGCGCGGTTTTCGTGCCAATCGTCGGTAGCTGCTGCATGGCCGCGAGCACCATCTCCTCCCGCGACTTCGCCGAGGCCTGCGGACGGGTCAACGTCCACAAGGCACCATGGCAATGCGGGCAGAAACGGCGTTCCTTGGCCAAGTGCATTTCCGCCAGGGCGGGATTGAGGGGCGCATCGTCCCCATCCGTCACCCAGGCGTAGCAGCTCGGACAACAGGCGACCCGAGCCCCGCCAGGGATCGTCGTATCGCCGGCCTCGACCGTTTCCACGACGCGCTTGATGATGAAAGACGGCTTCCAGTGGTAGCCCATGCGCATCCGCACCCGGCCCATCACGAAGAACTCGGGATGAAGTGGCGCTTCGCGCATCTGCCGTAGCGTCAGGAGCTTCTTGAGCGTGTCTGGGCCGTTCAGCACCCAGACCCGCGCATTCGGCACCGTCTGCTTGATCTCCCGCCGCCACTTGTAGACCAGGTGAGGAGGGCAGATCACCAGGCTGCGTGGATAGCCTTCGGCATGGGCGACCGCGGCGGCCGCGATGGCCATCATGGTCTTGCCCGTGCCCATCTCGGCGTTGATGATGCCGGCTGGATCGTTTTCATCGAAGAGCAGCGCGGCCATGGCTTGCACCACTTCGCGCTGGGCAGGGAAGGGCGCCCGGGTGAGGGCGTCCATCACCGCCTCCCGCCGTTCATTTGGTACTCCGGAATAAACGGGCGGGTTCTGTCGGCGCACGGCTTCGAGCAGGCCCGAGCCGAACGATGAAACGAACTCCGATAGCGACAACACCCCAGGCTCGGCGATCGGCGCGATGTCGCCATCGAATCGTTCTTCCTGTGCCTGGACGCCCTCGTTGGTTCGCTGATAGTAGGCGGACACGGCTTCGTCCTTGCTGCGCGGTCGGAAATATCGATCCACTTCGATGCGAGGCGCCGATCCCGGCATACCGGACAAGCCGGCATGCAGCTCGGCCAACTCGTCGATGGAGACGGTGCCCCATTCGTCGTAGTCCAGGCCGGTAACGAAGCCGAAGCCGATCCGCTCTTTGGCGTCGTATTCGGTCAGCCACCAGGTGGCCGAGCCGAAGGCGTCGAAGAGCTTGCAGATGACCCATTGTTCCGGGGCCTCCTCGGGCTTGGGATGCGAGGCGATGAACTCCAGGATGTCCGAATGCAGCTTGTTATCTTCGCCCACCGGTTGGGTGGATGTCGTGACGTGAAATTGATGTTGAGTGACTTGCATGATGCTCTCCAAGAAGTGCGGAGACACCCTGCCCCTGGCGGGGACGGCATCCCCGCGAGGGTGGTAAGAAATGAACAGGTCAGGCCGCGAGCGACAATTCCTGCGGGGTGGTTTCACCGGCTTCAGCCTGGCGCGTGAGCACCCGGTTTTTCACCAGAAGGGAAATGGCTTGGGTGAAGTTCTCTCCCAAATCGATCAGCGAGGCCTGGATAGGCCCCAGGGCCGGCCAGGTAGCCTTGGCGTTGAGATCGGTGATGATCTTTTCGCCCAGGGCGGCCAGCACCGGCTCGCACCAGGCTTCGATCAGCGGCACCGGAGAGATGCGCTGGATCATCGCCCAGACCGATTGCCGGTGATCTTGGCCATCGTTGCCGAAAGTCAGTACCCAGGCCCGGCCGTTGGCCGTGTCCGGGTCGATGACCATTGGGTCGTAGATGAAGACGTGCGACACCGGCCCGAACAAAGACCGGCGCGGCAGCTTGCCCGCCAGCTTGGTCAGCCGCGAGGCATCGCCGATGAAGGCGATACCCCGGTGGTCTTCCCCTGCCGGCGCTTCGGGATGAAGCGTTACCACGCCCGCCACGCCGTCGCCGGGCCGAGGCGGGGCCTTGACCGGCTTCAACGTGATGCGGTCGACACCGCCGGACGTTACCGGCAGCGAGAAGGCCGCCAGCAATTGCTGGATGGCGGTATCCCGGCCGTAGAGCGATGCGAACATGAGCTGGCCTGCTTCGTTGCGGACCAGGGCGTCGAGAAAGACATCCGAAAACTCCCGGATGCCCCACAAAGGTACAGATGCGGACATGATGATGAGCCTCCAAGGTAGTGGGGCTCTTCCCGGTGGGGGCGAGCCCCACGGGGGTGATGAATCACCGATCGGATGATCGGCTTGCTCCCGGCGCCAGACGCCGATCCGGTTTCAGGGATGACCGGACCTCGATGCTTACGGCATCGGCGAGTCGAAAACCGTTCGACCAGCGGTGGTGCCAGTGCCAGTTACGGCCAAGCGGCCAAGGGCCTTTCCGAAGCACCCGCCAGGCAGGCGCTTCAAAAAGACCCCTCGATGAGGGGTAAAGGGAGGAGCCACATGAAGCTCAGCGTATGGTGAGCACGTCCCCGAAGGTCATGCTCCCGGCCGTGAAATCGATGGCCCGGATCACCGGCACGAAGCGATCGGTCAGGATGCGCGTCTCGGAGACGTCGCCCTTCGCGTCGGTCTCGTGCTGTACCGAAACCTCTTTTTCCTTGTAGGTCGAGCCCTTGATGAGATAGGTGCGGCCATCCTCGGCGTCCACGAAACCGCCGATCTGGCCCGCCGCCAACCCGAGCGCCAGGTGCCAGTCCGACAGCATCCGCAAGGGACGCCGATGGACCTGGGCCTGAGCGCTGAAGGTGCGCGGGAAACTCGGCCACAAAGTGCTGGCATGATGCTTGGCGACCTCGGCCGCCAGTTCCGGACCATTCAGGCGAATCGCCTGGAAAACCAGGTCCTCGCCAACGGGCATCTCGGGCACCAGCAGCGGCGCATGCGGCCAGGCCTCGGGCAATTCGGCTGGTGGCGTGTCTCTTGCCGCCATCAAGGCCTCGACCTGCCCCTTGGACGGGGCGGCGGCGCGGCGCTTGATGCCGAAGACGACCATCTGCTTGAACTGCCGTTCCGGCGCCGACCAGGCCGTGAGGTGGGTGAAGTGGCGGCACAGATAGTTGGCCATCTCCTCGCTCATGACCGTGTGCGGCACGATGAAGACCAGCACTCCGCCCGCCTGGAGCCATCCCGCCGTCTTGCGCAGGAAGAGCAACTCCAGCCGTTCGCTGTGCTTGCCATCACCGGTCTGCCCGGTGTCGGCCACGGTATGGCCATAGGGTGGGTTCAGGAACAGCAACCCGGTCGATCTGGCCGATACCCAGGCATCGTTCATATCGGCATGGAGCACGGTATCGAGCAATTGCTTGGCGTGCCAGGCACGTTCGGCGTCGAACTCGATGGCCAGGGCTTCGACGGCGGCGCCGGCCTCGGTCAGGGCATGCTTGACCTCGGCCAGGGCGACGCCCTCGCCGCAGCACGGGTCCGCGATGCGGACCCGTGTGCCGGCGATATCGAGCGCGTTGAGGATGCGGGCGAGGGTGACCTCGTCGGTGGGGAAGTAGCCATTTTTAATAAAATTGCGGGCGAGCCGCGAGAACATGAGTCCCATGGTTGTCTCCAGGAAATGCGGAGACAACCTGCCCCAGGCGGGGAGGATATCCCCGCGAGGGTTGAGTAAAACAGCTATGTCCCGGACCTTGCGGCCGTGCGTGTTTCAGGGACTGACGCGCCTCGAAAAGCCTTCATACGATGTAAGCAGGACAGGGCTGATCGGGATCGATCGGCCCTGCAATGAGCTCGCCGGTATCGGTGTGGTAGACCTCCACCCAAAGCCCGCGCCGATGAAAATGGCGGGTCTTCGCGCTCGCGGACGAACGATCCGGGCAGTAATCGAAATCGGCCAGGTTGTCCCTGGCATACCCTTCGCGCGTACGCGGGTCGCTGGTGCTGGCCTCGACGGTGAATTGCATGTTCACGCTCCTGGAAATACGACCAGCCCGCGACGGGGCCGGTACGATGGATTGAACTCTCGGTGGTCGAGTTAGGCCGCCAGGCGCTGATCGACTACCTTGGCCAGGATTCGGGGAGGAATGCGGTACAGACAGCCACCGTATTCGCCCACGAGGCGCCGACCTTGTTTCGAAACGATCTTGACCTCGGGGATGGCAAGCCCCTCGAAGATCAACACATCGCCGATATCGACCTTGCGTTTGCGCGAGGCATGCCAAGCGCGGACCTGGGCGCGCCAATCCGCATCGGCAACCGGCGCCATGTCCAGGTAGGACAAGGGACAGGTGTTGTAGCAAGGCCCCATGCTTTCGCACAGATCCTTGTAACCCCAGCCTTCGCCCTTCCTGCCGGGCGCCAGCAAGTCGCAGCCGATATAACGATAGGGCTCCCTGTAGGCCATGGGCGGCTTCGGATCGGCGGGAGTGACCTCCCATACCGTCCAGAGCACATTGCCCACTGCCGTGTGACGCAGGCATTCCCAGCGGGTGCCATCGGCCTGCGTAGCCGACCGGGTGCGCTCCTGGATGAGCTGCCGCCGGTTGCTATCGAATGTCACGGTCCATCCCATGATGATTTCCTCCATGCTGAGCCGAAGGAAACGCAGCCCCTCCAGGGCGGCGAAGCACCCCGGCGGGTTGAGATAAAACCCCTTACGGGGCGGATTTGATGAAGTCCCGGACCTTGCGGCCGTGCTCGTTTCAGGGACTGACGAACGGCGATCCTTGACGGGGATCGAGCGGGCTGTAACCGACAGCCGGCGGTGGAACACGGATGGCGCTCGGCCTTTCCTGGGGCGTTGAGGCAACGGCCCAGGAAAGGCCCCTCGATGAGGGGCCAAGTTGAAGAAGGATCAGCCTTCCGATTCCGCTTGCCATACACCGGCGACGAACTCGGGATCGAGATCCACGCCATGAGAGATGATCGTGGCCAGGGTGGTCGAGCCACCGCTCTGCGGCACCTCGACTGCGCCATCGTCCACATCGTTCATGTCGTAATCGAGCACGACGAGTTCCACCGGCCTGTCGGACGACGCGCCCTGGACCAGGCCGCCCTCGACACCGACCACGACGCGGGGCCGGGGCGACTCAGGCATCCTGGTCGGATGGCCATCAACTGCCATTCGAGCCAGCCGATATGCGGTTTCAACGAGCGATTGCTCATAGTCGCCAGGCGTCGGGCCGTTCAGACCGCGCATCGACTCCGCCACCACCAGAAGACGACAAGCCTCCATGGCGTTCGCCGTGCGGCGTTGCTGGAGAACGCTGGCATCCGGTACCGGCCAGGCAGCCACCGTGGCCACCACCTGGAAGTCCAGCGTTTCGCCTTCCTTCTCCTCGTAATCGTCGAAGAGGAGGGGCATCGCCGGGGTGTCGTCCCAGATCGTGCCGGCATCGAAAGCGGCCTGCGCCTTGGCGAGGGCCTCTTCGTCGCTATCGGACAGAATGCCGACCTGGACGCGGTGGGCGTAATCGATGGTGTACTCGACGATGCGCAGGTTCATGACGTGCCCTCCTGTGCCAGTTCCAGTTCCTTGGCGCAGAACAGCGCGATACGTTGCTTGGCGCGGCGTGTGGCTTCGAGCTGGACATACCAGTACCCACCCGACTCGCGGCCAAACATGTTTTCACGGACGACGACGCCGATCCGGCCAGGATACTGAGGTCCGCCGAGGCGGTCTTGCTGGCGCTTGACCATGACCCGGGTACCGATGGCGATGGCTGATGATTCACTCATGATGTTCTCCAAGACAATGCGGAGACACCACGCCCCGCAGGGCAAGGCGCCCCGCGGGGTGATGAAAAAAGCGGTCAGATCAAACCTCGTTCCGCCATGGAAAGGGTTTGGTTGCCGGCGACAATGAAATGATCCAGAACCTTGACGTCGACCAGGGCCAGCGCCGCTTTCAGCTGATCAGTCAACCAGCGGTCGGCCTGACTGGGCTCCATCGTTCCGGATGGATGGTTGTGGCAGAGGATGACGGCACAGGCGTTGTATTCCAGGGCGATCTTGACGACCTCCCTGGGATAGACGCTGGTTTGAGTCAGCGTGCCGCGAAAGCACTCTCGCGAGGCGATCAGCCGGTTCTGCGCATCCAGGAACAACACGACGAAGGCTTCGTGAGGCAGATGTGACAGCGAGGTGATCAGATGGCTGCGCACGGCCCCCGGTGAGGACAACGCATCCCGATGACGCAAGGACTCGGCAAAACCCCGCGTAACCAGCTCGCGGGAAACGTCGAGGAGCCGCCGGACACGGTTCCATCCATCCTCGGGCGCGGATTCACAAACCAGATGATCCACCGCCGCCAGGCTGAAAAGTTGGTACAACGATCCCTGGTTTTCCTGCAAAAGGTTCTCGGCGGCTTGGGTGCCGACCAGAACCCCCAGCAGATCAAGGTCCGACATTTGAGAGGAGAGAGGCATGATGAACTCCAGTGAAGTGGAGACACCTTGCCCCGAGCGGGAACAGTGTCCCCGCGTGGGTTGAAGTAAGGGTGCGAAAGATCAGAGAAGCCTGGCTCGGACGGACGCTCAGGCCGGTATCCAACCTCCGTTGACCAATGCTCTGGCGGCTTCCAAATAGGTCGGATAAACGTCTTCGGATACCCTGCAATAGCACTGCAAGTCCTCGTCGTCGGCATAGCCGGCAATGAAATAGCCTCTGCCGGGGGCGAAACCGACAATTAGCTCAGGTCGAACTTCAATATCCATTTTTGTCTCCTTGGTGCAAAGGTGCGGCAAGCTGAATGCCTGCTACTTCGGGAGTGTGAAGAGTGGTCAAATCCAACCGGCCCGATGCAACACCGGCCGAATCAAGCTGAAATACAGGGTGAGCCCGAAGGCCGCGCACAGGGTGAATGCGAACATGGTGGTTCCTCCAGAAAAGCGGAAACACCATGCCCCTGGCGGGGAACGGAATCCCCGCGTGGGTTGAGATGAAGTCCCGGACCTTGCGGCCGTGCTCGTTTCAGGGACTGACGAGCGGCGATCCTTGACGGGGATCGAGCGGGCGGAAACCGTCTGCCGGCGGTGGAACAACGACAAGCCAGGCTGGCTTTTCTTCAGGGTTGTCCCTCAAGAAAAGCCCCTGGGTGAGGCGCGTGGCATCCACCAGGGCGAAGCTTCAGAGTTCGTACTCCAGCTGAGTCCAAGCACCCGATTCGAGTGCCGCCTCGGCGGCCTCAAGGGTGGGGAAATATTCTTCCGACTCGCGGCTGTAGGGTCCGTCCTTGGGATGAACGGTGCCGATGTAATAGCCCGCAGCACTCCGACAAACCTGGAGGGGCAGGGCGACGTTGAAACACTGTTTGGCCAGATGGCCGATCTTCTGGGGTGACATGCTTACTCCCTTCTATTTTCTTGATTGGAACTGGGTTCCGGTTGCAATTATGCCGCGCGCCTCTCGGTGCGTACTGTTTCAGCGGCGTCAGTACATTTCGGGTGGCCACAAGGGCCGGGGAAACACGGCATCCGTCAGCCGGCTCGCCGGAACCGGCTGACGGATGCCCTGGGGGCGAGATGCAAACGGAGTGGGTGGCTGAAATCGCGCCTCCTGGCGGCCACGGAACAGGCGCCGCCGCGTCCGGCAAGGGGAGGCCTGGACGCGCAGTTAAGGGATGCGGTTTGGGAAAGCCGCCAACCAGGCTGCAATCGCCGCTATTCGGGCTCACCCTGGAGGCCTCATTCAAGCCGCCCGGGTGAACCCGCCTGAGCGGGTTCGGAGGTTGAGATTACTCAGCAGGCATTTCCCACATTTGCGTGCTGGCATCGAACCGGTAGCCATGTCCCTTGAGGGCATCGCGTTGAGCCCGGAACAGGCCGCGATCCACGGTGGGATCGAGCTTGACGGCTTTGCCGGCTTCGATGAGGTCATGGGTTTCGGCATCGAACAACGAGGTCTCGGTTGGCGCCGCCGGCAGCGCGTCGGAAACGGGCGTGACGGCAGTCTCTTGCACCGGGCGGTTCTCGTTCGCCGGATCGGGTTCGACCGACTCCGGCAAGGTCTCGGTATCGGGCGTTTCGGGTTCGCTCTCGACATGGATCGCCGACAGCCTGGCCCGCACTTCGACCCAGACCTTCCCGCGCCAGGTGTAGCTGGACGGGAAAATCTCCTCGATGACGAAAGTCCCGTCGTAATCGCCGGGGCTGTACTGGTCGAGAATCGCGTCCTTGACCTTGAAGGTGCCCACGCTGGTGGACAAGTCGCCGACGCAGAAAGAACCCTTGCTGCCGTTGACCGCTTTGATGCTGAGTGTTCCGGTGATGCTGATCATGATGTGCCTCCAGGATGAAAATGAAGCCCAGCCGGAAGGCACCATTCCACTTGGGGAGTGGACGCACTCCCGGTAGGGATGGGTAAAACACGAAGCCATGCGGAAATCCGAATGGCGGGTAGGGCAGGGTGCTTCGAGGTCGCCTGGGATCAGGCGGCAAAGCGCATTTCAGCGAAATCGACGGGCATGCCATCGATCTTCGCGGAGGCGATCTTGAGCAACCGTCCCTTGATCGAAACACCGGTCTGGCCCTGCTTGGGACCGGACTGGTAAACGAAGGTCTCGGGATAGATGTCACCCAAACGGAAGGCAACCGTCACCTTCTGATTGGCGTTGACGGCGCTCTTGAGAAATTTGACCCTCTCAAGCGCCTCGGCGCCTTCGATCTTGACATCGAAGTAGGTGGTTTCGGGTGCTTCGATCGAACCGTGCAGCGCGGCAATGGAACAAGCCCAGAACGAGCCCTTCTTGACCTTCACTTCACGGACACGATTCAAATACCCGATGCCGTTCACATGCAGATCGAGATGCGTCTTCGGCTTCTCGGCGGCAGCGGCGGTGGTTTCAGCAGCGGTGGTGTTCATAGCGATCTCCTTGATGAAAAAACAAAGGGAGACCACTACCCGCGAGGGGAGTAAGCCCCCCCAGTGGGATGTGGGTCTTGCGACCCGAAGAAACCGGTTGCCCGGCGGTGGTTGAATTGGTTTTCCGAAGCGGTGATGACTTCCCTGATCCTATTCAGCGGGATATCCGCCGAATGTGGTGGCCGGGTGTGTCGTGCTATCGGAATGAGCTTCCGTCAGGGAACGGAGGCGACCGGTTGGGATGCAATCCCGCGCGATCAGAGAAAGGATGTGGCCTCGGCTCTTGCGAGCGTCGCGGTGTCAGAGGCTGACCGCGATCTAGGGGCTGGATGACGCACCAGAAGACGAATCGCGTTACATGCGATCAGGCGAGCCCGGAGGCTAGGAAGTACGGGCTTAAGTCCAGCAGAAATGACGGGGGGTGTCAATATTCCGCTTGAAGTGGTCTTCACGTGTGGACGTCTCGGGTTCGCTAGAACTGCTGGTAGCGTTCTTGCACATTGATTATGGTAATCAAAATGCGATACACATAAAAACAAAACACGACGCTAGACAGAACAAATTGATATGCATAGACTGCACGAGACAATATCGATAGACCGCCCGGAGACAGAGGCAGATGTCCAGTAACCCGCTTTCAGAAATGACCCAGACGCAACGCGACCGCCTCGCGTTCATCGAGTTGCGTTTGCGTTTTCTTGGCGAAATTCGCCGCCAGGACTTGGTTACGCGGTTTGGCATCCAGGCGGCTGCGGCGACCCGCGACATCGGCCAGTACAAGGATATTGCACCCCGCAATCTCGATTACGACACCAAGGGAAAGGTGTACGTCCGGAGTGACTGGTTCCGCCCGGTGTTCGAGTTCTCGGCGGAACGCGTGCTGACGTGGCTGTCGCATGGGTATGGCGACGGCGAACCTCTGCGGTTCAAGGCGCTGGTTCCCTGCGAGAGACCCGGCCTGTTGAGCAAGGCGGATCTCGAAACGCTTTCCGTGCTGACGCGTGCGATTCATAAGAAGAGCGCGGTGGAACTCTCCTACCGCGCCTTGTCTAGCGGACTGACCACGCGTGAGGTCGTTCCGTTTGCGCTGGCTGACGATGGCTTGCGCTGGCATGTTCGGGCTTACGACCGGCGCAGCGGCGAATTCCGGGATTTCGTGCTGACGCGCATCTCCGACGCCTGTCTGCTGCCTGGCCACCCCGAAGAACGGGAAATGTCCGATCAGGACATCCAGTGGAACCGCATTGTTGAGCTCGAGCTGGTACCGCATCCGGCAAATGTGCAGCACCCCGACACCATCGAAGCCGACTACGGCATGGAGGGTGGCGTCCTGCGTACCCGCGTCCGCGCTGCCCTAGCCGGCTACCTGCTCCGTCGGTGGAATGTCGACTGCACCGAGAATCACAGCCTAAAGGGGGCAGAATTCCACCTGTGGCTGCGCAACCACCTTTCACTTGTCGATGTGGCCAACCTCAGTCTCGCACCGGGGTACGTGGCACCCACGCGATCCACTGCCAGTTGAGGAAATCGAACATGCCCTGCGGAACTACCCATCGCCTCATCAACTTCACCGCGACTGCGAGTTACCTCGCCTCACGGCCCGAGGATCAGCAAAAGGGCCTCGCGCATCCTCTTGTTGGGGGAGCCGCCTCGGCGCTGCTGGCAAGCCTGCCCGATGCCATCGAACCAGCCATCCACCCGCATCATCGGCAGTTCTTCCACAGCATCGCTTTCGCGGGCATGGTCGGCTACGGCCTCCATCGCGCCTACCACTGGAAACCTGAAACCGACGGACAGGAACTGCTGCGCATCGCGGCCCTGCTCGTTGGCTCGGCGTACCTGCTGCACCTCGCAGCTGATCTATTCACCGCACGTTCCATTCCCGTTCTCGGCAGATAAGGAGGCTCATCATGGCAAAAACCCCAGGCAATCACGGCAAGCAGTGGACTCAGCAGGATGTCTCGCATCTCAAGCAACTGGTAAAAGGAAATACGCCCACCGGGCTCATCGCTCACAAGATGGGCCGGACCGAAGATGCCGTTCGCTCCAAGGCCAGCGACGAGAGCATCTCGCTGAAGCCGACCAACCAGTCGCCCTACAACCGGCGCAAGCCCTGATACAGCGGGGACACAAAAAGAACAGGTGCCCGCATGCTGAAACTTGAGCAGATCCAGAAGAACGCAGCCATCTCGGGCATCGAGCCCGGGCAGGTGGTGCGCGTCGTCACGACGGAGCCCGTTGGCGACAACGCGCTCACCGTCTACTACAAGACGTCAGACGGCAAACTTCTGGAGCGGATGCTGTTTCGCACCGACGAGGCCAAGCTCTCACTCGCCGAGGCCGGCCGCCCGTGGGCATTCGACGCGCCGGGCGAGGATTTCAAGCTCGCCGCCGAAGCCTACCGGATCAATCTTGCCCACCTGTTCGACCCGATGATGGCCGTGCACACGTCGAACGTCGAGCCGTTGCCGCACCAGATCACGGCAGTGTACGAGTCGATGCTGCCGCGCCAGCCGTTGCGCTACGTTCTGGCAGACGACCCCGGCGCGGGCAAAACCATCATGGCCGGCCTGTTCATCCGCGAGCTCCTGATGCGGGCCGACGCCAAGCGCGTGCTGATCGTCGCCCCCGGCAGTCTGGTCGAGCAGTGGCAGGACGAAATGTTCGAGAAATTCGGCCTGACATTCACGCTGTTTTCCCGCGAGCAGGTCGAGCAGTCGCGCAGCGGCAATCCATTTGATGACATCGATCTGATGGTCGCCCGTATTGACCAGCTATCCCGCAACGAGGATCTGCAAGAAAAACTGCGCCTCTCGCACTGGGACTTGGTGGTGGTTGATGAAGCCCACAAGCTCTCGGCCAGCTACTTCGGCAACAAGGTCAACAAGACCAAGCGCTTCCAGCTCGGCGAGTTGCTGGGTTCGGTCACCCGTCACCTACTGCTGATGACCGCCACACCGCACAACGGCAAGGAAGAAGACTTCCAGCTGTTTATGTCGCTGCTGGATTCCGACCGCTTCTATGGCAAGTTCCGCGATGGTGCGCACAAGGTCGACGTCACCGATCTGATGCGCCGCATGGTCAAGGAAGACATGCTGCGTTTCGATGGTACGCGGCTATTCCCTGAGCGCCGCGCCTACACGACCAACTACAAGCTCTCCGACCCCGAAGCCGCGCTCTACGCAGCCGTCACCGACTATGTGAAGGAGGAAATGAACCGGGCCGATCAGCTCGACGGTCAGCGTAAGGGCACCGTGGGCTTTGCCCTCACAGCCTTGCAGCGCCGCCTGGCTTCCAGCCCGGAGGCGATTTACCAGTCGCTCAAACGTCGCCGCCACAAGCTCACGCGCCGCGTCGAAGAAGAAAAACTGCGCCAGCGCGGCCAGTCGCTGGCCGAGACCCTCAGCCCGAATGGCTTCAACATCGCCCCCGAGGATATTTGGGAATCCGACGACGCGCTTTCGCCCGACGATTACGAAAACTTCGAGGAAGCCGTCGTCGATCAGGCCACCGCCGCGCAGACGATCCAGGAGCTCGAAGCCGAGATCATCATCCTCGAAGGACTGGAGGAACAGGCCCGGCAGGTCGTCCACTCCGGCCAGGATCGCAAGTGGGACGAGCTATCCAAGCTCTTACAGAACACACCCGAGATGCACGACGCCGATGGCCGTCAGCGCAAACTCATCATTTTCACCGAGCACCGCGACACGCTGAACTACCTCTCGGTCAAGATTCGTGGACTGATCGGCAACGAAGAAGCCGTGGTGATGATCCACGGTGGGGTCAAACGCGAGGAACGTCGCAAGGTGCAGGAGATGTTCCGCAACGATCCTGCCGTGCGCGTGCTCGTCGCCACCGATGCGGCGGGCGAAGGCGTCAACCTGCAGAACGCCAACCTGATGGCCAACTACGCCCTGCCGTTGAACCCGAACCGCCTCGAACCGCGCCTCGGCCGCAGTACACGTATCGATCAGTCCGAGGTCTCCCATCTTGCGACTCTGTTTGCCCACGAGCACCGCCATGGCGATGCGTCACATCCCCGTGTCGAAAACCATGAAGTACAGCCGCACACCCTACACGCCCCGCGGGTCGTCACACTCGACATG
>CAZYEY010000223.1:0-5392 GCA_964646585.1 uncultured Thiobacillus sp. | reverse complement strand
CTTCCCCCCTCGCCCCTGTAAAGTTCACAAGTTTCTGATTTCCTTATTTTCCGGAGATTTCCATGGCCAATCGTTCCACCCTCGAACCCAAAGTCGCTGCGGCCGCCAAGGCGGCCGACCTGTTCGCCCTGGCCCGCGAGTGCTTCGACGAGCCCGCGGACATGGCCTACGCCAAGGACATCCTGACCTCCGCCGCCTTCACCGGCGATGCCGATGCCAGGAAAGCCCTGGACAAGGTGGCGGGCGACGCCATGTTCACCAAGGATTTCGTCACTCTGGCCATCGGCTACCAGGCCCTGGGCGACGCGGGCAAGGCCAAGGAGATGCTGGGCCAGGGCGCCGAGTTCGCCATGGACGGCGGCGAGAAGGTCTCCGTGGGCATGGGCCAGTGGCTGGCCCTCGCGGATGCCGCCGCCGCCGCCAAGGCCCTGACCGGGGCGCTGAAGGAAGTTTCCGCCACCGAAGAGCTGTACGGTCTGGCCGGTGTGGTGGCGGAGCTGAATGACGCCACCCTGTTCGGCCAGGTGACCGACAAGATCAAGACCAAGGCCGGCCGCGCCGCCGACTTCGCCCGCCTGGCCAAGCTGCTGGCCAAGGGCGGCGACAAGGCCCGCGCGGTGGACACCATCAACGAGGGCGCGGCCAAGTACGGCAGCCCCGCCGACCTCATCACCCTGTCTGGCGCCATGGGCGAGATCGATCCCGCCGCCGCCGGCGCCCTGTACGACAAGGCCCTGGATTCCGCCAAGGACTTCACCGCTCTCATGCAGGTGCTGGCCGCCGCTGCCGGCAACGCCGAGTTCACCAAGGCCGTGCTGGCCAAGGCCGGCGCCGTGGCAGGCGTGAGCGGAGAGCTGATCCAGCTGGCGGATGCCTATGCCGGCCTGGGGGATATGGCAGGTGTCACCGACATGCTGACCAAGGCCGAGGAATCCGTGGCCAACCTGGACGAAATGCGCAAGGTGGTGGAGGCGGTGGAGAAATACGCCGCCACCGATACCGCCCGCCTGGAGCGGGTCAAGGCCAAGCTGGCCAAGCGGGAAGCCAACCAGGCCAAGTATGTGGAGATGCAGAACGAAGAGGGCAAGTGCACCACCATCAAGCAATTCATCGCCCTGGCCGACCGCATCATGGCCGAACTGGAGGATGCCGCCTACGCGGGCAAGGTGCTGGGCCTGGCCGAGAGCCGCATGCGCGAGGAAGGCGCCTTCCACTTCGCCCGCTTCAAGTCCCTGATCCTGGCCGTGGACCGGCTGGGCGACAAGGAGTGGCTCGCCAGGCTCCTGGACGAGAGCGTGGCCAGCGCCACCGACTTCGTCTGGTTCCGCGAAATCGTCATGACCTGCGCCACCGAACTCAAGGATGCCGAGTATGGCAAGGCCCGGGCCCGGGCCTACGCCGAGGGCCGCGCCCTGGGCGACTCCGCCTACGACTACACCAAGATGGCCGAGGTCGTGCAGACCGGCCTGGGCGATTCCGCCCTGGCCGCCAAGCTGCTGGGCGAGGCCGCCGCCCGGGCCAAGGACCACTACGCCCTGGCCCACACCGCCAAGCTGTACCGGGACATCGGCGACAATGCCGCCGCCAACGCCCTTTTCGCCAAGGCCGTGGATGCCTGCGCCAGCGGCGACCAGTGCGTGCAACTGGCCACCCGCCTGAAAGCCTACGAACTGCCCACCTCCGAGATCGGCCCCCTCATGGACGCCTGCGGAAGCCGCCTGGGCAACACGGGCGACAAGCTGCGCTGGGCCGAGGGCGTGGCTGATCTGCTGCTGGACCAGGCCTGGGCCGACAAGGCCTATGCCGCCATCGCCGGCGCCTTCAGCACCGAAGCCGACAAGAAGCGCTTCGAGCGCAGCCGGCAGATGCGCGTGGGCTACCGCTTCTTCGGCCCCGGCGTGAAGGCTCACTGAGTCCCTCCCCCCCGCGAACGGCCGCCCCAAAGCGGCCGTTTTACTTCGTCCGGCGCGGCGGGAGACGGGGCGCCCCGTGCTAAACTCGATCGCATTTTCATAACCTTGAGCCGGTTCGCCGCCGGACCCGAGGATGGCGGAAGACAGCGATCTCGAACGCACGGAACCTGCGTCGCCGCGAAGGCTCGACCAGGCTCGGGAACAGGGCAACGTCCCCCGTTCCCGGGAACTCTCCACCCTGGCCGTGCTGATGGCCAGCGTGGGCGTCATCGCGGCGCTGGGCGTGTTCATGTTCCGGGGCCTGCATCGGGTGATGCGCGACAGCCTGTCCTTCGGCACCGGCGATATCGCCACACCGGCCATGATGGGCCGCAACCTCATGGAGGCGGGCACCGACGGCCTGTTGCTGTTCCTGCCCCTGGCGCTGGCCGTGGTGGTGGCCGCCATTGCCGCCAACGTCCTGGTTTCCGGCTGGGTGTTCTCGCCCAAGGCCATGGAATTCAACTTCGGCAAGCTCAATCCCATCGCCGGCATCGCCCGCCTGTTCTCCATGACCTCCCTGGCCGAGCTGGTGAAGGCGATTCTGAAGGGCGGACTCATCGCCGGTGTCGCCGGGTGGATGATCTGGCACCAGCGCGATGCCATCCTGGGCCTGGCGGTGGAGCCCTTGGACGCAGCCATGACCCATTTCGGCCAGATCACCCTGTTCACCTTCATCGCCGCCGCCGCCGCCTTCGGCCTCATCGTGATCCTGGACGTGCCCTTCCAGCTCTGGCACTACCACAAGAGCCTGCGCATGACCAAGGAGGAGGTGCGTCAGGAAAGCAAGGAAATGGAGGGCGATCCCCAGATCAAGGCGCGCATCCGCGCCCTGCAGCGGGAGGCGGCCCGCCGCCGCATGATGCAGGCGGTACCCAAGGCTGACGTGGTGGTCACCAACCCCATGCACTTCGCCGTGGCCTTGAGGTACGAGGAGCGCACCATGTCCGCGCCCCTGGTGGTGGCCAAGGGCAGCCAGCTGGTGGCGGAGCGCATCAAGGAACTGGCCCGGGAGAACCGGGTGCCCATCGTGGAGGCGCCGCCCCTGGCCCGGGCGCTGCACCGCCACGCCGAGGTGGGGGAATCCATTCCCGGCGCCCTGTTCACCGCCGTGGCCCAGGTGCTGGCCTATGTCTATCAGTTGAACCAGTCCATGAACCCGGCGCTGCCTGAGCGCTGGGACGTCCCGCCCGACATGGATCCGGCCCGTAGGGCCCAGGCCACCTGATGGCCGAGACACTGGCCGCCCGGGGCATGGTCTGGCAGAAGCTGGCGGCGCCCATCCTGGTGATCATGGTGCTGAGCATGATGGTGCTGCCCATGCCGCCCTTCCTGCTGGATCTTTTGTTCACCTTCAACATCGCCCTGGCGATGATCGTGCTGCTCATCAGCCTGTACACCCTGAAACCCCTGGAATTTTCGGTGTTCCCCACGGTGCTGCTGCTCACCACCCTGCTGCGGCTGTCCCTCAACGTGGCCTCCACCCGCATCGTGCTCATGGAGGGCCACACCGGCGCAGACGCCGCCGGCAAGGTCATCGAGGCCTTCGGTCATTTCCTGGTGGGGGGCAACTACGCGGTGGGTCTGGTGGTGTTCATCATCCTGGTGATCATCAACTTCGTGGTCATCACCAAGGGCGCGGGCCGCATCGCCGAGGTTTCCGCCCGCTTCACCCTGGACGCCATGCCCGGCAAGCAGATGGCCATCGATGCCGACCTCAACGCCGGCCTCATCGGCGAGGACGAGGCCCGCCGCCGCCGCGCCGAGATCGCCCGGGAGGCGGATTTCTACGGCTCCATGGACGGTGCCTCCAAGTTCGTCCGGGGCGACGCGGTGGCGGGCATCATCATCATGCTCATCAACGTCATCGGTGGCCTCATCGTCGGCGTCGCCCAGCATGACCTGTCCTTCGCCACCGCCGCCAACAACTACACCCTGCTGACCATCGGCGACGGCCTGGTGGCCCAGATCCCCGCCCTGATCATTTCCACCGCCGCCGGCATCGTGGTGTCGCGGGTGTCCAGCGAGCAGGATCTGAACGAGCAGATCATGGGCCAAATGTTCGGCCGACCCCAGTCCCTGTTCCTCACCAGCGCCATCCTCACCCTGCTGGGCCTGATTCCTGGCATGCCCCACACCGCCTTCCTGCTCATGGGTGGCGTCCTGGCCGGCGCCGGTTACTGGCTCACCCAGGCCCGCAAGCGGGAAGCCGCCCAGGCCGCCATCGCACCCCTGCCCCCCAAGGTGGAAGAGCCGGTGGAAGTGGGCTGGCAGGACGTCTCGCCAGTGGACCGTCTGGGCCTGGAGGTGGGGTACAGGCTGGTGCCCCTGGTGGACAAGCACCAGGATGGCGACCTGCTGCGCCGCATCCGGGGCATCCGCAAGAAGATCGCCCAGGACCTGGGCTTCCTGGTGCCCGCCGTCCACATCCGCGACAACCTGCAACTCAAGCCCAACGCCTACCGGCTTACCCTCAAGGGGGTGCCCATCGCCGAGGGCGAGGCGGTGGTGGGCAAGTACCTGGCCATCAACCCGGGCCGGGTGCTGGGCACGCTGGCCGGCCAGGCCGCCACCGACCCGGCCTACGGCCTGCCAGCGGTATGGATCGACGCCAAGCTGCGCGACCAGGCCCAGACCTACGGCTACACCGTGGTGGACGCCAGCACGGTGGTGGCCACCCACCTCACCAAGATCATCAACGAGCACGCCCCGGAGCTGCTGGGCCGGGAGGAGACCCAGCAACTGCTGGATCACGTGGCCAAGCAGTACCCGAAGCTGGTGGAGGACCTGGTGCCCAAGCTCCTGCCGGTAGCCACCTTGCAGAAGGTGCTGCGCCACCTGCTGGAGGAGCAGGTACACATCCGCGACATGCGATCCATCCTGGAAACCCTGGCCGAACATGCGGGGAAAACCCAGGATCCGGACGAGCTCACCGCCGCCGTAAGAACCGCGTTGGGCCGTGCTATCATCCAGGAAACCTTTGGAGGAGCGCAGGAATTGCAGGTGATGGCGCTGGAGCCCAACCTCGAGCACATCCTGATGCAGGCCCTGGCTTCCCGCGGCGACGCGGGGGTAGGACTGGAACCCGGTCTGGCCGAGCGGCTGGTGCGGGATACGGTTCAGGCCGTGGAGCGACAGGAGAACGCGGGCCAACCCGCCGTGTTGCTGTCCCCGCCCGCCATCCGCCCCGTCCTCGCCCGTTTCCTCCGCCGTTCCGCGCCCGCCCTCAAGGTGCTCTCCCACGCCGAGGTGCCGGACGGCAAGACCATCCGCATCGTCTCCCTCATCGGCGGTAACGGCGCATGATCAAGAAATTCCACGCCCAGAATACCCGCGACGCCCTGCGCCAGGTACGCGATGCCCTGGGTGCCAGCGCGATCATCCTATCCAACCGACAGGTGGCTGGCGGGGTCGAGATCATCGCCGTAGCCGACATGGAC
>CAZYEY010000222.1:0-8171 GCA_964646585.1 uncultured Thiobacillus sp. | reverse complement strand
CCCCCACGGCGCTGGTCTACATCAGCACCAGCGGCGTCTACGGCGATTGCGCCGGCGCGGTGGTGGCGGAGACCCGGCCGGTCCGGCCCAACAACGCCCGGGCCAAGCGCCGGGCCGACGCGGAAAGCCGCCTGCGGGCCTGGGGCCGCAATGGCCGCCGGGTGGCCATCCTGAGGGCGCCGGGCATCTACGCCCAGGACCGCATGCCCGCCGAGCGGGTGCGCAAGGGCCTGCCTGCCATCCTCCCAGAGGACGATGTCCACACCAACCACATCCACGCCGAAGACCTGGCGCGCCTGGCCCTGGCCGCCCTGTTCCGGGGCCGGCCAAACCGGGTCTACAACGCAGTGGACGACAGCGGCCTGAAAATGGGCGACTGGTTCGACGTGGTGGCGGACCACCTGGGCCTGCCCCGGCCGCCGCGCCTGCCCCGGGCGGAAGTCATCGCAGCGGTGACGCCGGCCATGCGCACCTTTCTGTCTGAGTCCCGGCGGCTGTCCAATCGGCGGAGCAAGGCTGAATTGCGCTTCCGCCTGCGCTACCCCACCGTTCGGGAGGGCCTGGCCGCCGCCGCAGCTCTCCCACCTTAAAGAACTTTCCCGGGGCGGCCGTTAATGGCAAGCCCCATGTCCCATGGGCCATAACATCAGAGGAGATCATCATGCGCCATGCCCCTTCCGTTGCCCATTCTCCCATCCTGCTGATGGCCGCCCTGTTCCTGTGCGCCGCCGGCCTGCTCCTGGCAGGCCAGGCAAGAGCGGAACTGCCCGGCCCCCTCCAGACCAAGGTGGAAACCTACAAGAAGAAGCTGGTGGAGTGGGCAGCCAACCCGACCATCGTCCAGGCCGTCAAGGATGCCAACGCCAAAGGCGGAGCCCTTCCCGGCATGACCAATGGCAAGTGGGACGAACTGGCCGAGAACGACCCCCAGATCACCGCCCTGCTCAACACGCCGGCCAGCAAGCTGGTCAAGCAATGGGAAGCCGACAAAGGCATCAACAAGCTGTTCGTCCGGGACGAGAAGGGCAACATGGTGGCCGGCAGCGGCAAATCCCTGATCTACAACGCCTCCGCCCGCCCCCCGGTGAAGGAAGCGATGAAGGGCAAGCCTTGGGCCGCCAGCGAAGTCAAGCCCGATCCCACCACGCAAATCAACAGTGTCCACGTGTCGGCTCCGGTCATGGATGGCGGCAAGGTCATCGGGGTCATCCATACCGCCGTCACGGCTGACTGATGATGGGTGGCGCTCGCGCGCCACCCCAGTAAAACCAACAAGAAGGAGAGGGACACAGACATGGACGCCTTCAATCGGCTTCGTGTGGGCCCCCGGCTGCTGCTGGGCTTCGGCATCGTGCTGGCCATCATGCTGGTGATGATCCTGGTGGGCCTGGGCCGCATGGCTATGATCCAGGAAAACCTGGATCACATCGTCCATGAGGATTACGCCAAGATCACCCTCCTCAACACCATGCGGGACGCGGTGCGCTTCCGGGGCATCGCCCTGCGGGACGTGGTCCTCCAGCAAGACCTTGCTTTCAAGCGCGGCGAGCTCAAACGCATCAAAGAGGCCCGCAAGGCCTACCAGGAGGCCGATGCCAGCCTGGGCAGGCTGGTGACGGATACCGCCGAGCAAGCGCTGCTGGAGAGGGTACGCAAGGCGGAAATCCTTTCCTCGGACAAGATCACCCGGGTGGTGGACGCTACCCTCAGCGAAGACTACGCCGCGTCCCAGACCCTGATCCGCGACGAGGTACGCCCCTCCCAGATGGAGTTGATCAAGCAACTGGACGCCATGCTGGGCAAGCTGGCGGAGAACAGCAAGGCCAGGGCCGAAGCGGCCCACGCGGCCTACCAGTCCGCCCGCATCACCCTCATCGTCCTGGGCCTGGCGGCCCTGGTGCTGGGGGCCAGCATCGCTCTGGCCATCACCCGCAGCCTGACCCGTCCCCTCAACGACGCAGTGAGCCTGGCCCAGCGCATCGCCCAGGGGGATCTCACCGGCCAGGTGAACTGCAAGGGTGGCGACGAACTCGCCCATCTGCTGGAGGCCCTCAACGCCATGGGCCAGTCCCTGTCCGAGCTCATCGGTGAAGTGGCGGGCACGGCCGGGCACCTGGCCCACGCTTCGCAAAACCTCTCGGACACGGTACGGGAAACCTCCGCCCAGGCCGACAGCCAGACCGAGCAGGTCATGCAGGTCAGCGCTTCCACCGAACAGATGTCCGTCTCCATCGCCGAGGTGGCCAGCAGCGCGGAATCCGTGGCCCAGGCCGCCAACCGTACCCGGGGCATGGCCCAGGATGGCAACCGCAACATGGGCGCCAGCGCCGAGAACATGCAGCGCATCGTGGCCAGCGTGGCCGAGTCCAGCGCCGCCATCACGGCGCTGTCCGCCCAGATCGAGCAGATCTCCCAGGTCACCCAGGTGATCCGCGACATCGCCGACCAGACCAACCTGCTGGCCCTCAATGCCGCCATCGAGGCAGCCCGGGCCGGGGAGCAGGGCCGGGGCTTCGCCGTGGTGGCTGACGAAGTGCGCAAGCTGGCCGAGCGCACGGCAGCCAGCACCCTGTCCATCCGGGAAACCGTGGATGCCGTGGCCGCCCGGACCCAGGCCGTGGTGGCCACCATGGTCAAGGTCAGTCACGAGGTGGACGAGAACGCCCGGATCAGCTCCACCACCCGGGAAATGCTGGGCAACATCGCCAAGGCGGCCAGCGAGGTGGATGAACTGACCCAGCACATCGCCGACGCCACCCGGGAACAGACCCGGGCCAGCCACGCCACCACGAGCGCCATCGAGCGGATCAGCCAGATTTTCGAGCAGAACAGCATCCGTCTGCACGAAATGCAAGCCTCCGCCCGCTCCCTGGATCAGGCGGCCGATGCCCTGAAAGCCATGGTGGGCCGTTTCAGCCTGCGCTGAGCGGGACGCGCCCGGGCCCCTCTTCCCTTGGGAAGCCGGACCTGCAAGGATGGCGAAAGGCGCCCTTGCCATGCGAATTGGAATGGAGATAGGTCATGACCCCGGAAGCTCTGGCCCAGGATGCAGGCACACTGTTCTCGCTGCCCCAGGCGGCCCTGAGGGTCAACGAACTCCTGCGCGATCCCGGGCACACCGCCCGGCAACTGGCGGAGGTGGTGGAACTGGACACGGGCCTGACGGCGCGGCTGCTGCGCCTGGCCAACAGCCCTCTCTTCGGTCACGCCGGGCGCATCGAGAAGATTTCCAGCGCCATCGCCATGATTGGCGAGCGTTCCCTGCACGATCTGGTCATGGCCACCTCGGTGACCCAGGCTTTCAAGGGCATCCCCGAGGAATTCGCCGACATGTCCAGCTTCTGGGACAACAGTGCCACCAGCGGCGTGGTGGCCCGGCTGCTGGCCGGGCACCTGGGCGTCCGGGATGGGGAACGTCTTTTCGTCGCCGGTATGCTGCATGGCATCGGGCGGCTGGTCTTCTACAGCCGTCAGGCGGAACGCTACCGGGAAGTCCTCAAGGCCCGTCCCGACGGTGAGGCCGCCGTGGTGGAAGCGGAGCGGCGGGTGTTCGGTTTCACCTATGCCGACCTGGGTGCCGCCCTGATGCGCGCCTGGCATATGCCGGAGTTCTTCCAGCGGGTCATCGGCCACCAGTTGGACCCCGCCGGCGCGGAGCCCTACCGCAAGGAGGCCACCATCCTCCAACTGGCCCGGGACATGGCGGAGAGCCTGGCGCCCGGCATCAAGGCCAGGGAGGCGCCGGCAATCTGGCCGGCGGTCGGCGATCCTGCCGCCATCGAATACCTGGGCCTGGGGGCGGAAGCCCTGGAGCAGGTTCGCATCGACGCCCTAGCCCAGGCCTTCGAAGTCATCGAGATCATCCAACCCGGCGCCACCACCATCTATTGATCCACCCCGCCCGCCGCGGCCTTGAACAGGGCCAGGATTTCAGCCCGGGCCCGGGCGTGGTCCACGATGGGCGGCGGATAATCCCGGCCGATGACCGCGCCGCAGGCTTCCTGGCGGGCCCGATCCAGCGTCCAGGGCGCGTGGAGGTGCTTGTCCGGCACATGGGCCAGTTCCGGCAGGTAGCGGCGGATGAATTTGCCTTCCGGATCGAATTTCTCCGACTGGGTCACCGGATTGAAGACGCGGAACCAGGGCTGGGCGTCGGTGCCCACCCCCGCCGACCACTGCCAGCCCCCCACGTTCGCAGCCTGGTCGTAATCCAGCAGCTTGTCCGCGAACCAGCGTTCGCCCCATCGCCAGTCCACGTGCAAGTCCTTCACCAGGAAACTGGCGGCGATCATGCGCAGGCGGTTGTGCATGTAGCCGGTCTGCTCGAGCTGGCGCATGGCCGCGTCCACGATGGGGTAGCCGGTGCGAGCCTGGCACCAGGCCTCGAAGTGGCCGGCGGGATTGGGCCAGGCGATGGCCTCGAATCGGGTCTGGAAGGCTTGGCCGACGGTGCCCGGGAAATGCCAGAGCAGCATCTGATAAAACTCCCGCCAGATCAGTTCGGACAACCAGGTCTCGGCGCTTTCTCCGCCCTGATCCAGGGCCCGCCGGACCAGTTCGCGGGGTGAAACCGTGCCGAAACGCAGATGCACGGAGAGATAGGACGGCCCCTTGATGGCGGGAAAGTCCCTCCGGGCCTTGTAATGCGACATGCGCCCGAGGAAATCATCCAGCAGCGCCCTGGCGCCCGCCTCCCCCGGGACGATGGCCAGGCGATCCAGGGCCTGGGCCCGGAATCCCAGGGCTTCCAGGTCCGGCATGGGCGCGGAGGGCTCGGGCAACCACCGCGCCAATCGATCCGCCACGGGGTAGGCCGCGCAATGGAGCGGCGTCAGCTTTGCCAGCCAGGCCCGCTTGTAGGGGGTGAAGACCTGGAAGGGCCGGCCGCCGCCGGTGAGTACCTCGTTGGTGTCGAAGACGACCTGGTCCTTCACCAGGACGAGCCGTCGGCCGGCGGTTGCCAGGGCGGCAGCGACGGCGGCATCCCGGGCGGTGGCGAAGGGTTCGTAATCCCGGGCGGCGAACACGGCCTCGACGCCCCATCGGGCAGCCAGGGCGGGGATGGTCGCCCGCGCCGGGCCATGGACCACGTGGAGCGTGCCGCCCCGGGCTTCCAGGGCCGCCTTCAGCTCGGCCACGCTCTTCCAGATGAAGGCTACCCGCCGGTCGGCCCGGTCGGGCAGGGCGTCGAGGATATCGGTATCGAACACGAACACCCCCCGCACCCGCCGGGCCGCATCGAGGGCGTGGAAGAGGGCGGCATTGTCGGTGAGCCGGAGGTCCCGACGAAACCAGACCAGCGCATTGTCCATGGGCGTTTCCGGATTGGTGTTTCCCGGATATTGAGGCTCGAAATGTGGGGTTACAATGGGCTCAAGCCACCCGGGTGCCCATCATGGACAACGCCAACTTCACGGACCATTTCCTCATCGCCATGCCCAACATGGCGGATCCCAATTTCTCCGGCACGCTGACCTACATCTGCGATCACGGCGAGCAAGGCGCCCTGGGGGTGGTGGTGAACCGGCCCATCGAGCTCAACATGGAATCCCTGTTCAGCCAAATCGGCCTGGACCTGGAGGATGAGCACCTGCGCGGCAATCCGGTCTACTACGGCGGTCCGGTCCAGGTGGAACGGGGCTTCGTGCTGCACCGCCCGGTGGGCAACTGGGGCTCCACCCTGGCGGTGAACGACCGCATCGGCCTCACCACCTCCAAGGACATCCTGGAAGCCACCGCCCGCCGGGAAGGCCCGGCGGAGATCCTGGTGACCCTGGGCTATGCGGGCTGGGGTCCGGGTCAGCTGGAGAACGAGATCAAGCAGAACGCCTGGCTCACCGTCCCGGCCGATCCGGAGGTGATCTTTACCCTGCCGCCCGACGAGCGGGTACCCGCTGCCATGCGCCTTCTGGGCATCGACCTCACCATGCTGTCGGAAGAGGCGGGCCACGCTTGAGGCGGGGGACGGTCCTGGCTTTCGATTTCGGCATCAAACGCATCGGCGTGGCCGTGGGCGAGTGGGAGACCCGCCTGGCCCATCCCCTGGAGACCATTTGCGCCGAGGCCAACGAGGCCCGCTTCGGTCGCATCGCCGACCTCATCGCCGAGTGGAAGCCCCGGGAACTGGTGGCGGGTCTGCCCCTGCACATGGACGGCACGGAGCACGATCTTTCCCGCCGCGCCCGCCGCTTCGCCAACCAGCTCCACGGCCGCTTCAAGCTCCCCGTGGCCCTGGTGGACGAACGCCTCACCTCCTTCGACGCCGACCTGGCCCTGCGCGAGGCCGGCGTCAAGGGCCGCGACCGCAAAGGTCTGGACGACGCGGTGGCGGCCCGGCAAATCCTTCAGGACTATTTCGAGCAAAACCATGCCCGCGAACCTACCCTCGCCTGATGCCCTCATCGACGCCCTGGCCGAGCAGATCGCCCCCCATGTCCACCCCGGTTGCGCCCTGGTGGGCATCCACACCGGCGGCGTCTGGATCATGGATGCCCTGGCCGAACGGCTGAAGCTGGACCTCCCCCAGGCTGTGCTGGACATCGCCTTCTACCGGGACGACTTCTCCCGCATCGGCCTGCACCCGGAGACCAAGCCCTCCCACATTCCCTTCGACGTGGAGGGCCGCCGCATCCTGTTGCTGGACGACGTGCTCTACACCGGCCGCACCACCCGCGCAGCCCTCAACCTGCTGTTCGACTACGGCCGACCTGCTGCCATCCGCCTGGCCGTGCTGGTGGACCGGGGCGGGCGGGAACTGCCCATCTGCGCCGACTTCGCCGGCATCCGCCTGGACCTGTCCGCGGACGAGCACATCTCCTTGGAGAAGAACGAGACGGAGGGCCTGCACTTCGTCATGAAGCGGAGGGGCTGAGCACACCATGAGCGCCAACCTGCAACTCACCGACGACGGCCGCCTGCGCCACCTCCTCACCCTGGAGGGTCTGCCGGCCCGCATCCTGACCCAGATCCTGGACACCGCCGCCTCCTTCATCACGGTCTCGGCCCAGGAACGGGACGTGAAAAAAGTGCCCCTGCTGCGGGGCAAGGCCATCTTCAACATCTTCTTCGAGAACTCCACCCGCACCCGGACCACCTTCGAGATCGCAGCGAAAAGACTGTCGGCGGACGTGGTGAACCTGAACATCAACGCCTCCTCCCAGAGCAAGGGCGAGACCCTGCTGGACACGGTGGCCAACCTCTCCGCCATGCAGGCCGACATGTTCATCGTGCGCCACGCCGCCGCCGGCGCCGGCCACCTCATCGCCCGCCACGTGGCGCCCCATATCAGCGTCATCAACGCCGGCGACGGCCGTTGCGCCCACCCCACCCAGGGTCTCCTCGACATGTTCACCCTGCGTCATTACAAGGGCGGCTTTCACAACCTGCGGGTGGCCATCGTAGGCGACGTGCTGCATTCCCGGGTCGCCCGCTCCCAGATCCACGCCCTGACCACCCTGGGCTGCCCGGAAGTTCGGGTGGTGGCGCCCAAGACCCTGCTGCCCCGGGATGTGGAGAACCTGGGTGTCCACGTCTTCCACAAGATGAGCGATGGGCTCCGGGACGTGGACGCGGTGCTGATGCTGCGCCTGCAGAACGAGCGGATGCGCGGCTCCCGCCTGCCCAGCGCCGGGGAGTACTACAAACATTGGGGCCTGACCCCGGACAAGCTCAAGCTGGCCAAGCCCGACGCCATCGTGATGCACCCGGGTCCCATGAACCGGGGGGTGGAGATCGACTCGGCGGTGGCGGACGGCATGCAGTCCGTGATCCTCTCCCAGGTCACTTTCGGCATCGCCGTGCGCATGGCGGTGATGAGCCTGCTGGCGGGCGTGGGCCCCCAGGGAGCGCAAGCATGAAGATCCAGATCAAGCACGGCCGCGTCATCGATCCCGTCTCGGGCCTGGACGCGGTCCGGGACATCTTCGTGGCCGCCGGCCACATCGTCGGCATCGGGGCCGTTCCCGCCGACTTCACCGCCAATCAGGTCATCGACGCCACGGGCCTGGTCGTCTGCCCCGGCCTGGTGGACCTGGCCGTGCGCCTGCGGGAGCCCGGCCTGGAATACCGGGCCACCCTGGAATCCGAGATGCACGCGGCCGCGGCGGGCGGCGTCACCTCCCTGGCCTGCCCGCCGGATACCGATCCGCCCCTGGACGAGCCGGGTTTGGTGG
>CAZYEY010000221.1:0-14444 GCA_964646585.1 uncultured Thiobacillus sp. | reverse complement strand
CTCGCAGCTCTCGAGCTGCTACCTGACCACGGTACCCGACGATCTGGACGGCATCTACGAGTCGATCAAGGAGAACGCCCTGCTGTCCAAGTTCGCCGGCGGGCTGGGCAACGACTGGACGCGCGTGCGCGCGCTGGGCAGCCACATCAAGGGCACCAACGGCGAAAGCCAGGGCGTGGTGCCGTTCCTGAAAGTGGTCAACGACACGGCGGTCGCCGTCAACCAAGGCGGCAAGCGCAAAGGCGCGGTGTGCTGCTATCTGGAGACCTGGCACCTGGACATCGAGGAGTTCCTAGAGCTGCGCAAGAACACCGGCGACGACCGCCGCCGCACGCACGACATGAACACGGCCAACTGGATCCCGGACCTGTTCATGAAGCGCGTGATGGAAAAAGGCGAGTGGACGCTGTTTTCGCCCTCGGACGTGCCGGACCTGCACGACAAGTACGGCACCGAGTTCGAGCGCGCCTACGTGGCCTACGAAGAGAAGGCCAAGCGCGGCGAGATCAAGCCCTGCAAGACCGTGGCGGCCGTCGATCTGTGGCGCAAGATGCTGACCATGCTGTTCGAAACGGGCCACCCCTGGATCACCTTCAAGGACCCGTGCAACATCCGCTCGCCCCAGCAGCACGTGGGCGTGGTGCACTCCTCCAACCTGTGCACCGAAATCACGCTCAACACCAGCGACACCGAAACCGCCGTCTGCAATCTGGGCTCGGTCAACCTCAAGCAGCACCTCAAGGACGGCCCCAACGGCAAGGTGCTGGACCACGACAAGCTCAAGAAGACCGTGGCCACGGCCATGCGCATGCTGGACAACGTGATCGACATCAACTACTACGCGGTCAAGAAGGCGCGCGACTCCAACCTGCGCCACCGCCCGGTAGGCCTGGGGCTGATGGGCTTTCAGGACGCGCTGTACGAGCTGCGCATCCCCTACGCCAGCGAGGCGGCGGTGCAGTTTGCCGACGAGTCGATGGAGGCGCTGTGCTACTACGCCTACTGGGCCTCGACCGATCTGGCGGCCGAGCGCGGCAAATACTCCAGCTATAAGGGCTCGCTGTGGGACCGCGGCATCCTGCCGCTGGACACGCTGGAACTGCTGGCCGCGCAGCGCGGCGGCTACGTCGAGGTGGACCGCTCCAGCACGATGGACTGGGAGGCCCTGCGCGCAAAGATCGCACGCGACGGCATGCGCAACTCCAACTGCGTGGCCATCGCCCCCACGGCCACCATCTCCAACATCATCGGTGTGGACGCTTCCATCGAGCCCTGCTTCGGCAACCTCTCGGTGAAGTCCAACCTCTCGGGCGAATTCACCGTCATCAACAGCTACCTGGTGCGCGACCTCAAACGCCTGGGCCTGTGGGACGAGGTGATGGTCATGGACCTCAAGCACTTCGACGGCTCGCTGCGGCCCATCGATCGCGTGCCCGAGGACATCAAGGCACTCTACGCCACCGCGTTCGAGATCGAGCCCTATTGGCTCGTGACTGCTGGCGCGCGTCGACAGAAGTGGATCGACCAGGCGCAGTCGCTCAACATCTACATGGCCGGGGCCTCGGGCAAGAAGCTCGACGAGACCTACAAGCTCGCCTGGGTCAGCGGCCTCAAGACCACCTACTACCTGCGTACCATGGGTGCGACACACGCCGAGAAGTCGACGGTGAAGGCCGGCCGGCTCAACGCGGTGGCGGCACAGGTCGATGGCGGTGTCGCAGCGGCGGCGACGGATACCGCCGCGGCCACCGACATCCGCTTCTGCGCCATCGACGACCCGGGCTGCGAAGCCTGTCAGTGATCGGCACGATGCCAACGCACAACAATTTCGCGCAACGATGCAAGCGTTCGCTTTTCAATCCGCATCGTTGCTCCCATAATTAGAGCACTGGACCACTTATGTTGAACTGGGACGACGACATCACGGCAGCGGCACAACCTGCACTGCAACCTGCCTCCCTCGGCGGCTCGACGAGCAGCCGCCCTGCTCCCTTCTCTGCCTCTGCTGTCCCCCCCGCTGCTGCGCGCCGGCTCGACGATGGGGCACCCATCTCTGCGACAGCGTCCGCCGCCACGACGGGTTCGATGCAAGCCGCACCGGCCGCCAGCCACCGCCGCGTGGTGGCGGCCGACAAACGCATCATCAACGGCCAGACCGACGTCAACCAGCTCGTCCCCTTCAAGTACAAGTGGGCCTGGGAAAAATACATCGCCGCCTGCGCCAACCACTGGATGCCCCAGGAGGTGAACATGAACCGGGACATCGCCACCTGGAAGGACGCCAACGGCCTGTCCGAGGACGAGCGGCTCATCGTCAAGCGCAACCTGGGCTTCTTCGTCACCGCCGACTCGCTCGCCGCCAACAACATCGTGCTGGGCACTTACCGGCAGATCACCGCCCCCGAGTGCCGCCAGTACCTGTTGCGCCAGGCCTTCGAGGAAGCCATCCACACCCACGCCTACCAGTACATCGTGGAAAGCCTGGGGTTGGACGAAGGCGAGATCTTCAACGCCTACCACGAAATCCCCAGCATCCGCGCCAAGGACGAATTCCTGCTGCCCTTCATCGACGTGCTCTCCGACCCCAACTTCAAGACCGGCACCCCCGAGGCGGACCAGACCTTCCTCAAGAGCCTGATCGCCTTCGCCTGCATCATGGAGGGGCTGTTCTTCTACGTGGGCTTCGTGCAGATCCTGGCCATGGGCCGGCAGAACAAGATGACGGGGGCGGCCGAGCAGTACCAGTACATCCTGCGGGACGAGTCCATGCACTGCAATTTCGGCATCGACATGATCAACCAGATCAAGCTGGAAGAGCCTTACCTGTGGACGCCGGAGTTCAAGGCGGAACTGAAGGCCATGTTCCAACGCGCCGTGGAACTGGAATACGCCTATGCCGAGGACACCATGCCCCGGGGTGTGCTGGGGCTCAATGCCCCCATGTTCAAGGAATACCTGCGCTTCATCGCCAACCGCCGCGCCACCCAGATCGGCCTGGATGAGTTGTTCCCCGGTGCTTCCAACCCCTTCCCCTGGATGGCCGAGATGATCGATTTGAAGAAAGAGAAAAACTTTTTCGAGACCCGGGTCACCGAGTACCAGACTGGTGGCGCGCTGGCCTGGGATTGAGCCGAGGTCAGGCCCATGAACGAACGAATCACCTACTGCATGCCCTCCCGCTGCCCCCTGAGCGCCGATTGCCGTCGCTTCGAGGACGATGCTGCCCGCCACAGCCTGCACCGCACCTACGCCGATTTCAGCGAGGAGCTGGTGCGGCCCGTCGGCGGCCCGGCGAGCTGCCCGTTCTATCTGGCCAAGTCCGTGGAAACAGTCCAGTAAGCCGGCCAAGATCGTGTTCATCCTCTTGGGCGAGGACCACTCGCAGAAGAGCTTGAAGCTCCCGCGCAAGTGGGGCCGGCAGCAGCGCGAACAGTCCGCCGTGTTCGGGGTGCTGGCGAAGACATGGAGTGGCAGGCGTCGGCACAGGCCGCGAGGCCCCAGGGGGCTCGATTTCCGATCACCCGGATTGCCTGGGGCATCACGACAGCAGATCCCGCATCCGGCAAGCGGGGATGGCCGAGGGGACACCTGAGTCCGCCCGGCCGTGGGGCCGGATGGCTTGAGAGAAGGGGAGGGAGATTTGGTGCCCCGGGCCAGACTCGAACTGGCACGCCTTGCGGCGCGGGATTTTGAGTCCCGTGCGTCTACCGATTCCGCCACCGGGGCAATCTCGAGGTGGACTTGACTCCGCCTGGAGGCGGAGGGGCGCGGATTATCGCCGAAGGGGATGGGAGGCATCAACGTATAATCCCGCGCCTCATGAAAACCAGCGACTTCGACTACCACCTGCCGGACCAACTCATCGCCCGCCATCCGCTGCCGGAACGGGGCGGCAGCCGGCTGCTGCACGTGGATGGTGGGACAGGCGGGATCGTAGACCGCCTGTTCGCCGACCTGCCGGATCTCTTCCGGGCCGGTGACCTGCTGGTGTTCAACGACACCCGGGTCATCAAGGCGCGGCTGCGCGGCGCCAAGGAAACCGGCGGCAGGATCGAGGCCCTGGTGGAACGGGTGCTGTCGGAGCACGAAGCCCTGGTGTTCCTGCGCGCCAGCAAGCCGCCCAAGCCCGGGGCCATGCTGCGTTTCGGCGGCGAGCTGCAGGCCCTGGTGCTGGATCGCTCCGACGACATGTACCGGCTGGGCTTCGATCCTGCCCGCACGGTGCTGGACTGGCTGGAGCGCCTGGGGGAAATGCCCCTTCCCCCCTATATGGAACGGGTTCCGGAAGCGGCGGACGACGACCGCTACCAGACCGTCTACGCCCGGGATCCGGGAGCGGTGGCGGCGCCCACCGCCGGCCTGCATTTCGATCAGGCCATGCTGGACACCCTGAAAATCCAGGGCGTGGACACCGCCTTCGTCACCCTTCACGTGGGGGCCGGCACCTTCCAGCCGGTGCGGGTGGAAGATCCCCAGGAACACAAGATGCACGCCGAGCGTTATGCAATCCCCCCGGCCACGGTGGATGCCGTCGCCCGGGCCCGGGAGCGGGGCGGCCGGGTATGTGCCGTGGGCACCACCAGCCTGCGGGCCTTGGAGTCGGCTGGCCGCGGGGGCGCGCTGGTGGCGGGGGAGGGGGAGACAGACCTGTTCATCACGCCGGGCTACCGCTTCAAAATCGTCGAGCGCCTGATCACCAACTTTCCCCTGCCCCGCTCCACCCTGCTCATGCTGGTGTCCGCCTTCGGTGGCGCCGAGCTGATGCGCCGCGCCTATGCCCACGCGGTCGCCTCCACCTACCGTTTTTTCAGCTATGGCGACGCCATGCTCATCGATCCAGCTCCGGGTGCGTTGGATAGCACAAAATAATCAAAGACTTATTGCCCAATCTCGGGTATGATGGGCGCCAGTTGTGCAACGCAGTAGTCGGCTTCGCGGTCTTGCGACCGTTTCCATGGCCCACGGGACTGTTTTCACAGCCCCATCGTCCCCGACCTCACCTGATTCCCTCACGGAACCCGTTTCCGTCGATCCGGCATCCCGGCACATGGTTGGCGCCGGTGTTTCGCGGGAATCGACGCGGTCTTCGGGCCCCTCGCTCCTGATTTGATGATGCGCGCCCCGTGACGGGCGCGGCCGCCCCATGCTCGTTTACCAACACCGGGCCGGGCGGGGTTTTGTTTGATAAAGGATTTGCATGAGCTTCGCCGAACTGGGTCTGAACCCCATCGTTTTGAAATGCCTGGAAACCACCGGCTACACCGATCCTACCGAAGTCCAGCGGCAGGCCATCCCCGCTGCCCTGGAAGGCCATGACCTGCTGGTCTCCAGCCACACCGGCAGCGGTCTTGCCGCTGCCTTCCTGCTGCCCAGCCTGCACAAGCTGGCCGCGCCCTCCCTTCTGCCCGGGGCAGACAAAAGCCATGGCCCCCGCCTCCTGGTGCTGTGCCCCACCCGGGAGCTGGCCCTGCAGGTGCAGAAGCAGGCCATGATCTATGGCGCCGGCATGCGCAAGCTGCGCACCGTCTGCCTGGTGGGCGGCGCCCCCTTCGGACCCCAGTTCCAGGCCCTGAAGGCCCATCCGGAGGTGATGATCGCCACCCCGGGACGCCTCATCGACCATATAGAACGGGGTCGCATCGATTTCTCCCGTCTGGAGGTGCTTGTGCTGGACGAGGCGGACCGCATGTTGGACATGGGCTTCGTGGAGGACATCGAGCACATCGTCGCCCGCACCCCGGCCAGCCGCCAGACCCTGCTGTTCTCCGCCACCCTGGATGGCCAGGTGGGCCGCATCGCCGCCCAGATGACCCAGTCCCCCAAGCGCATCGAGGTGGCCACCAGGGAAGAGCACAAGGCCAACATCGACCAGCGCCTGCTGTTCAGCGACGACATCGGCCACAAGCATCGGTTGCTGGATTTCCTGTTGCGGGACGTGGGCGTCAACCAGGCGGTGGTGTTCACCGCTACCAAGGCGAGCGCCGAGGAGCTGTGCGAGACCCTGCTGGAACAGGGTTTCGCCGCCGCCGCCTTGCACGGCGACATGCCCCAGCACAAACGCAATCGGACCCTGCAGAAGTTGCGGGACGGACACGTGCGCATCCTGGTGGCCACCGACGTGGCGGCCCGGGGCATCGATGTGGCCGGCATCAGCCACGTCATCAACTTCGATGCGCCGCGTCAGGCCGAGGACTATGTGCATCGCATCGGCCGCACCGGCCGGGCCGGCCGGGCCGGCATCGCCATCACCCTGGTGCATGGCAAGGAGCGCCATCTGGTTCGGGAGATCGAGCGCTACATCGGCCAACCGGTGCGGGTGGAAGAGATCCCCGGCCTGGAGCCCAAGCTGCGCCACGATAAGGATTTTGGCAAGAAGGGCCGGGATTTCGGGCGCAAGCCCGGCGGCAAGCCCTGGGGCGAGAAAAAACCCTGGGGCGAACGCAAGGCGGATGGCCGGAAGTGGGAGGAACGCCCCCGCCGGGAGCGGCCTGCCGAAGGCCATCCCGCCGAGCACCGTCCCGCCGGCGCCTGGCAGGGCAAGCCCCACTGGAAAGAAGGCAAGCCGGAGGTCAGGACGGATCGCTCCCACGCCTGGGGGCATGGGGAAAAGCACGCCAAGCCCTGGGACAAGTCGGAAGGCCGTCGCCCCGAATCCGGACAGCGGCCAGAGGGGAAGAGCCAGGAGTGGGCGCCCCAGGTTCCGGCGGGCGCCAAGCCCCGGGGCCGGCAAAGCTGGTAAACGGGGACTGCCCGGTCAATGGGAGGGGGAGGCGATGCAGGACCACTCCACCCGCTCACCGGGTCTACCCGAGAAGTGGTGGGCATTGACCTCCAGTACATAGGCGACTGGGGAGGGCGGGTAATGGATGGGGCAGGATTGGGCCGTGCAGGGCATGAGGCTCAGCACATCGACAACCGTCCGGTCCGGGCCGATCCAGATCAGGTCGATGGGGAAGGCCATGTCCTTCATCCAGAAGCCGTGCCAGTCCGGGTAGGGCATGACGAACCACATGCCCGAGTCGGCTGGCAGGCTGGCGCGCCGGGACAGCCCCAGCTCCCGCGTCCTCTCGCTGAATGCCACCTCCACCCGGAAAGGCTGGTTCCCCACCCGCACCTGGACCGCCTCGGAAGCCGGGCAGGGTTCTCCGGCATCGGCCGGCCAGGCGGGAATCAGGACGGCCACCATCGTCGACCGCAGTACACTTGCCAACTTTGTTCTCAACCGGTCACCCGTTTCCATGAAATTCCAGGTTATCCGCAGTAGCGGCCGCGCCCGGCGCGGCACGCTGGAAACCGCCCACGGCACCATCCAGACCCCGGTGTTCATGCCGGTGGGTACCGTCGGCACGGTGAAGGGAGTCACCCCCCATGAACTCGTGGACCTGGGCGCGCAAGTCATTTTGGGCAACACCTTCCATCTCTGGCTGCGTCCGGGGTTGGACGTCATCACCGCCCATGGCGGTCTGCACGGTTTCATGGGTTGGCAAGGCCCCATTCTCACCGATTCCGGCGGCTTCCAGGTCTGGAGTCTCACCCACCTGCGCAAGATCACGGAGATGGGGGTGAAATTCGCCTCGCCCCTGGACGGCCAGCGCCTGCTCCTCTCGCCGGAAAAAAGTATGCAGATCCAGAAGGTGCTGGACTCGGACATCGTCATGATCTTCGACGAATGCACGCCCTACCCGGCGGACTGGGGGACGGCGAAGCAGTCCATGGAACTGTCCCTGCGCTGGGCGGAGCGCTCCAAGGCGGCCCACGAGGGCAACCCCAATGCCCTCTTCGCCATCGTCCAGGGTGGCATGTACGAGGACCTGCGCGAACGCTCCCTGGAAAAGCTGGTGGATATTGGCTTCGACGGCTACGCCCTGGGAGGGCTCTCGGTGGGGGAGCCCAAAGAGGACATGGAGCGCATCCTGGTCCACATGGGCCACCGCCTGCCCGAAGACAAGCCCCGCTACCTCATGGGCGTGGGCACGCCGGAGGATATCGTCCACGCTGTCGCCAACGGCATCGACATGTTCGACTGCGTCATGCCCACCCGCAACGCCCGCCATGGCCTCCTGTTCACCTGGTCCGGGGACCTGCGCATCAAGAACGCCCGCTTCAAGGCCGACACGGGCCCCATCGACCCGGATTGCGACTGCTACACCTGCCGCCATTACAGCCGGGGCTACCTGCACCACCTGCAGCGGTCCGGAGAAATGCTGGGGGCCCGGCTCAATTCCATCCACAACCTGCGCTTCTACCAGGACTTCACGGCGCGTATGCGGGAAGCCCTGGAAGAAGGCCGCTTCGAGGCGTGGCGGCGGGACTTCCTGGAGAAAAGGGGCAAGGCCGGCCAAGGCTGAATCGGTTGCCGACCTGGATGGGGGTGCCACAAAATCGCGCCATAAGCCAAAAACCCAGGGAGAACACCATGACCCAGCCTACCCGCAACTATCCCTTTCAGTTCACCGGCAGCGGTGGCGAGTATTTCCGCATCTGGATCGTCAACCTGGCCCTCACCCTGGTCACCCTGGGCATCTACTCGGCCTGGGCCAAGGTGCGGCGCAAGCGCTATTTCAACACCCACACCCTGGTGGACGGCCACCATTTCGACTACCTGGCCAACCCGGTGGACATCCTCAAGGGCCGGATCATCGCCGTTGCCCTGCTCGCCGCCTATACCCTGGCGGAAGGCACCCTTCCACTGGTGTCGGGCATCCTGGCGCTCCTGTTCTTCATCGCCATGCCCTGGATTGTGGTCAAGGCCCTGCAATTCAACGCCCGCAACACCAGCCACCGGGGCTTGCGCTTCCAGTTCGACGCAGACATGAAGGAAGCCTACAAGGTCTTCCTGGGGGGTGGCCTCCTGTCCATCGTCACTCTCGGGCTGGCCTTGCCCTACGTGGCCTATCTGAAGACCCGTTTCGTGGCTGGCAACCATCGCTTCGGCGGCAGCGGGTTCCAGTTCCAGGGACGGCCCAAAGCCTTCTACCGCATCTACCTGATCGCCCTCCTGCTGATGCTCCTGGCCCTGGCTGTGGCAATGGCTGCCGTGATCGGCGTCATGGGGATGGCGCTGAACCCCTACGAGCTCATGGCCGGCAGCAAGGAGGTCGTCATTACCGCACTGGTGCTGGGCATCCTGGCCTTCTACGCCAGCCTGCCCTTCGCCGCCGGCTACCTGAACGCCCGCAGCGCCGACCTCATGTTCAATGGCAGCCGCCTGGAGGGCCTGGCCCTGGCGGGCCGACACAGTGCCCGGCGACTGATCCGGCTGTACGTCTCCAACCTGCTGCTGATCCTCCTCACCCTGGGCTTCTACCTGCCCTGGGCCCAGATCCGCACCGCCCGCTATTGGCTGGACAACCTGTCCGTCAACGGGCCGGAAGGGGGCTTGGATGCCTTCGTGGCCGCCGCTGGACAGCACACGGCCGCCACCGGCTCCGAGATGGCCGATCTGTTCGACGTGGATCTGGCCCTGGGTTGAGCCGGTGTCCGCCCCCTTCTTCGCCGAACATTTCGACGGACGCACCAGTATTCCCCGGCAGGTGGAAGCCTGCTGGCTCGACGACGCCCGGCAACTGCGCCTGACCGGCGAAGACGGCACCCTGGCCCTCCCCGCCGCCCAGATCCGGGTGGGCGACCGGCTGGGCCAGGCCAGGCGCGTCATCTACCTGGGGGAGGCCGGGGAACTCCATGCCGGCGACCAGGCCGCCGTGGAGGAACTGGCCCGGGCCCTGGGCCAGGGAGCCTTCATGGCCCGGGTGTTCCGTTGGGAATCCCGTTATTCCCTGGCCCTGGGGGCCTTGCTGGTGAGCCTGGCGCTGGGCTGGGCTGGGCTGCGCTATGGCATACCCGCGCTGGCCGGAGTGGTCGTCCCCCTGGTGCCAGCCTCCCTGGAAGCCCGTCTGGGGGAAATGGGTCTGGAGGCCATGGACGCAGCCGTGTTCCACCCCAGCACCCTGCCGGTGGCTCGTCAGACGGCCCTGCGCCAGCGGCTGGCCGGGGCCTGCCAGCGCCTGGGGGACTGCCCGGCCTGGCGCATGGAGTTCCGCGCCGGGGGGCAGATCGGCGCCAACGCCCTGGCCCTGCCCGGGGGCATCCTGGTGTTCACCGATGAGATTGTGGCTCTGGCGCGGCATGATGACGAACTGGTGGCTGTGGCGGCCCACGAGCTGGGCCACGTGGCCCACCGCCACGTGCTGCGCCAGATGCTGGCCAGCACCGGGGTGCTGGTGGTGGGCCAGGTAGCGTTGGGCGATGTGAGCGGCATCCTGGATCTGGCTGGGGGATTGCCCACCCTGCTCCTGCAAAGCGGCTATTCCCGGGACATGGAGCGGGAAGCCGACGCCCACGCCCTGCAATTCCTGCAACGGTCCTGCCTGCCGCCCCACCGCTTCAGCGACCTGCTGGCCCGGCTGGACGCCGCCCACGGCAGGGAAATGCGGGCCGTCACCCTGTTTTCCAGCCACCCGGACACCCGGGAACGGCTGCGCAACTTTCAGGAACAGAAGCTTGTCACAGGGGGCTGTTAGAATGCGCGGGTTTATCACCCGCAAGCGCTCAAAACCATGCTGATATCCCCTGCCTTCGCCGCCGACCCCGCCCAGCCGGATCCCCTCGTCAGCTTCCTGCCCCTCATCGTCCTTTTCGCTCTGTTCTACTTCCTCATCATCCGTCCCCAGATGAAGCGGGCCAAGGACCAGAAGAAGATGCAGGAGTCCATTCATAAGGGCGACGAGGTCATCACCGCCGGTGGCCAGCTCGGCAAGGTGGTGAAGCTCACCGACCAGTACGTCACCCTGGACATCGGTGGCGGCACCGAGAGCATCTTCCAGCGCGCCACCATCCAGACCGTGCTGCCCAAGGGAACGATCAAAGACCTGTAACGCGAGAAGCGGGCAGGGGGAGAAGAGCAGGGGGGAAGCCCGCTGCTCGCCACCCGTTCCCCTTTCTCCTTTTCCTCTTCCCGAGCTTCAACATGAACCGCTATCCCCTCTGGAAATATCTGGTCATCGCCGTCGCCCTGGTGATTGCCTTCCTCTACACCCTGCCCAATTTCTTTGGCGAGGTGCCGGCGGTGCAGGTGACCCCGGTGCGCACCACGGAAAAGGTGGACACCGCCCTCATGCAGCGGGTGGAGGCGGCGCTCAGGACGGCCGGCATTGCCGCCCAGGGGGTGGCCATGGACGCGCGCAGCGTCAAGGCCCGCTTCGCCGACACCGATACCCAGATCAAGGCCAAGGATGTGATCCAGCAGGCCATGGGACCCGGCTACACGGTGGCCCTGAACCTGCTGTCGGCCTCGCCGGCGTGGCTCGCTTCCATCGGCGCCCTGCCCATGTACCTGGGCCTGGACCTGCGAGGCGGCGTGCATTTCCTGTTGCAGGTGGACATGCCCAAGGCCCTGGACAAGGCGGCGGAACGCTACCAGGGCGACATCCGCACCCTGCTGCGGGAGAAGAAGGTGCGCTATGCGGGCATCGGCCGGGAAGGGCAGGCGGTGCGCATCCAGTTTCGTGACGCCGCCCAGCGGGACGAGGGGCGCAAGGCCATCGAAAGCACCTATCCCGAACTGCAGCTGGAGGACAGCCAGGCGGGCGAGGAATACGTCCTCACCGGCACCTTGAAGAAGCAGGCCCAGGTGAAGACCCAGGAGGATGCGCTCAAGCAGAACCTGACCACCCTGCGCAACCGGGTGAATGAGCTGGGCGTGGCCGAGCCGGTGATCCAACAGCAGGGCATCGATCGGGTGGTGGTGCAGCTGCCCGGCGTGCAGGACACGGCCAAGGCCAAGGAGATCCTGGGCCGCACCGCCACCCTGGAAATCCGCATGGTGGACGAGGAACGCATGGCGGATCCGGCCGCGCTCCAGGCGGCCAGCGCCGGCCAGGTGCCTTTCGGCGCCGAACTGTATTTCGAGCGCAACGGCATGCCGGTGCTGGTGAAAAAGAACGTGGTGCTCACCGGCGACTACATCACCGACGCCCAGCCCGGTTTCGACAACCACACCAACCAGGCCGCCGTCCACGTCAACCTGGACGGCCGCGGCGCCCGCATCTTCAAGAACGTGACCCGGGAGAACGTGGGCAAACGCATGGCTATCCTGCTCATCGAGAAGGGCAAGACCGAAGTGGTCACCGCCCCGGTGATCCGGGAGGAGATCGGCGGCGGCCGGGTGCAGATCACCGGCATGGATTCCCCCCAAGAGGCCAACGACGTAGCCCTGCTGCTGCGGGCTGGCGCCCTGGCCGCGCCCATGGAGATCGTCGAGGAGCGCACCGTAGGCCCCAGCCTGGGGGCGGATAATATCGAACGGGGCTTCAACTCCACGTTGATCGGTTTTGCCTTGATCGCCGTGTTCATGGTGGTCTACTACCAGCTGTTCGGCATCATCTCGGTGCTGGCTCTGGCCACCAACATGTTCCTGCTGGTGGCCCTGCTGTCCATGATGCAGGCCACCCTGACCCTGCCCGGCATCGCCGGCATCGCCCTGACCCTGGGCATGGCCATCGACGCCAACGTGATCATCGCCGAGCGCATCCGCGAGGAGCTGAGGAACGGCATGACGCCCCAGGCGGCCCTGGCGGCCGGTTATGAGCGGGCCTGGGATACCATCCTGGACTCCAACGTCACCACCCTCATCGCCGGCGTCGCTCTGTTCTGGCTGGGCTCCGGCCCGGTGCGGGGCTTCGCGGTGGTGCTCTGCCTGGGCATCCTGACCTCCATGTTCAGCGCCGTGACCGTGTCCCGGGCCATGGTCAATCTCAGCTATGGTCGGGTGAAACGCCTGACCAAGCTCTCCATCTGAGGCCACGCTCATGCTCGAACTCTTCCACGTCAAGCAAGACATCCCGTTCATGCGCTGGGCGCGCAGCACCATCTTCGTGTCCGTCGCCTGCATCGTCGCTTCCATCTTCCTGCTGGCCACCAAGGGCCTGAATCTGGGGGTGGACTTCACTGGCGGCACCGTCATGGAGGTGGGCTACCCCGCCGCCGCCAACATCCCTGCCGTGCGCGAGCACCTGGCGAAGAACGGGTACGGCGACGCCCAAGTGCAGAACTTCGGCACCTCCACCGAGGTGCTGGTGCGCCTGCCGGTCAAGGCCGGGGTCACTTCCGCCCAGCTGTCGGAAAAGGTCCTGGTGGTGTTGAAGCAGCACGATCCCCAGGTCCAGCTGCGCCGGGTGGAATTCGTCGGACCCCAGGTGGGCAGGGAACTGCTGGAGGACGGCTCCCTGGCCCTGGTGGTGGTGGCCATCGGCATCATGCTCTACCTGATGCTTCGTTTCGAATGGCGCATGGCGGTGGGGGCCATCTTCGCCACGGCCCACGACATCTTCATCGTCCTGGGGGTATGGTCCCTGTTCCAGTGGGAGTTTTCGCTCACCGTCCTGGCGGCGGTGCTGGCTATCCTGGGCTATTCGGTGAACGACACGGTGGTGGTGTTCGACCGGATCCGGGAGAACTTCAAGAAGACCCGCCTCACCAACGTGGCCGCCATCATGGACAACGCCAAGACCGCTACCCTGTCCCGCACCATCATCACCAGCGGCACCACGTCGCTGATGGTGCTGGCCATGCTATTCCTGGGGGGAGAGGTGCTCCACGGCTTCGCCCTGTGCCTCATCATCGGCATCCTCGTCGGCACCTATTCCTCGGTGCTGGTGGCGAGTCCCATCACCATGTGGCTGGGCGTCTCCCGGGAGGACTTCATCAAGCCGGTGAAGCCCGAATCCGGCGCCATGGTCTGATCGTTCTTCCGAATCCAAAGGAGTCCCCATGCGCCCCCTCGCCCTGCTTTTCGCCCTCGCCTTTGGTAGCGCCCAGGCTGCCAGCGTCATGGTGGACAAGACCATTCCGGGTTTCTCCTCGCCGGAGAGCGTGGTGGCCGTCGGCAAGGACGTGTTCGTCTCCAACCTGGGGGTGAAGCTGGAACCCATGGAAAAGGACGGCGACGGCTTCATCTCCAGGCTGGACCGGGAAGGCAACGTCAAGGCCCTGAAGTGGGCCGAGAAGCTCAACGGCCCTAAGGGCATGATCGCCGTGGACGGCATCCTTTACGTAGCCGACATCGACCGGGTGGTGGGCTTCCACATCGGCAACGGCAAGCAGGTGTTCGAACTGGACCTGGCCGCTTCCGGCGCCAAGTTCCTCAACGCCTTCGCCCGCTACGACAGCCGCCGGCTGCTGCTCTCCGCCACCGATGTCGGCAAGGTCTTCGTCATCGACCTGAAGGCGAGGAAGTTCAGCGAGCTGGCCTTCGATATGCCGCCCAGGGGTCCCAACGGCATGAAGCAGGCCGGCGGGCTCGAACCTGACCCAGTTGGACACGAGCCAGCGGTTGGCGCCAATGCCCACAATGCCATCGAAATACCCTGCCGGGCTGGGGCTGAACTGCTTGTCCAGCTTGGCGCTCATGCCCTCGAGCCGGTAGGTCTTGATCGTGCCGTTGGGCT
>CAZYEY010000220.1:0-31361 GCA_964646585.1 uncultured Thiobacillus sp. | reverse complement strand
GCGCGATGCGCGGCACCCCCGGGAAGCGCTCGTGCAGGATGGAGAGTTGCACGTATTCCGGCCGGAAGTCGTGGCCCCACTGGGACACGCAGTGGGCCTCGTCGATGGCGAACAGGGCCGGCTTGATGCGGGATAGCTGATCCAGAAAGCGCTCCGTCAGCAATCTCTCCGGCGCCACGTAGAGCAGGTCCAGACACCCGGCCAGGAGATCGTCCTCCACCCGCCGCGCCGCGTCCAGGCTCAGGGAGGAATTGAGGAATTCCGCCTTCACGCCCAACTGCTTGAGCGCCGCCACCTGGTCCTGCATGAGGGCGATGAGGGGCGATACCACGATGCCGGTGCCTTCCCGCGCCAGGGACGGCAACTGATAGCACAGGGATTTGCCGCCGCCAGTGGGCATGATGACCAGGGCGTCGCCGCCACCGATGAGATGGCGGACGATGTCCTCCTGGTGGGGGCGAAAGCTGGCGTAGCCAAAGACGCCCGCGAGCAGGGCCCGGGGATCGACCCCCGAATGCCACGGCGCCACTACTGGAAACGCGCCCGGCACTTCACGCCAGCGGGAATGTCGCCATTGGGATTGGGCAGTTCCAGGCGGACGCCGAAGGTGCCGCTGGCGGAATCCACCACTTTGTCCACCACCTTGACGGTAGCCTTGTAGCGGCCCTTGAGGGGAGCCTCCGCCTCCACCTCGGCGCGGCTGCCCGTCTTGATGGTGCCGTAGAGGCTCACCGGCAGCACCACCTCCACCCGCAGGGGGTTGATCTGGGCCAGCTTGAGGATGGGCCGGGCGCCCTCGCCGGTAAAGGCCAGTTCCCCCGGCTCCTGGAGGCGGTCCATGACGATGCCGGCGAAGGGCGCCACCAGGGTGCGCTGGCGCAGTTGTTCCTCCAGGCGCTTGGCTTCCAAGGCGGAAAGCTCCCGGTTGTCCCTGGCCTCGATGAGGTCCGCCTCGGCCACCCGCATCTCGGCGTAGGCATCGTCCCGCTCCTGGGCGGAGATGAAATTCTGGCGGTTCAGTTCGTCCCGGCGGCGGTGCTTGTCCCGGGAATAGTTGAGGCGGGCCTCGGCGGATCGAATCTGGCCTTCCATGATGGCCCGGTAGCGGGCAGAAGCCAAGGCCGCCTGCTCCACGCCGGAATCCAGTTGCACCAGCACCTGGCCCTTCTTCACCACGCTGCCCCGCTGCACCAGGATGTCGCCGATGATGGCCTCCACCGGGCTGCGCAGCTCGATCTTCTGGTTGGGCTCGATGAGGCATTCGTAGCCGCGATCTGGGCCGGGGGTGGCGAGGGCGGCGGGGGTAAGGGCCGCCAGGGCCAGGAGTAAAGGAGCAGTTTTCATGGTTTCGGTCAGATCTGGTTTCCGGCGAAGGCAAGCATGGTATCGAGATTGCGGTCCTGCTTGAGGGTGTCGCGCCGCGTGCGTGCGTGAATGGCCTCGGCGGCGGCCTGGGCGTGGCGGCGCAGGCGTTCCAGCCAGAAAGGCGGCGGCCCGCCGGGCCAGATGCGCAGGACGAGCCTGTACGGCAGGCCGCCGTGTTCCCGGAACAAGGCATCTTCCAGGGCCACAATGGCGATGGCGCTCCCCGGGTCGCCCTGGCGGGCGCAGCGCCCCACCAGCTGGCGATCCACCCGCGGAGAGTCGTGGAATTCGGTGAGGATGACGTGGAGACCGCCTTTCTCGGCCACGCCGGGGCCCAGGTGGATGTCGGTGCCCCGGCCGGCCATGTTGGTGGCTACGGTGATGACGCCACCCTGCCCCGCTTCCGCCACCACCTGAGCTTCGTCGGCGTCCTGGCGGGCATTGAGGACGCGGTGGGGCAGGCCGGCGGCGGTGAGCTCCAAGGCCAGCTTTTCCGAGGCTTCCACCGAGCGGGTGCCAATGAGCACCGGCGCGCCCCGGGCGCTGATGCGCCCTGCCTCCCGGGCCACCTCCCGCCATTTCTCCGCCTCGCTAGCGCAGCAAACCGCAGGCCGGTTGACCCGCAGGCAGGGCCGGTTGGTGGGGATGGCCACGGTCTCCAAGCCGTACACCGCCCAGATCTCCGCCTTCACCTCCTTCGCCGTGCCGGTCATGCCCGACAGGCGCAGGTAGCGGCGGAAGTAGCGCTGGTAGGTGATTCGGGCCAGGGTGCGGTTGTGCTCCGACAGGGGGCAGCCTTCCTTGGTCTCGATGAGCTGGTGCAGACCCTGTTCCCAGGTACGGCCGGGCAGGATGCGGCCGGTGTATTCATCGACGATGTGGACCTTGTCCTCCGCCACCAGATAGTGCTGGTCACGCTGGAAGAGGTAGAGGGCGCGCAGGGCCTGGGACACCATCTGTTCCCGCGCCTGGGCGGCGGCCCAGGCTTCGCCCAGGCTGGCGCAGCGCGCCGCCAGTGCAGCCTTGCCGGCGGCGGTGAGGTGCAGCTGGCGGCTGGCGATGAGGAGCTCGAAATGGCGGCCCGCCTCCAGTTCCCGGGCCAGCTCCAGGGCCTGGACGTAGACCTCCGGATCGCCGGCGCTGTCGCCCTTCTCCGCCAGGATCAAGGGCGTGCGGGCCTCGTCGATGAGGATGCTGTCCGCCTCGTCCACGATGGCGAAGTGCAGGCCCCGCAGCAGCATGTCGCCCTCCTTGCCGCCGCCCAGGAGGGCACGCACCCTGATCTGGGCGCGGCTGGCCCGGCCGCCGGCGGCGACCCGGTCCTTCAGGTAATCGAACACCAGTTCCTTGTTGGTGCAGTAGGTGACATGGCAGGCATAGGACCTGCGTCGGGCCTCCAGGCTCATGCCGGTCACGATGGTGCCCACCTGAAGGCCGAAGAAAGCGTACAGCGGCCCCATGATCTCCGCATCCCGCCGGGCCAGGTAGTCGTTGACCGTCACCACGTGCACGGGCAGGCCGGCGACGCCGGCGATGCAGGCAGCCAGGGCGGCGGTGAGGGTCTTGCCCTCGCCGGTCTGCATCTCCGCCAGCTTGCCCGCGAACAAGGCCGCCGCGCCCATGAGCTGAACGTCGAAGGGACGCATGCCCAGACTGCGCCGGCAGGCCTCCCGGACCAGGGCGAAGGCCCGGGCAGCCATGGTGGGATCGTCCAGAGCGGATCGGGCCACTTTGCGCAGGCTGGCGCGCAGCCCGTCGTCATCCATGGCCTCGGCCTCTGCGGCCAGATCCCCCGCTGCCCGGGCCAGGGCGGCCAGGCGGGCCTTGAAGGGGCGCAATCGGTGCCACAGGCCGCCGGCGACATTGCGGGTCCAACTGTCCAGGGCGTTCTCGTTGCGGTCCAGCCGCTCCGGGTAGACGCCATGGGCCAGCTCGACCCGGGACAGGGACTCAGACATGGAAATGGGACAGGAACAGCCGGCGCAGGGCGCGCCAACCGCGCACGCCGATGGGTTCGGAGGGATGCTCGAAGCGCACGTGGACCCGACTGCCGATGAAGTGGGCGGGGGCGTTGTCGGGGAGTTCCAATTCGAACTCGAACAGGGATTCCAGGG
Organism: uncultured Thiobacillus sp.; assembly: GCA_964646585.1. Taxonomy (GTDB): domain Bacteria; phylum Pseudomonadota; class Gammaproteobacteria; order Burkholderiales; family Thiobacillaceae; genus PFJX01. Next base: position 27,882 of record CAZYEY010000220.1, on the reverse strand, counting down.
CCTTGGTGCCTTTCTCATCCCGGGGATCCATGGCGATGGCGCCACCGCCCCCCTGCCCCAGGGCGGGGCTGGGCAGTTCATGGCCGGCCTTGGGTACCTCCCGGCTCACCCGGGCTGGCCAGGTCTCGCCCATGGCTTGGGGAAACCTGATTGCCACCCCCCGGGTGGACAGGCGCACCAGATCCACTTGGGACTGGGGCACCACCACCCGCACCAAGGGGACGTAGTCACCCACCACGTAGCCCATTACCTCGCCCTTCTTGAGGAAGCGGCCGGGCAGGTCCCGGGCCTGCTCCATGAGCAGGACGCCGCCGGCCCGGGCGCGCAGAGTGAGCTGGGCAGCCTCGTCCTGGAGCCGGTCCAGGGCAGCCTGCTCCTGGCGCACAGCCTCCTCCAGCTGCCCCGCCTGGGCGGGATTCACTCCCCAGGCGGCGTCGTATCGGGCGCGAGCCTCCTCCAGCCGGGCCGCCTGGGCGGCGATGCTGGCGTTGAGGGAAGGTTCCTGGCTGTGGGCCACCACTTGGCCAGCCTTGAGCGCTTCGCCGGGGCGCGCGACGACTTCGCTGACGAAACCGTCGCCGCCGGCCCGCAGGATGGCCTGCTCGGGCAGCCAGACCACGCCTTCCGCTTCGGTGTGGTACGGCATGGGCACAGCGAACAACAGCAGCCCGAGCACCACGACGGAGCCCGCCAGCACCCCCTTCACCCGATGCATGCGAGCTGCGTATTGGGGCCCGGTAAGCAAGGCAGCCATGCCCTTGTAGAGAGGCACCCCCAGGCTGGCGATCAGGCCCCACAGGGCCAGCAGCACGCCCAGGAAGAAATATTGGCTGGCCACGAACAGGGCGATGCCGAACAGCACGAACATGCGATAGGCGAAGGCCAATGGGGCATAACCGATGAACCATCGCCGCTCTCCCGGCGTGGCCGGCGGCGGTTCCGCCTGCTTGACGCCGAACAGGTAGCGCTCGGCCAGGTATTGCCAGTACTTGTTGGCCCGGGTGCCCAGGTTGGGAATCTCCGCCCAGTCGGCGAGCACATAGTAGCCGTCGTAGCGCAGCAGGGGGTTGGCGTTGAACAGCAGGGTGGTGACGCTGGCCAGGACGATGGCGTTGTAGGCCAGGGAGCGGGCGAAGCCGGGTTCCAGCAAGACCCACAGGTAGAACGCCAGGGCCGCGATGAACAGCTCGGTGAGCATTCCTCCTGCCCCCACCAACATGCGGTCCGTCTTCTTCACGAAGGCGGAAGAACTGGAGGCATCCACGTAAGGGATGGGGAAGAACACCAGCAGCATGATGCCCATCTCGTGCACCTCGCCGCCCCGGGCCTTGGCGGCGATGCCATGGCCCAGCTCGTGGGCGGCTTTGATGAGGGGGAACACCACGGCCATGATGAGGACGTTGTCCACGGCCAGCAGCTGCTCACCGAAGTTTTCGGTGAGATCGGGCCAGTACAGGGGCGCCAGGGCCAGGGCAGGCAGCACCACGGCAAGCCAGAGCACCAGCCCCCAGACACCCGTCAGGGGGCGGAACCAGACCACCAGCCGGTCCAGGAAACGGTCCGGATCCCAGAGGGGAAAGCGCAGGGAGATGGGGTTCATATAGCGGCTCATGAGCTTGCGCCGCTTTTGCTTGACCCGCCGCTCGAACAGTTCCGCCACATCCGGGTCCACATCGCACTGGATCAGGTCGTTGGAATGCAACTGGCCCAGCAGCTTGATGACGTCCTCTTGGGCCGGGGTATCTTCCGCCAGCTCGTCGGTGAGCCGCTTCCACACCGCCGCCATGTCGCGCTTGCCGTCCATGAGGCTGATGACACGGTAGGAGGCGGGGTTGAAGCGGTGGTACTTGCCCGCCACCCGGTCCTCCACCACGTACCAGATCTCTCCCCGGTAGGCGTGGCGGTGGATGCGGATGTGGCCGCGCAGGCGCGGCCGCAGATGGGCCACCCGATACCAGTTGGTGGACAGGAGGGCAGTGGTCATGGGACGCTGGGTCGTCCTAAGGCAGCCATTCCCAGGACTTCAGGGTCAGCCAGTCGGTAAACCGGTGGGTCCAGATCCACAGCAGGCTGCGCTCGCCGGCCTCCACCTTGCCCACCCCTTCCATGCCGGGCCGCAGCTTGGCGGCGCCCTTCGGCAGGTCGCATTCCACCCGGAAATAGTTGCGGCCTTCTTCGGCCACCGACACCGGCGTAACCTTCTTGACCTTCAGGGGGAAGGATTGGCCCGGCAGACTGGTGAGGACCAGTTCTCCAGCCGCGCCTTCGCGCACGTGGGCGATGTCCCGCTCGTCCACCTTCAGGATGACCCGCCAGGCGTCCAGGGGCGCCAGCTCGAACAGCACCTTGCCCTGCTCCACCGGCGAGCCCAGTTCCTGGGAGAGATCACCCCGCACCACGACGCCGTCGAAGGGGGCGGCCACCCGCACCCGATCCAACTTTTCCATGACCAGGTCGAGCTGGGCCCGGGCCTGATTGGCCTGGGCGGAAGCCAGACGCAGGGCCACCCGGTCACCGTTGGCCATGGCTTCCCGCTCCTTGCGCAGGGCCACGTCCAGCTCGGCCTCCCAGCGCACCCGCTCCAGCTTGAGATCCTTGTCTTCCAGCAGGGCCAGCACCTGCCCCTTCTTCACCACATCGCCAGCCCGGGCGGGAGCCTCGCGGAGGTAGCCCTGGAAGGGCGCCACCGCCACCCGCTGGGTCTCGCCCTCTACCGCGGCCTGGGCGGAGACCCGGTAGTCCGCCGGATAGGTGGCCAGTAAGACCAGGACCAAGAGGCTGGCGATGGCCAGGAGCTTGAGGCCGGGCCGGGAGGTATCGGTGACCCGGCGCAGGAATTTCTCCCACACCCGCTTGCCGTGGCTGGCCAGGCTCTCCTCGGCGGTGAGCTTGAGGTCCAGGATGGGCCCCAGGGTCAACCCCAGGGTTTCCAGCACGTCCAGTTCGTCGGGGGTGAAGGGCGCGTCCCGTTCCAGCAGCCACACCGCCACTACCCGGTTGCCCGTCTCCAAAGGCAGGGCGCACAGGCTGGCGCTACCGCTCTCCTCGCCGTAACGGCGCAGGGCGGCGGTGATGAGGGTGCCCCCCGTCTCCGGCTCGGGCAACACCACGCGGGCACGCTGGTCAAAGGCCTCGTTCATGGCCTGGGCCGCCAGGTTCACCAGGTTGGCCTTGTCGTCGAACCAGGCCGAGTGGGACACGGCGGCCACCCGGACGGTCTTGCCCTTCTCCAAGCCAAGCTGGACCTGATGGCAGTTGAAACGCTGGGCCAGCCGGTTGACCACGGCCAGGGAAGATTTCTGGAAATCGCTCTCGGACAGGGCCGCCAGGGCCAGGTCGAAGAGGAAGGAGGAACGTTCCAGGCGGTCATCCCGCTCGTGCAGGGAACGCCGGTTGTAGAGGTCGATGAGCCAGCCCGCGCCCCAGTGCAGAAGGCGCATGGCATGGGTCAGGGCCACATCGTCGGCGGCGTAGAGATCCAGCACCACCGCGCCGAACAGGTTTTCACCACTGGCCAGGGGATAGGCGAAGCGGGTCCGACCGTCGGCTTCCCGCTTCACCACGCCCTGGCGTTTCATCAGGGCGTCCTGGGCCACGTCGCCCAGGTAGCTCAGATCCTTGTCCTCCGGCCACACTGCCGCCGGGGCGAAACTGCCATCCGAATCCTGGAGGAGCAGCAGGCCGGAATGGACCCTTTGCAGCATGCCGCAGAGGATGGGCAGCCAGGCCTGGCACAACTGCTCCGCCGTGCGCGCCTGGGCCAGGGCAATCCAATGATCGGTAGCGGCCTCTTGGCGGGGTTCGGCCGCTGCCTCGATACGTGCCTGGATGGACATGCTGGTGTTTTCCGATGGGAGATGAGCCCGAATGAAACAGGCTCTCAGGCCGGCAGGAGAGGATCATACCGCGCCGCGCCGCAGCGCAACCCGAACATGAAAAAGCCCGAGCCCCGGCTTACGGGGTTCGGGCTTGATGGTGGCTTACTTCAATTCGCCGTAACGGGACTCGTATTCGGTCATCAGCTTGGCGAGCAACTCAGCCAGCCGTTTGGCGGCGAAGGGGCTCATCACGATGCGGTGGGCCAGCTCGATCTCCAGTTCCGGGGCCGCCCGGTCCCAACTGGTGTTCAGGCCGAAGTTGAGCACCACCTCCTCCTTGGTGCTGTTGGCATTGGCGAAATTCACGTAGGAACTCTTCAGATGCTCCACGTTCCACTTCACTTTCTGGCCTTGGGCCTCAGGGGCCTTCTTGGCTTCGGACATGCAGTTTCTCCTTGTTTCAAATGATGGGGACCATCCCCCTTACGGCTTTGCTCCGGCCTTGGGCAGGCTGAGTTTCCAGTTGTTGAGTTTACGCGCAACCGATTTCTCCTGGGTGCCGCTCAGCCACTGGTTGACCCAGCCGTTATTGCCCGCCTGGCCAAGGTTGAAGTCCGACCCCCAGGCCGTGAAGTTGATGGCGGGCTTCTTCGCCTCCACCGGCGGCGGCAATTTGACCTTGATGACGCCGTCGGTGGGATCGGAACCCACCTGGGGCACGGTACCCAGGGTCAGCCAGGTTTCGTTGAGGGCGGCGAATTGCAGGTCGATGGCCAAATCTGCCTTGGCGCTGGCGGAGACCTTGAACTCCAGCTCCAGCAGGGCGCCACTGCCACCCTGGAGGGCATTCAGGCGGGACATGTCGATGCTGACGCGACCCGGCGTGCCAGTGTCCTTGACCACGTACTCGAAGTCCTGGACCAAGCCGCCCAGATGGACATTCAGCAGTTCCAGATTCTCGGCGGAGTAGGCCAGGATCAGTTCCACAGATTCCAAACCGGCTGCCGTGTCCAGCATCACCGGCACCCGCACGGTGTCCCCCGGCTTGGCTTCGACACTGGAGACCGTCACCAGGGGATCGGGACCGCTGAAGGTCAGGGTCATGCCCTTCGGGATGGCGGGAATTTCCGGACGGTCCAGACCCATGACTTCCATGAGCATGCGCTGGGCATCCAGGGCGGTCAGGGCATAGTTGCCGTTGATGTCCGCAACCACGACCGGATCCACCAATGGGTAGGCGCCGAAGCCGGAATCCAGCTTCACCACCGTACGCTGGATGCGCTGCACATCCAGGGTGGAATATTTGGCGTTGCCGCTGGCATCACCCACATAGGCAACCAGATGCAGGCCATCGTCGTCGCGCACCGCCGCGCCGGTGTCGAGCAGGATGTTCTTGAGATCAAGCACTTGCTTGGCGCCATAGGGCGCGGTTTCGGGCACGTTGGCGGTAAAGCGGACCAGTTCGGTGGCCGCGGCCGTCAAGGTGCCGTTGACCTGGACCGTAACCGTCACCTGCCCCGCGACGCTGAAGTCCGCGCTTGCGGAACTGCCGGCCGGTATGCCCGCACCAACGCTGACGCCGGTAATGTTCAACAGACTGGCATCGTAGGCCAGGGTGAAGGCCACCTGCCGAGCGCCGGTGGCGCCGGTGATGGTGACGGGCACGCCTGCCGAAGTGGCCGGCACGTCTGCCATCTGGCCTGGACCCCGGGTGAACTCACCCAGACTCAGCACCGCGCCACTGCCCTTGACCGTAAACTGCTTGACGTAGTTGTCGCCAGCCACGCCATCCCGATTGCCGTCCAGGAGGCCACCGAGACTATCGACGAACCCGTTGGCGCGGCTTTCCAGGGTAAGGGTGTAGTTGCCGTTAGCGAGCAGGCCATTGGTCTTCAGGAAGGTAAGGCCCATGTAGTCGGCATCCAGCACCACGCTGCCAGCCACGCTGCGGCCGGCGGCATCCTTGAGCTTGAGGTCGGCCTCGCCACGGTTGTAGAAGGACGAGTCATACAGATTCAGCAACTCGGGCACATAGGCGCGATTGAACTTCAGCTTGAAGCCGGTGGCCGTGGTCTGCATGTCGGTCACCTTCAGGGTGCCCGCCACCACGCTCACAGAGGTGCTGGCGTTGTGGCCACCGGCTTCGTCGGTGGCGGTCACGTTCAGCGTGTAGCCGCCCGGGAGCGCATAGCGGTGGGTCAGGTTGCCGCTGGCGGCGGACAGGATGCTGCTGCTGCCGTCACCCCAGTTCACCAGCCAGCTGCCGACGGCATTCAGGTCCAAATCGCTGGCGGACAGGCCGAGCACATAGTCTTGGTCGTCAGTGACGCTGTCCGGTCCGGTCAGGGTCAGGACGGGCGTGGCATTGACGCCGAAGTCGGCAGCTGCGGTCAGGCCACTGGTCATGAAGACGTCGAAGAAGTTGTCGGTGGTGGCAATCCAGCCGTCCCGGCCCAACAGGGTGACCCGGTAGGTGCCGGGGCCCAGATCGTCGAAGCGGTAGTGGCCGTTCACGTCGCTGATCGCGCTGTGCTCGCCCATGTCCAGTTCGCCGTCGCCGTCCGCATCCAGGAACACCGTCCAGCCTGCGGCGCCCAGATCGGCCATGGCCTGGATGCCGTCGGCATTGAGGTCTTCGAACACGTTGCCGCTGATGCGGCCAAGGGCGAAGTTGCCGAAGTCCGCATCGGCACGGTGCTCGCCGGCGGCGAGGACGATGTGGTGCACGCCAGGCGCGGCCAGGGCATAAACCTCGCCATTGCCGGTCGTGGTTCCACCCCCGCCCTGGCTGCCGCTGGCATTCATGGCCAGGATGGCTTCGGCCAGGGCCAGCATATCCACCCGGGCGAAATCCAGGCCGGTGTTCCGGACGTTGTCGTTCTCGTCGTCACCATCGTTGACCATGACGCTGGTCTCGGCCAGAAGCGCGGTGAACTCGCCCAGGCTCAGGCGCCGCCCCAGATGATCCAGGGCGATGTCCTGGGCCAGGGTGGCGATGCCGGCCATGAAGGCGCTGGCCTGGCTGGTGCCGAACATGGTGCGGGTGCCGCCGTTGTAGTTGGCGCCCACCAGGCGGGTACCCGGGGCCAGCACATCCAGCAGTTTCCCATCCCGTTGCCCGAACGCCGCCATCCGGTCGGCGCCGGTGGTGTAGTCCACCGCGCCGTTGGCATAGTTGACCGGACCGCCGAAGCTGCCGCTCCAGACCGCGCCCACCGCCAGCACCGCCGGATCGGCGGCCGGGTAGGCCACGCCCATGTCGCTGCCGAAGGAGAAGAAGTTGTTGCCGGCAGCTGCGGTGACCAGGATGTTCATGCCAGCCAGAGCGGCCAACTCGTCGCCCAGGCCGTAGCGGCCCATGGCGGTATCCCAGTTGCCGCCATCGCCCAGGGACAGGTTCACCACGCCTACGTGGTAGGCATCGGCGTTGTTCACCACCCATTGCAGGGCCTGCTCGAGATAGCTGAAGTAACCTGCGCCACTGTCGGAGAACACCTTCAGGGCAATGAGGTCGGCGCCTTGGGCGACACCGCCGTAGGTGGCGTCCTGGCCACCGATCAGGCTGGCCACGTGGGAGCCGTGGCCGTTGCGGTCGCCCGCATCGGCGTCGCCATCGGCGAAGTCCCAACTGAAGACGATGCGGTCCGCCACGCCGTTGTGGTCGGCATCCGGTCCGAACCAGGAGTGGTTCAGGTCGATGCCGGTATCGATCACCACGGTGGTGACGCCGGATCCATCGAAGCCGCTGAAGCGGGCGTCGGCCAGGAAGACATCCAGCCGCGTCAGGACGGCGGCCAGTCGGTTGGCGGACACGGAGAAGGTGCTCGAGCCTTCCTCGAACAGCACGTCCTCGGGCAGGCTCAACACCACGTCCATGCCGCTTAGGGTCATTGCAGAGACCGTGCCGGTGGTGCCGACGCCAGGCGACGTCTGCATCCAGCCATCCCGCATCACCTCGGCGACAACATAGTTGCCTGGCAGCAGGTTGTCGAAACGGTATGCGCCTTCGGCATCGGTGACGGCGTACGACTCACCGCTGTCCAGGCTGCCATTGCCGTTGGCATCCAGGAAGATGGTCCAGCCGGCCAGGCCGGCCTCGCCGTCGTCGCGGACACCATCGCCATCCACGTCCTCGAACTTGACACCACTGATGCTGGCGGCCCGGACATTGGCGAAGTCGGCTCCGCCGATATCGGCGCCACTGCGGGTGACCAGCGTGTGGGAAACCGCGCCGGTGGACAGCCAGCCCTCCCGGCCGGCCTCGGTGATCCGGTAGCTGCCCGGCCCCAGGTCGGTGAAGCGGTAGTAACCATATTCGTCGGTGGTGGCGGTGGCATCGATGCTGCCATCGCCGTTCTTGTCGAGCTGGATGATCCAGCCCGCCAGGCCAGGCTCGCCCTCGTCCCTGACGCCGTCGGCATCCAGGTCGTTGAACTTCTGGCCGCCGATCTGGGCCAGGGCGAAGTTGCCGAAGTCGATGCCAGTGACGGTTTCGCCGGACACCACATTGACGATGCGTGCGCCATTGGCGCCGGGCTGGGTCTGGATCCAGCCGGCCCGGGCCACTTCGCGCACCACGTATTGGCCCGGCATCAGACCTGTGAAACTGTAAGCGCCGTCCTCGCCGGTGACGGTGCTGACCTCGCCTTCATCCAGGACGCCATCGTCGTTGGCATCCAGGTAGAGGGTCCAGCCAGCCAGGCTGGCTTCTCCATCGTCGCGCACACCATCGCCGTCCATATCCTCGAACTTGACGCCGGACAAGGCGCCAAAGGCACCGGTCACCGTGATGGTGGCATCGGCGGACTCGGGAGCGGTCTCCTCGTTGCCAGCCCAGTCGCGAACGGTGCTGTAGAAGCTGTAGGTATGGCCCGAAGCGCCGATGTAGATGGCCTCGGTCAGGTCGGTATCCGCCTGCCAGATGCTGTACTCACCACCATCCACGGAAACGTAGACGGTGTAATCGCGCACGCCGGAACCCGCCTCGTCGTCCAGGCCCGCCCAGCTCACCAGGAACTCGGTGAGCGAGGTGATGGCCTCGGCGAAGGCATTGACCTGGCTTGCCGGCGCCACCGCGTCCAGGGTGTTGAAAATGGCGGGGGTATCGATGGGCTCCTCGGTGTCGAACACGATACGGGCCTGGGCATCCACCACGGTGCCGGTTTGGACATCGCGCTTGGCCTTGATGGTGTAGGTCACGAAGCCCTCACCCTTACCGGTGCCCTGGGTCACCACGTTGTGGTCCGCGTCATAGACGGTGTCGTTGACGGGCAGGAAGCCGATGCTGGCGTCCTGGGGCATCTCGCCGGTGGCCGGATCGATGGTGGTCAGGACCCAGGTCACGACACCGGTACCGACATCGACGGAAACCGCCACATCCAGGTAATAACCGCGATCAGGATCGGCGGTGTAGTCCAGACGCTTCTGGTAGAAGGCGCTCTTGCCGTCCAGTTCGATGATCTGGTCGCCGAAGCCGAAATCGTCCACCCGGAAAGTCCGCCAGTCGAGATCGTCATCGAGCTGCTGGGTGATGACCACCTGCTGGGCGGGCGCGGAAGCATCTGCCGCGTTTTCGAAGCGGATCATGTAACCCATGGTGTTCTTCGCGGCCACCCACTTTTCCTCACCGTAGCCGGTGGGTCCGATGATGTCGTTGGGGTCGCGCGGACGCACCACGCAGGGCTTGTAGACGATGGTTTTTTCGGTGCAGGTCTTGGGATCGAAAGTGACCTGGGTGCCGCCGCCGGGGATGCACTCGGGGGCGGATTCGCGGATGCGCTTGATGTCCTCGGGCTTGCACTTGAGGCATTCCTCCGGCACCGGGAAGGGCGGGAAGCCGGACAGGGTGTCCAACGGCACGTCGGCGACGGTGGGCGCCATCCTACCCGCGCTCAAGGCCAGGCCGGTGGCCATGGCGATGGGATCGAAGAGGACGCCGGCGGACCAGGCTGCCTCCTGGTGAATGCTGTAGCGCAGGGTTTTCTCGCTGACTGCGGGATCGGGATTGGCATCCTCTTCCCAGACCACGATCAGGCCGTTGCCCAGGCGTTCCATGGCTGGGTCGGAAATGCTGGCGCCGAAGGCGATCTCCACCGGAGCGGTCCAGGCGGAGCCATTCCAGGTGGCGGTAAGCAGGTGATCCAGACCATCGGAGCCCTTCACCACCCAGGACATGACCAGATTGCCATTCGCGTCATGGCTGACGGTCAGGCCGTTGTCCAGGCCATCGGTGGCCGCGACCTGGGTCATGACACCCCAGGTGCGGGTCACTTCGTCGTAGACCGAGAAGTACACGTCGTTGGTCGCCAAGGCGGCCTCGTATTCCTCGATGGTGGGCGAAGCGCTCAGGCCGCTGCTGTCGGCATGGGTCCAGATCACCATGCGCCGCCCCTGCCCATCCACAGCCGCGGTGGCATAGCTGTTCAGGCCGAGGGCACCGGGCAGCGCCACGGGCGCGCTCCAACCCGTGCCGTATTCGGACACCATGACATCCCAGCCGATCTGTCCGGCGTAGGGATCGGCCATATGGACCCAGGCGCCGAACAGGACGCCATCATCCATGGCCAGGGAGATGGCCGAGTCGCTGGTCACGTCGCCGGAAACGTCGGACAGCAGGTGGTTCGCGCCATAGGCGTTGCCGGTGCCGATCATGGCGGCGGGATCGTAGACCGGAACGTAGACGTCCTGGGTCTGGGCGGGCAGGCCCAGCACATCCAGCGCCTCGTTGTTGTAGAGGGTGACCGAGAACACCTCGTTGAACGGGATGATGCCGATGTTGCCGCTGAAGGTAATGTTGCCGGTGACGGACTTGATCTTGAACTCGGGCTTGATGCCGAGGGTGACGGTGAGATCGCCCTGCACCCGCACGGAGTCGCCGGTGGGCTTGACGTCGAGCTGGGCGTAGAGGCCGAAGGTACCGTTCACATCGACTTCGAAGATGCCGTCGGGCCAGACGAATTCCGGGAAGGGCTGAATCATCTTCCATTCCAGCACGGAGAACTGGATCCCGCCGCCGAAGGTGATGCCATCCTCGAATTCGAGGCCGATGCGGCTACCCAGACCGACGGCCAGTGAGTAGGCCAGATGGGCCGCAGTCACAGCCGGATGCGGGATCTTGCTGAGCAAGGTGGACAGGCCATAGCGCCAGTCGAACTGGGCGCTGGCACCGACCGAAGCCTTGGCGCCGTTGAACAGCCAATCTCGGGCCGCCTCGTTGACCACCCACTCCGCAGTGACACCGCCGTTGCCGGTGATGGTGGAACGGATGTTGGAGCCTTTGAAGGAGCCCTGGATCTGACCTTGGGCGCCAAGCGTGGCCTTGCAGTTGTTCTCGGACACCTGGCCGGACAGGGACAGGACGAGCTCGGCCTCGGTGCCGAATACGTCCCAGGGGCCGAATTTCCATTGCCGGCCGTAGGCGACGGAAACACCCTCGGTTTCGATGGGCGCGTCCGCAGTGGCGGCCATGGCCGCGGGCCACATGAAATCGCTCTCGCTGAGGGCGAAGATGTCGTAGTAGATGTCGGTGTCGTCCTGGATGTCACCATCCCGCTTGAGGTGGGTGAACATGACCAGACCGTTGTCGCCCACGATGATCTGGGGCGCCACGTCGAGGGTGTCGTCGTTGGTCAACCGCACCGGATTCGACCACTCGAAGCCCCCCCCCGCCTTGGCGCGGGCCACGGCATAGAAGATCTCGGCATCGTTGCCGCCGCCCTGCTGCCAGGCCACCACCACGCCCGCCTTGGCGCCGTCGAACAGCTTGGCGCTCGCGGCGATGGCAGGACCGTAGCTCTGCTCGCTGGAGATGGCCTGGGCATCGCGCCACTGTCCACTGGCCGTGTCGTACCAGGCGTGCCAGACCAGGCCGCCCCGGTTCCAGACCATGTGGGTGATGCCGTTGGCATCCCGGGTCAGGGTCGGGTTGCTGTCATTGTCGGCTCCGATGCTGCCCAGAGGCTGGATGTAAATGATGCCCGCGTTGCCTGCCGTGAAGCCCTGGGTGATCTGGGGCGCGGTCAGATCGACCATGCCATCCCGGTTCATGTCGAGGGCGCGGCCCACGGCCACCACTTTGTAGACGCCCGCAGCGAGGCGGCTGAAGGTATAGCGGCCGGTGGCGTCGCTGATGGCGCTGGCTTTGTATTCCAGATGGCCATCCTCATGGATGAGGTAAGCCGCCATCTGGATATCGGCCAAGGGCGTGTCGTTCTTGGAGTCGCGCACCTCGCCAGTCATGCTGGCGAAGGGGACGTAGTCCGGGCTCTGCTGGTACATGCGGGCGAAGATGTCGCGGACGTCGCGGATCGGATGCCCAGGGTCGGACACCCGCAGCATCATGTCGTTGAGCACCTGCACATACTCGCCCCAGGTCAGTCCGATCAGGGGCTTGATGCGGCCCCAGAAGGCTTGCCATTCCGCGTTGCCCATGCCGCCGGGACGCACGCTTGCCTCGATGGCATTCCAGTCCTCGATGAGGCGCACGTCGTTGGCCATGATGCGGCCGGCACGGATATCCAGCTGGCCGGCAACATCGGAGCTCTGGAACACGACGGGCACGCTGTACTTGGCACCGGGCCGCAGGATGCCCATGGGGCCGTCATAGCTGGCGGCCATGATCTGGATGGGTGAGGTATGGAGGCTGCTGGCGGACAGGCCCATGGGGGTCGCGCTCAGGCTTTCCAGGATGATCAGGGGCGCCATGGCGTCGGCACCGCCTTCGTTCACGTAATCCAGAGTGAAGATGTTGGTGCGGTTGACCATCACCTGGGTGGGACCAGCAATGCTCAGGAACACCGCCGCGTCGCGGTCTGCCACCACCGAAAGGGCATTGTCCAGGATGACCGAGGCACCGTTCTTCTGGGTGGCGATCACGTCATACCGGCCCACGTCCGCGCCGAAGAGGCTGAAGGTGACGTACGCATCGCTGGAGTTCTTCAGGGAGGTCGCCAGGGCGTTGATGGTCCTGCCGTCGGGCGCCACCAGGCTGAACTTGGTGTCGGCATCGAAGCGGGCACCCTGGATGCGCAGGGTCGCATCGCCCACGTTGCCCACTTCCTCCGCGCTTACCCTGGTAATGGAGAAGGGAACGATCTGGGCGGTGATGCTGTACTGGGGATTGCCCGGCGCATACTGGCCGTAGGCCAACACGTAATAGGTGCCCGCCTGGGAGGTGGGGATCACCAGTTCCGGATCGGACACGAAGCCTTCCCGGGCGGCGATGTCGAACTGGCCGCGGGTAGGCATGGCGCCGAAGCGGACGTAGAGCTCGTTGGCGATGTCCGTGCCCAGGCTGTCCAGCTTGACGCGCACCGTCTCGCCGGCGCCCACGGTGAACTTGTAGTACACCGCCTGGCCCCAGCCGAGGTTGCCGGTATCCGCCACGCCCAGGGTCAACTCTTCCACGTCCAAAGCCATGCCCACCAGGCTGGCGCCGATGTTGTTGGTCTCGTCGCTTTCCGGGATGTAGTTGCGGATGTCGCTGCGAACGATGACCTTGTAGCTGCCCGGCGTCAGACCCGGCAGGGCTGCGGTGACAGCGCCGGCGTAGCTGCTGCCGCCCGCCACGGTGCCGTAGTGATAGTTCACGCCGAACAGGGCGTCGTTGATATCCCAGGTATCGTCCGTGGACAGATAGATGGAGTCGTACCAACCCCCCAGGGCCGGGTTGACGCCCTGGTTCTCCACGCTATACGTGATGGTCGCCAACTGGCCGGGAATCCCGTTGACGGGAATAACGATCTCGCCCACCACCAGATCGGCGGGAGGCGCCAGGGCAATGTGGGTGAAACCCGCATCCTGGCCCACGTTGTCCAGTTCGTTGGCCTCGATGATATGGCGGCCGGCGTCAGTGGCGACAAAGACGTAGAACGGTCCGGACTGGCCATAAGGCACCGTTACATTCAGGGTACGGGTATAGGTCTCGCCCACCCCCAGGCCAGTTTGGTAGGCATAACCGAGATAGATGTCGGCATTGCGGTCCAGCACGCCGTCGCGGGAAAGGTAGACCGCGTCATACCAGGAGCGGTTGCCTGTGGGATCGGGACCGTCGTTGCGCACGGTCCAAGTGACCTGCATGACCTGCCCGCTCACCGCCTCATCCGGGGCAATGACTTCGGTAACGGTCAGGTTGGGGCGTAGCAACTCGGGCGGCAGCACACCCTCCGGATTATTGGGATCGAAAGCGGCCACATGCACCTTGGAAGCGGACACGCTGACGTTGTTGCTCTCACCCACGGGACCCTCGATCACGTTGTCGTTGCGGTCGGTGCGGACGATGACGAAGTAATCGTTGGGCGCCAGATTGGCCGGCAGCGTGAAGCTGGCAGCGGCGTCGTAGCCCGCGCCCGCCGCCAGAGCGGCGTTGCGGTAGCGTTGACCGAGGAAGATATCGCTGCTGTCGAGCACCTGATCCAGGGACAGATACACGTCGTCGTACCAGTTGCCGACGTTGGTCTGGTTATTGCCCTGGTTTTCGACCCGCCAGGACACGCCCAAAGGCAGGGCCACCATGCCGTTGGCCGCCGGCGACACACTGACGACCCGGAGATCGGGGGTTTCCCGGCCGATGAGGATGTCGGCAAAGGCGCTGTTGTTGCCGTTGTCGGATTCATAGACGTTGTTGTTGACGTCGGCCAGAACGTACAGGCGGTAGGTGCCGGCATCCAGGCTGAACGGCAGGGTAATGGCTTCGCTGCGGGTATAGCTGGCACCCGCGTTCAGCACGCCACCGCGCCCGAAGTTCTGCAGGACCAGGTCATCCTCGTCGCCCAGGATGTCGTCGCGGGAAATCCGGATCTGGTCGAACCAGGCGTTGGTGACGGAATCCCCGCTGCCAGCGTTGAACACGGTCCAGGTCACCACGATCTGCTTGCCGGCCTCGCCGGATGCGGGCGCGATGAAGCTGTCCACCACCAGGTCAGCGTTGCGAGACTTCACCTTCATGACACCCGAAGCAGTGGCGTTGTTGTCCTCGCCATCCGGGCCATTGGGGTTGTCGAAGCCTTCGAAGACATTGTTGTAGGCGTCGGTCTTGACGATGATGCGGTAGTCGCCGCTGATGTCGAAGGGCAGGGTGATGGTGAAGCTGGCGTCGTAATAGCCGGAGACGGGATTACCCTGGGCGTCTTCATCGTAAACGCCCAGCGCCCCCCAATGGCCGCGTTCGCCCAGGTACACATCGGCGCTATCCAGAACATTGTCGGTGGACAGGTAGATTCGGTCGGTCCAGTAATTGTTGGGGGTGGCGGTGGCGCCGAAGTTCACCACTCGCCACGACACGTTGTAGCTGCGCCCGGCCAACGGTGAATTGGGGGTATTGGCCGGAACCGTGACGCTGTAGACCTCCAGGTCCGGCGGCGGGGTCAACTGGATCGTGGTGGTTTCCGGACCGCTGCCATCGGGCAGCATGTCCATGCCGGTGTTGTTGAACTCGCTGCCATGCTCGTAGACATGGTTGGCCCGGTCGGTGATGACGAAGAAATAGAAGTCACCCACCACGCCAATGGGCAACGTGATGGACTTGGTCACGCTGTAGGACTCTTTGGAATCCAGGGCGCCGGAATGCCAGAAATCCCCCATATTGCGGTCATCGGCATTCCCCAGGACGGCATCCTCGGACATCACCACCCGGTCATACCAGCCGGTTTCCACCGTACGGCCATCACCGTGGTTGGAGACGGTCCAACTCACCGTCATGGGCTGTCCGGAGAAGGCCAGGTTCTGGGCCTCCACCATGTCCACGCGCAGGTCGGGCGGCGGGGTCAGGTCGATATGGATCAGGTTGGACGCAATGACGTTATCGCCCTCGAACTGGTCCTCGAAGACGTGGTTGTAAGCGTCGGTCTTAACCAGGAAGTAGTAGTCCCCGTTCAGCCCCTTCGGGATGCTGATGGTGCGGCTGTTCTGGTAGCTCTCGCCAGCGGCCAGGTAGTTGGGATTGACGACGATGCCCAGGTCGATGTCGTCGGCATCGCCCCAGACCGTATTCAGGGAAAGGTGGACCTGGTCGTACCAGTAAGGAACGCTGGTGGCACCAGTGCCCACGTTCTTCACCACCCAGTTCACCACCGTTTCCGTGCCGGAGGCCGGATCGGAAGGGGGCGTGAGAGAAGTCACCTGCAAGTTGGGCAGGGGCGGGAAGGTCACCTGGATGGTGGTGTCGTCCACCACACGGTTGTTGTGCTCGCCCGCCGGGGTCTCGCTCACCTGGCCACCGGCATCGGTGTAGACCACCACGGTGCGCGGCCCTTGCAGGGTGGGGCTCAGAGTGAAAGTCTGGGTACGGGTCACCGAGGCGCCGGCGGCCAAGGTGCCTTCCAAGTAGAAGTTGCCCAGGTAGATGTTGTTGCTGGTGCCGCCATCAAAGGACAGATACAGGGAGTCGGACCAGGGGCCGCTGGCCACTGTGCCCTGGTTGGTGATGGTCCAGGTGATGGTGATGTTGCTGCCGGCCAGCGCATCCAGGGGCGCGATGATATTGCTCACCACCAGATCCGGGAGCGGCGGCAGGGGCGCCACGATGGGCTCGGCGCTGGACGCCTGGTTGTTGCCCTCGTTGGTGTGCTCGTAGATGTTGCTTTGCGCATCCGACACCACCACCACATACCAGTTGCCCGGGTTGTAGAGCGGGATCGTGATGGCCTTTTCCACTGTCGCGCTGGCACCGGCGGCCAGGGTCTGGTTGAAATAGTAGTCGCCCACGTAGATGTCCAGGCTGGTGCCGTTGCTGGACAGGTATACATAATTGTGGAAATTCGCGGCCGGACCCTCGCCCTGGTTGTTGAGGGTGAATCCCACGGTGACGGTGTCGCCGGAATGGACGGGGGCCGCGGGCACCGTGACATTGCTGACCGTCAGGTCGGCGTAATCCGCCAGGGTCAGGTTGATCTGCCGGGCGATGACATTGTTGTTCTCGTTGAGCTCGGGTTCCTGGTTGCCCGCGTCAGTCTTCAGCAGGAGGAAGTAGTTGCCTTCGGGCAGATTGACGCGCAGGGGTAGATGCACGCCTTGCAGGCTTCGGGTGTATTCGGAGCCCGCCGCGACAGGCCGCACGTCCGGCACGTCGGAGGCGTAGACGTAGTTCAGCGGGATATCGTCGCCACTCAGGGTGGCATCGGTGGACAGCCACAGCCGGTCGTACCAGTTGCCATAGGTGGGGCCGGTGCCGGCGTTGCGCACCGTCCAGGACACGTCGATATAGCCGTCGAACTGGGCCGCATCGGGCGCGCTCAGGGCAATGGGCGTCAGATCCTCGGTGGGAATGATGACCTGGACCTGGGTGGCCGAGGCGCCCACGTTGTTACCTTCATTGGTGCGCTCGTAAACGTGGTTGTAGTAATCGGCCTTGACCAGCACATACCAGCTGCCAACCCGGTTGGAACCGACGTTTACGGTTGCGCTCCGGGTCTGCTGGCCACCGGCGGGGATATCGTCGTAGGAATAGATCTCGGTCAAATAGACGTCATCGCCGTTGCCAAAGATCTGGTCGCTGGACAGAACCACCCGGTCATACCAGTAGCCATACTGGCCATCGGCATTGGCGTCGCCCTGGTTACGCACGGTCCAGGACACGGAGTAACTCTTGTTGGCCTCCATGACCGCAGGCGCGGTGACGTCACTGACGGTGAGGTCTGGCAGGGGCGGCACCACCGTGGTGAAAGCCGCGCTGTAAAGGATGTTGTTGTTCTCGTTGCTCTCGGGCTGATTGCGGTAGTACCCGCCATAATCGTCCGTGTAGACGCGGAAATAATAGGTTCCAGCGCTGAAATTGTCGTTCAGGGGCAGGGTGACCATGGTGGACATGGTGTACTCGCCACCTGCGGCCAGGCCGGTCGTGTTGCTCGGGTCCACATCGATGTAGACATTGGCCAGGTTGGTGCCCGCGGAACTGGTGTTGGGAGAAATCCACAGGCTGTCGTACCAGGCGTTGGCCCGGGCCGCGTCGGTGCCGATGTTGCGCACGGTCCAGGTCACTTTGACCTGGCTGCCCATGGTCACGCCGCTTTCCGGCAGGGGACTGCCGTCTGGCAGGGTGACGCTGATGGACACGGGGCTCAGGTCGGGGGAGGCCACCTGCATGGTGCCGATGTACGCCTGGTTGCCCCCGGTCCCGGCATCCTGGTCCATGAAGTTGCCGGCCAGATCCTGGATGTTGGGCCCCACCGTGAGGGTGTAGTTGCCCTGGGTGTACTGACCGGAGAAGGTCAGCGTGACGGTACGCCCATCTTGGGACAGGATCGCCGACGAGATGCCGATGATGCCGTTGACTGGATTGCGCAGAACGAAATCGCTGGCCTGGACCGTGGCCGGATCCAGGGCCTCGCTGAACGTGACTTCCCAAGTGGTAAAGGGGGAGATGGACTGGACTTCCGGGTTCTGGGACACCACGCGCGGCGGCGTCCTGTCGAGGACGAAACTGCCGCTGTGGGCGAGATTGCCCGCGCCTTGGAAGTCCAGCAAACCATTGGCCAGCAGCGTGTAGTGGTAGCTTGCTTCCGCGTCGGGCACATCCAGGAAGAAGCGGATGGTGTCGCCATCCACCATGGCGACGCCCGTGACGACAGCGCCGCCGTCAATGCTGAGGTCCTCGATGCCAAGGCTGGTGGCCAGAATGCCTTCCGAGAGATCAAAGGTCAGACTGGTGGGAGCAGCGCTCAGGCGCTTGCCGTCGACGGGCGTGGCCGCAATGACCGTCGGCGCCGCATTGGCGGCATTGCCCAGACCTTGGACCCGCAATACATAATCCCCGGCACCGGATATCGGGCTGACCCGCACCACATATGTACCGGTCAAGGCGGCAGTGTGGGTCCAGGTTCCATTGCCGCTGCCCGCGTCAAACTCGACCTTGTCGCCATGGGGGTCGATGAGTTCGAGGCCGGGCACCAGATCATTGGCGGGCTCGCCCGCGCCGCTGCCCGGCAGAGAGACGGTGAAGGTCAATGCCTGACCGGCTTCCACTTGGATGGCATAGGTCCCTCCATCTTTCACTTTGCTGGCCGCGTAGGCCAGGATGTTGGCGCGCAGGTTGGTCGCCTGAGGTTGCGGACTATGGAAGTTGGTGGTGGTCATGCCGCCAAACAAGACCGTACCGTTGCCCCAGGCCAGTTCAGCCAGCACGGCGTCACCGGTGTTATCCCGGATCAGCGGGGTGATGCCGCCCCCAGAAACCGATGCATGGGTGAAACTGCTACCCATGTACGTCGCGATGACCGGGGTATTGGGTCCCTGGAAGATGGGGTGGCTGCTATCGACGATGGTGCCCGTGCCACTGCTATCGCTGTAGCGCAAGGTCACGCCACCGAAACCGAGACTCATGCCATCGCCCTCATTGGGCGCGGCATTGATGAACAGGGCATTGCCCCGGGCGACCCAGTTCTGCAGCAAGGTCATGTTCGCGTTGAGGAAGGCTTCCAACTCGTCAGCGTTTCTATCGCTGCCTTCCAGGAAGATCACGTTGTGCTGGGCCAGCAGATCCGTCACGTTCACTGTCTCGAACCGCAGGAGATCCCAATTGCCGGCACCGAACACGGTATTCATGGCAGTGTTATTGGTGGAGTTGCCCCAGGGACCGCTGTTGCTCGTGGAGAACAAATACGCCGCCTGGTCGCCACCACTGGCTATGGAACTGTTGCCCAGCACCCCGCCCATGAGGGAGATGTCCTGAATCGCATTTCCACTCCGGAAAGGCAGATCCAAGGCGATGCCCCGGGTCACCACCAGGTTGTACACCCCCAGCGCGTTGCCGCTGATGCGCAGGTAGTAGTCGCCCCCCCCCGCCGGGATGAAATCCCGGATCGCCCGCGCCGCGTTGATGGAATTCTCCGCGCCCAGGGCCAGCACGGTGCCGGCAGCATCCATCAGTTCGAGGGTCACATCATCGCCGGGATCTCCGTCGACCCATGCCAGGGCGATGGTGGTGACCTGATTGGCATCCAGGTGGATGCGGTAATAGTCGTCATCGGCCTGATGGGCGTTTTCGTACTCGACCACATAGCCCCATACGCCCGTGCTCAGACCCAGGTCGTTCCAGCGCATGCCTTCGGCATCCAGGCCGTGGGCGTATTGCAGGTATTTCTCGTCACCCCAATCGTTGGGTTCGCCGTCCCCCCAGTTGGTGAAACCGTAGAAGAACTCGCCGGTGACCCAGTTCCAGCCACCGTCCGGCTCAAAGGACCCATCGGTCTGGTAACCGCCCAGGTACATCCCATCCAGGCCGCCCTCCCCGAACACACGGGTCAGGAACAGGTTCTCGGCGGCGCTGGTGATGGTGGCCAGATGACCGCTGGCGCCCCGGTAGGTCCGAGCCTCGGCGGCGGCCCGGGCATCTTCCCAAGTCAACCCTCCAGGGACGGAGACCAGTTCGTAATAGTGGCCGTTGTCCTCGAAGAACACGGTTCCACCCACACGGGAACTGGCCCAGCGCCCCCCCACCACGGCCATGCGGCTGCCGCCGTTGCCCAGGTCGATGGCGCTGCCTTCCAGGTCCTGGGCGGTCCCGATGCTGTCGTTGCCATAGGGACCGACCAGCATTTCCTCTTCCAGGGCGGCGTTGAGCAGAAGCGCGAAGGTGTAGCGGCCGACGCCTTGCAGACCGCGCACTTCCACACGGTAATGCCCTTCCAGATCCCGGCGGTTCTGCAGCACGAGGCCCTCCCCCACCGCCCCGGTGACCACATCCAGTTCGACCGGATTGTCCGGGTCGTTGAGATCGAAGAGAGCAATCTCGATTTGCAGTTCAGGCGTATCACGGGCGATCTGGACGATAGCCGTCAGGGTCTGGCCCCCGTCCAGATGGAAGTTGTAGCTATCCACATCCCCCGGGGCGTTGATGACGTTGGCGATCACCGGGTCGTAGACCAGGGAACCAAAAGGCGGCAGGGCAGCCATGGCCGGGTAGGCCATAGTCTGCGTATCCACCGAGAAACTCAGGACGAAAGCGTCGCCATTGACACCGTTGCCGTCGCCATCCAGCGCATTGCCCAAGCGATCCTTGAAGCCGTAGTAGCCGCCATAGAGGGTCAGGACGTACTCGCCGTCCTGCAGTTCAGGCGTCTGCAGGGTGACGGTCCGGGTGCCGCTGTCATAGCTGAGGGAGAAGGTGTTGGGATCCGCCACCCAACCGCTCAGGGTCTCGGTCAGACGCGCATCCCAACGATCGAGATAGGTGGGATCCAGGTCTTCGTTGAAGGTGAAAGTGAAGATCTGGACGCCGGGTGCCCGCGTGTCGCCGGACACCACGTTGCTGGCGACCACCACGGGGCCGGAGGCATCCCGCCTGAAGGCCAGTTCCCACGGCGAATTGGCGTTGCCGTGGATATCCGTGACGACGCCAGAGGCCAGGGTCAGGTTGTATTGGCCGTCGCCGGACAGGGCGTTGCCGATGAAGAAGCGGATCGAACTCGGTCCAAGGATTGCGAAACCGCTGGCCGTGGTGTCGGCGATGTTGCCCTGGCCATCGTCGAAGTGGATGGCTAGGTCGAAGCTTTCCAGACTGGTAAACAGCACCGGCGCGGAGAAGTCGATGTCTACGTAGGGGGGGTAGTACGCGATGTCGCCCACGCCATCCCCGTTGTAATCGGGCAAGCCGTCCAGGCTGGAGCCGGTGACTTCCAAGGGCTGGGCCACGTCGGGCAGGTTGCCGCTGACCCGCAACAGGTAGTCGCCGGCGCCCACACCCTTGACCTTGATGGTGAACTGGCCATCGGCCAGAACCTCGTGGGAGACGAGGAAGTCGCCGCTGTCCAGCAGCGTGCCCGCGCTGTCATACAACTCCAGCACCGGGACGAGGGTATTGGCGGGCTCGTTGGCGTCGGCGCCGATCAGATCCAGGCGGACCGTGAGGGTGGCGCCGGCCAGGGCCTGGACCGCGTACTGTTTGGCGGGCTGGGCGGACCAGGCCACGGCCTGCTCCAGCAGGCGGTCGGCATGGCCGGTGCGCAACCCACTGCCAAAGCTGTAGTAGTAGGCGTAGGAGGGGCCGAGATAAACGGAACGGCCAGCTCCCAATTCCATGGCCGCGGCCACCGGAATCGAGCCCACCGTCGCCAGCAGGGTGGCACCAGGATCGACTTGGGGCGAAGCGGCCGGATATTCGACGTAGTTGTAGGCAGCGCCGTCGTAGCCGACATAGAAACTGCCCACACCCTGGACAATTGGGCTGCTTCCCGTGGGCGTGACCGTGACATCGTAGTGGTAGCTCCAATTCCAAGTGGTTGTGTTGACGGGCACCACCGCGTCGAACTGGCTTCGGGTGGTGCTATCCATACCGAATCCGGCATCGGCCAACGCCCAGCCGGTGGTGACCAAGCCACCGCCCTGTTGCACATAGGCTTGCAACACGGGGACGACGCTGTTGAGTTCGGCATAGTCATAGAGCGAGCCGCCCAAGACGACGGCCCCATAGGCGGAAATCTCCGGCAGCGTATCAATGGCCGTGGATGACACCAGGGTGGCGTGGAAATCGTAGGCCGCGCTGTCGTTGAGCTGGTTGACGATGGCCTGCAGACCCTGATCGGCGTAGCTGCCCTGCCCAGAACTCAGCACCGCGACGTTGATCGTCCCCCCACCTTGGCCGCCGGCATTCAGCTTGTCCAACACAATGGGGGTGAGCGTCAGATCCGTGCTGGCGGCTTTCACAGGCCCGAACTGGGCCGCCTTCACCGCCAGCAAGTTGTACTCACCGCCAATCGCGCCGGCCACCTTCAGGAAATAGGTGCCCGCAGCGGGCGTGCGGAAATTCTCGATGCGCCTGTTGATCTCTCCACTCCCGGGGGTGGCGATGGTCACCAGATTGCGGTCCCCGTCATACAGCTCCAGCACCATGCCGGTTCCAGCGGCCGGGTTTTCATGGCTCAGGGTGAAGCTGACGAGTTCTCCTGCGTCCAGGGTCAGGCTGTACCAGTCCTCTGCATCGGTCCGCGCGTCAGCGTAGGCCTGCACTTCGCCGATGGCGTAATTCCCATCGCCGCCAGTGGCATAGACGCGCAGGTAGCGGGTCATGACCGGGTTGAAGTCGATGTTGGCTTCATACGCGGGGCTCTGGTCCCAGGTGCTGAAGGTTTCCATGCCCCAACCCACATCGCCGAACCAGGACCGGATCTCCAGCAGGCGGGTCCAGTTCTCACCGTCGGTGGAATAGTCCACGGCATAGTCGTCATCGGAGTCCACGGACAAGACCAGATCGGCCACCCGCTGGATGCTGCCCAGGTCGATGTCGAAGTAGAGCCCGGCCAGCCCGCCCCCGGTCGCAGTCAACTCGCCCGCGCCGCCATAGCCACCTACTTCCTGGCCTTGCCAATACACGTTCCTGTAGTCGGCCCAGTAGGTGCCGTCCGGGGGCACGTTGCCATCGGCAAGCAGGCTGAGGTCGTTGAAGTATTCGGCGCCCTGGGTGCCGGACGACATCACCGAGGCGGGCGTCAGCAGAATCTGCTGTTGGTCGGTGGTGATGCGGATGTTGTCGAAGTTGCGGTAGAACCCCTCGCCACCGTCATACCCCTCATAGCTGGCGCCTGCGTCATAAAACTGGAAACGGATGCGGGTGTCCGCCCCCAGGGTGATGCCATATCCGGCAACCGCAGCCACCAGATCGATGCTGTACGAATTGCGGTTGTAATCGTTGATTGCACCGAAATCCTGGATGACCACCCAACGGTCGCCATCCACGCTGATGGCGACGCCATCGAAATTGGCGGAGCCGTAGAACTCGCCCCAGTAGCCGTGACCATTGAGATCGTAACCCCATTGCTCGAAACTCAGCACGGCGCGGGTGGCGCCGGTCAGATCCACCCGCCAGGTGGCCTGATTCAAGCTGGAGTCATATGTATAGCGGGTATACCCGCCTTCACCGTTGTCGATCCACTCCTCGGTGGCATACCGGTCTGCGTACATGGTGAGGTAGGCATCGTAGTCGTCGCCATAGCCACCGTTACTGTCCAGGATGATATAGGCATCCCCATTGTCGCTTTGCAGCTGCCAGATGCCGTTGCCCACGTCGTTCCAGAAGGCATAGTCGTCCTGGAAGTCTTCTTCCACCAATGTCCGCTCGGGCAAAGCAGTGCTCAGCCCGCCGACCACCGCGCCCCGGGAGGCGCCGCTGTCCAGCAGGGCAGTGAAGGCGAAGTCCATATCCTGGGGGCTGTCGTAATCGGTATCCCCGTCCTCCACGGCAGCATTGAGGAAGATTTCCACGGTGTATTCACCGGCACCGGCCAGACTGGTCACATCGATGCTGTAGCTGCCGGTCGTCGCAGCGGCGCGGACCTGCAGGACCAGGCTGTCGCCCGGGTTGGCGGCTTCCATGAAGCCCAGGGAATTGCCGTTGGGGTCGAAGGCTTCGATGCCGGCCTGCAGGCTGGGGCTGGAGGGTTTGAAGCGCAGGGTGAACACCTGCCCTCCGTCCAGATCGATCTGCAGGACATCCGAGTCGCCATCGAAGTCCAGCGTGCCTTGCACGCCGCCGGCGTAGGCCAGGCTCCCGGCGGGCCCCACCGGCGCCAGGGGCGAACTGAAATTATCCAGGTCGAAATCACTCACCACGCCAGTGGTGTAGATCGGCGCATCCAGCATGACACTTTGCGCCGACCAGTTGATCTGGGGTGTATGCGCGGTATGGGAGAAGGCAGACTCGGGAGTCTGCTGATCGGCCTGGGCCGCCTGCCCGGCCCCCGGCAACAGATCTGCGGATAGGAGCAAACGAGGCTCCAAGCTCTCGAAGAGGATCTTGCGACGCTGGGGCGGGTTGCCCCGCTGCCCGGTACGACGCCGGAGCCCCCCCATGTTCAGGCGACTGAGCACTGCGTCCACCACGTTGGATTTCTGGGAATTTTCGAAGGTCTTATTCAGCAGCGCGAACATGGTCATACCCTCCAGAGCCCGCAGGGCTCATGGTTTGAACGTAATTGAAGGCAAGCAGGGGTGAACGAAGACAGACGGGTAGGCAGGGAGTCCCGCCCGAGCCATCGCCCATGCCAGGAACGCTCCCAATACACTCTTTCGCCATAACGTCTGTCTCCGCCATGGCAACCCGGCCATCTCCACACTGGGGAGATCCGTGGTTTTCCGGCCCCGCCTCGCAGCGGGTGTGGCTTTATCGGTTACTCAGCAGTTACTCAACATCCAAACCCATCAGCCCGCGTCTTGGTGCGCGGCCCAAGGGATAAAACTACCCGCGCGAGCGGGCGAGCCGCAATGCCACCAATCCCACACCACCCAGCCACAACAGCCAGGACTCCGGCTCTGGCACCACTGTGACGAGGGTTTGCGCATTGAAATAGCGCTCTTCATAAACGAGGTCGGTGGTCACCGATCCGCTCGCCCGCACCAGATAATCCCCCGGGATGGGGGATCCGGCGCCCGGCCCGGCAATCTGGAACACCCCCGTCAAGACCAGATTTCCGATCACCGGAACAGGGTTGAGACTGAAGGAAGAAAAATACGCATGCCAGTCGCCCACCCCGTCGAAGCTCCCCGTGGGCGGAGAAAAGTTCGGTAGCGCGGCAAAGGGGATGGTGACGCCATTGAATGCCACAGTGGATGCGGCTGTCAGGAAGGTCATGACCTGCGGATCGTAGGCCAGATCCAAGGTAAAGGAATCAAAGTCGAAACCCGAGATATTCAGTACCAGGGTGGAATGGACCACGTCACCCGGCGCGCCCGCGCCCCCCGTCATGGACCAGTCTATCTCCGGAGCTGAGGCGTAGGCGCCGGAAGTGGCAAGCCACATCGCCGAACCCAGGATCAAAGCCTGCTTATATAGAGTCATTTTCGGTCTCCTTGGGCGCACTTTTTTCTACTCAAGCAAATACCGGGCCACATGGTTGTAGGCCCGCCAGATCGGGGTTTACCAGACCACAAGTCAACGACCGTGGGCAGGTTCGGCAAATAATGTAAAAAATCCCGACACTCGGAATTGCGCAATGTTCACCAAGTCGATGATTCCTGGCCGGAATTCCCCCGGAATCGAGACAATCCGTGTAAAAAAAGGCGACACCCTGATTCCGCATCATGCCCGTCACCGATGACCGGGATCCTCACCGAGCACTTCTCGCAACCTGCTCGCACAATGAATCAGGCCCAGCAGCTTTTGCGGGTCGATCTCCTGGCGTACACGATCGGCAAGGATCTCGATGCTGGTCAGCACCAAAGTGTCTTTCTCCATATCCACGCCGACCCCTCCAGGCGTCTCCCGCAGAATGGCCGAAAGCGCGGGAAGCAACGCAGGCGCGGCTCCCTCTTCGAAATGGAAGACCCGATAGCGGCGGTCGAAGTCCTGGTCGCCCAATATCCATCGCTTGGCACCGGGAATATCCATGGCGTCAGCCAAAGCGCCCTGGAGGGTATTCATCCAGCTGGGCAAGGCGGGAACGCCTTCGACATGCACCCTGGGCAGGGCCAATGCATCGGAAACCAGGCAAACCAGCAGCCAGGCCGCGCCCCTGGCCTTGCCGCTGGCGCTGGAAAAGCGGTAGTCGCAGACATAGATCCGACAATCCCCGGTCGATGACGGACGGCCATAGAGACGCAGCAACAATCGCTTGCCGTCATGCCGGGGATGGGTGATTCGCAACCGCTTTTCCAGGGCGTTCTTTTCGGATTCGCCCGCCGGCAGAAACCCGATCGGCGTCAGCACGGCATCCAGCTTCTTCCGCCACCGGCCGGCATCGAGGACGGTCAGATACAGGAACAGGCCAGCCAGGGCGGCCAGCCCCACTAGGACGATCAGGGTCACCATGACATTACTCATCCACCCTCCTGCGGCACAAACCATGTCCCCGATCCGCATGGAAACGGGCCTGCAAACAAAAATGGCCTGGCATACGCCAGGCCATGCTCACGGTTCCCGATCCCAGTCAGACTTGGCGCCTGATACGACCCAAGGCCAGCAGACCCAGGCCGCCCAGCCACATCAGCCAGGTCTCTGGCTCGGGGACGGTGGTCACCTGGATCGACCCATCGAACAGGCTCTCATCTGCCTCACCCGCCAATGCCCCTCCGAATCTGATGAGCGCCGGACCAGTAAAAGTGTTGCTCAGTTCGAAAGTGGCGCTGAGGGTCACCGGCCCGCTCACGGGGATGACAACGGGCACGGGCGACACGGGCAGGTAGACGGAAAACGCCACCATTCCCGGCGACACGTTCGTCAACACGCCAGCGCCCATAGTGGACAAATCGTCGAGCACATCCCAAAGGTCATACTCCGTACCTCCGGCCTCAACCTTCGCCCCCCCGGCCACCAGATCCATCGAGGCGGGGTCATATTCCATCCAGAAATTTGCCCCAGTGAAGGGGTAATCGACTCCGGCATCGAAGGTCCAGGTGGCCGTGACCTGCCCTCCCGGCGTTCCAAGCAGGGTGCCGGGGTACGACAAGCCGCCACCCGCCTGGACCGCCGCCGTGGAGAGCAGCGCGGCCGCGCCAAACATCCATCCCACCACGTTTCTCATCGTCTTCATGACATCTCCCTAGAAAGTGGAAAATTTCTCGCCCGCAAGGCGAGACCAACTGCGGTTACATAAGCAAGAAGCAATCCAACTCTTCAAGCCTGTACGGCCTTCCTTTCCCAATACCTCCTCAGGAAGCCAAATCCTTTGATTTATCTGCCATCTCTGACAGGGGCCGCACAGCTGCGGATCCAGTCACTCACCCCGGGAGCCAACCACTGTAAAAAAACACGACAAGCCTCAGATTCCTGCCGATGCAACGTTGGGCCACCCATTCCCCTTGGAAGCCCAGCGGCCATCTCTCATGTCCACGACGAAACACCCTGCTCTTCAGTCCTCCAAGTACCTGGGCACGGGTAGTCCGGGGTATTCAAGCCCTGCCGGGTGGGGTCAGTGCCCCGTGGAGCAGGAACCCGAGCCACAACCGCCGGAGCAGCAGCCACAGCCCTTGCCGGTGTCCCGGTAGGGGCCCAGTTCCGGATGGCGGCGGGCGAAGCGCTGGTAGGCCCGCTGGACGGCGATGCCAAACAGCAGGATGGCCAGGATGAGGCCGATGGTGACCAGATAGGTGGCCATCTCCCCTACTCCCCCGCCCCCAGACCCGCAAAGCCCATGAAGGCCAG
>CAZYEY010000219.1:0-25109 GCA_964646585.1 uncultured Thiobacillus sp. | reverse complement strand
GGCCGTCGTCGAAAAGGGAGATGGGGTAGGCGATGAAGGCGTGGAAGCAGGTGTCGTCGCTCGGCACATCCTCGGTGCGGTAGGCGCGGCCCTTATAGTAGTCCAGGTCGGTCAGCAGGGCGGTCCACACCGTGGTCCAGGTGCCGGTGGAGGACTCGGCGGCCAGGGCGGCGGCGGCTTCTTCACGGTCCACGCCGGGCTGGGGGGTGATCTTGAAGCAAGCCAGGAGGTCGGTGTCCAGCGGGGTGTATTCCGGCATCCAGTAAGTCTGGCGATACTCCTTCACGCCAGCGTTGTAGGTCTTCACTGCCATTTGTCACTCCTTGTGGGGATGTTGGTTGGTCCAGCGGCTCGATAAACAGTACAATTCGAGACAGCCCAGTTTGAGGACTTGACTACATAAATAACAGTCACATTTTTCTATAGGCATGATAGATATACATCTATCGCTTCCAATGGATCGGGCTTCTTTTCTTGCTCAAGCCCGGTGGGCTGAACCCCATCCTTTCGAGCAGTTCTTCATCGTCCATGCGCCATACCACCTTTCGCCAACTGGAAATTTTCGAGGCCATCGCCCGTCTGGGCAGTTTCACCCGGGCCTCGGAGGAGCTTTACCTGACCCAGCCCACCGTCTCCATGCAGATGAAAAAGCTCACCGACATCGTCGGCTCTCCACTGGTGGAACAGGTGGGCAAGAGAGTGCTACTCACCGAGGACGGCCGGGAACTGGCCCAGGCTAGCCGGGAGATTTTCGCCATCCTGGACCGGTTCACCATGTCCGTGGCCCAGCGGCGGGGCCTGGAAAAGGGGCAGCTCAGGTTGATGGCCATCACGACCGCCTCCTACTTCGCGCCCCGTCTGCTGGGAGAATTCTCCAAGCAGCATCCGGGCATCGAGGTCAGTCTGCGGGTCACCAACAAGGAGCAGGTGCTGGCCAGCATGGCCGACAACCTGGACGACCTCTACCTCTTGGGCACGCCACCGGAGGAGGTCGACGTGGTGGCCACGCCCATCGTGGACAACCCCATCGTAGTGCTGGCGGCGCCGGATCATGCCCTGGCCGGCGAGAAAAAGCTGACGCTGGCCCGTTTGGCGGAGGAGCCCTGGATCATGCGGGAAGCCGGCTCCGGCACCCGCAAGGCCATCGAGCGGCTATTCCACGACCATGGCCTGGACATTCGCCCACGCCTGGAACTGGGCAGCAACGAGGCCATCAAGCAGGCCATCCTGGCTGGGCTGGGCATCTCCGCCCTGTCCTGCCACGCCCTGACCTTGCACCAACCGGGCCAGTTCGCGGTGTTGGACGCGGAGTCCTTTCCCATCCAGCGCCACTGGTACGCGGTCTATCCGGCGGGGCGGCGGATGTCCGTGGTGGCCCGGGCTTTCCTGGACTACCTGCTGGACCAGCGGGACGCAGCGGTTTGTTCGCCTGGGGGAGGCCAGGTCGGTTGCCGGGCAACCCTGCCTACCGCCGTCGCGCCCAGATCAGCGCAGCCAGGGCGAGAAGAATGACGGGCGCGTTGCCGAGGCGGAGATAGGGCGTCGTCCCCTCGCGTCCCTGGGCCTGGCCGGTGAGGGTGGCTGTGGTGAAGGGCGCCAGTTCCGCCTGCACCCGGCCTTTGTGGTCCAGGATGGCGGTGATGCCGGTGTTGTTGGCCCGCAGTTGCCAGCGGCCCGCCTCCAGGGAACGCATGGCCCCGATCTGCAAATGCTGGCGCGGCGCCAGGCTGGCGCCGAACCAGGCGTCGTTGCTCAGATTCAACAGCAGGGTGGAATCCTTCGCGGCGGCGATGCGCTCCTCACCGAAGGCATCCTCGTAGCAGACGTTCACCGCCAGCCTTTCGCCACCGGCTGCCAGGGGGGGCTGGCCAGGCTCGCCCCGGCCGAAGTCGCCCAGGGGGATGGACATCATGTCCACAGCCCAGCGGAAGCCGAAGGGCACGAATTCGCCGAAGGGCACCAGATGGACCTTGCGATAGCGTCCTTCCGGAGAGACGCCCAGGGTGAGGATGCTGTTGTAGTAGCGCGTCCCTTCGTCCTCCGGCAGCCCCAGCACCACATCGCCGTTACGGGCCTTGGCGTGGTCGGCCAGCAGCTTCAGGTAGTCCCGGGGCAGGTCGGAGCGGAACAGCGGCAGGGCGGTCTCCGGCAGGACGATGAGACGGGCGTCGCTGGCCAGCACGGCCCGGGCGTAGTGGCCCAGGGTGGCTTCCAGCTTTTCCGGCCGGAACTTCATGTCCTGGGAGATGTTTCCCTGGAGCAGGGCCACGGACACGGGGGCGGCGGAGGGGCGGGTCCAGTCGATCTGTTGCAGCGCCAGACCACCGAGCCAGAGGGCGACCAGGGCGGATCGCGCGAGGAGCCGGAGCTTTCCCACATATTCAGCCCCGGCGGCGTTCGGCTCCGCATCGCCGACCGGCCCCGGCAGCGGCGAGCCATGCCCCCCGGAACCCGGCCTATTCCCCCCGGGGAGGACGGGAAGCGCCAAGGCCAGCAGGCCGGCGGAAAGGGCCGCCAACAGGCCGACGCCATAGACCCCGAGCACCGGGGCAAAGCCCGCCAGGGGGCTGTCCGGCGCCTGGGAGTAGCCCAGGGCGAGCCAGGGAAAGCCGGTGAAGGCCCATCCCCGCGCCCACTCCCCCAGCACCCAGGCGGCAGGCAGGGCCAGGGCCTGGCGCCGCCAGCCCGGCGCCGCCAGGCGAACCCCGCCGGCCAGGGCCAGAGCGGGGAACAGGGCGATGAAGGCGCAGAACATCACGGTGGCCAGAGCGGCCAGGGGGGCGGGCATGCCGCCATAGGTGGCAAGGCTGACATAGACCCAGGACACGCCGGCCAGGAACAGGCTCAGGCCGTAGCTCCAGCCCAGCAGGAAGGCGCGCCCCGGGGAAACCGCCCGGGCCAGCAGGAACAGCCCCGTCAGGCTGAGGATAGGCAGGGGGAACCAACCCAGGGGGGCGAAGCCGGCCACGGCCAGGGCGCCCAGAAGGGCGGCAGACAGCCAGGCGGGCGGGAGCTGGATTCGCATCGTGGTTGGCCCCCCTTCTCCAGGCATCCCCGCCTGCGGGGGAAGCGCGAGACACCGGCGGGGCGGGGAAGGGATTCAGCCCATGCTGAAGGCCACGAAGGCCAGTTCGTCGCCGGCTTTGACCGGCGTGGCAGCGTCGGCGAACTGCTTGTTGACGGTGATCTTCATGCTCTCCCGGGGTTTCTCGAACACCACGGTCCAATTCTCCCCGCGCCGGGCCAGGTGGGCCATGAGACCGCCCACGTCCTTGATGGTGAGGGGCAGGAACATGATCTCGCTCTCGCGGTTGAGCAGGGTTGCCAGGTGGCCGAAGTAGAGGATGGTGATCTGACCGGTCATGGAATGGCCTCGATTGCGGAAGTGGGCGGCATTTTACGCTGACGCGCCGCCCGCCTCGCCCACCCTCGGCGATAATTCCGCCCATGTTCGCCGCCGCCTCCGACCTTCTCGCCACCCTCAACCCCGAACAGCGGGCCGCCGTCACGGCCCAAGGCTCCACCCTGGTGCTGGCGGGGGCCGGCTCGGGCAAGACCCGGGTCCTCACCACCCGCATCGCCTGGCTGATCCAGACCGGCCAGGTCTCGCCCACGGGGCTCATGGCGGTGACCTTCACC
Organism: uncultured Thiobacillus sp.; assembly: GCA_964646585.1. Classification (GTDB taxonomy): domain Bacteria; phylum Pseudomonadota; class Gammaproteobacteria; order Burkholderiales; family Thiobacillaceae; genus PFJX01. The sequence goes on along the minus strand of CAZYEY010000219.1, from coordinate 21,470 downwards.
AACAAGGCGGCCAAGGAGATGCTGACCCGGCTCGCCACCCTGCTGCCCATCAACACCCGGGGCATGTGGGTGGGCACCTTCCACGGCCTGTGCAACCGGCTGCTGCGCGCCCACCACCGGGAGGCGGGCCTGCCCCAACTGTTCACCATCCTGGATTCCTCCGACCAGCTCTCGGCGGTGAAGCGCTGCCTGCGGGCCCTGAACGTGGACACGGAAAAATACGACCCGCGCAAGCTGCAAAGCTTCATCAACCAGAACAAGGAGGCGGGCCTGCGGGCCGAAAAGGTGGAGGCCTGGGATCCCTACACCCGGCACCTCGCCGAGTACATGGCCGAATACGACGCCCAGTGCCAGCGGGAGGGCGCGGTGGACTTCGCCGAGCTGCTGCTACGGGCCTTTGAGCTGCTCAGCCGCAACGCCCTGCTGCGGGAGCATTACCAGCAGCGCTTCCGCCATATCCTGGTGGACGAGTTCCAGGACACCAGCCGCCTGCAATACCTGTGGCTGAAACTGCTCCAGGGGCCGGACACGGCCCTGTTCGCCGTGGGCGACGACGACCAGTCCATCTACGCCTTCCGGGGCGCCAACGTGGCCAACATGGCCCTGTTCCTCACGGAGATGGGCCAGTCCGAGCCCATCAGGCTCACCCGGAACTACCGTTCCATCTCCACCATCCTGGACGCCGCCAACGCTGTCATCGCCCACAACCAGGGCCGCCTGGGCAAGGATCTGTGGACCGACGCCGGACAGGGTGAGTTGATCCGCCACTTCGAGGCCTTGGATGACGGCGAGGAGGCCCGCTTCGTGGTGGAGGAGATCCAGGCCCTCAAGCGGGAGGGCGAAGCCTTCCTGGACATGGCGGTGCTGTACCGTTCCAACGCTCAGTCCCGCAGCCTGGAGCACGCCCTGTTCTCCGCGGGCATCCCCTACCGGGTCTACGGCGGCCTGCGCTTCTTCGAGCGGGCCGAGATCAAGCACGCCCTGGCCTACCTGCGCTTGATCGCCAACCCGGAAGACGACAACGCCTTCTTGCGGGTGGTGAACTTCCCCGCCCGGGGCATCGGCGCCCGCACCCTGGAAAGCGTGGACGCCGAGGCCCGGAGAGCGGGCACCAGCCTGTGGGCGGCCGCCTGCAAGGCTGGCAAGAAATTCGCCCCCTTCGTGCAGTTGGTGGACGGCCTGAAAAGCGATCTGGCGGGCCTGTCCCTGGTGGAACAGGTGGACCACGTGGTGGCCCGTTCCGGCCTCAAGGCCTTCTACGAGAACGAGAGGGATGGCGAGGACCGGGTGGAGAACCTCGCGGAACTGGCCAACGCCGCTGCCGCCTTCGCCGCCGACAGCGAGGACCAGTCCCTCGAAGCCTTCCTGGCCCACGCCGCCCTGGAGGCCGGGGAGCCCGAAGCGGCCCAGGGTCAGGACGCGGGCCAGCTCATGAGCATCCACGCCGCCAAGGGCCTGGAGTTCCACACCGTATTCATCACCGGCCTGGAAGAAGGACTGTTCCCCCACGAGAACGCCATGACCGAACAGGACGGCCTGGAGGAGGAGCGCCGCCTCATGTACGTGGCCATCACCCGGGCCCGCCGCCGGCTCTACCTGACCCACGCCCGCATGCGCCTGCTCCACGGCCAGATGCGCTACGGACTGCCTTCCCGCTTCCTGGAGGAGGTGCCGGAGACCCTGGTGCGCTCCCTATCAAGAAACTCACCGGGGCGCCCCAGTGGTTTCCCGGCCCCCTCGGGAAGGGGCGCAGACCGATGGGAGGAGCCCCGGGGGTCGCGCTCCTTGGGCCTGACGACCCCGCCCCCCGCTTTCCAGGAGCCCGCAGCCCATTACGCCATCCCCACTGTGTCCCGGCGGGGGGTGGAGCCACCCTTCAAGGTGGGCGGCCGGGTCAGCCACCCCAAATATGGCGAGGGCACGGTGACCGGCTACCAGGGCCAGGGGCCGGATACGGAGATCAGCGTGGAGTTTCCCAGACTGGGGCGGAAGGTCTTCATCCTGGAATACGCCCGGCTCCAGGCGGTGTAAGAAATCGCCTGCCCGCCGATCACGAACTGGAGAAGCGTGCTCAAGTAATCCCGCCGGGCTGCCGATACACGGGTACAAGAAATCGTGATCCGACAGGCATGAATCCCCAACGCCGTACGCTGCTCGGCTTGTTTTTGCTGGCCACCGGCCCGCTCTTCCTGGCGAGCTGCGAGAAGGAAGCCCCACCCCCGATGCCCGAATATGCCGCCGCCCCCGTGGCTGGCGAAGTCACGACATACCGTTTCGGCGTGCATCTGGGCCACCACCCCCGCAAGCTGGACCAGGCCTTCTCGCCCCTCATGGATTACCTGAACCGGCGCGTTCCCGACGCCCGCTTCGTATTGGAAGCCTCCAGCGGCTTTTCCCATTTCGAAGAGAAGCTGCGGGAGCGCAGGCTGGATTTCGCCCTTCCCAACCCCTACCAGGCCATCCTGGCCCAGGACCGGGGATACCGGGTCATCGCCCAAGCCGGAGACAGCGAGGATTTCAAAGGCATTTTCATCGTCCGCAGGGACAGCGGCATCCGCGCCCCCGCCGACCTGAAGGGCAAGGTTGTGGCCTATCCGGCTCCCACGGCGCTGGCAGCCGGCATGATGCCCAGGCTCTGGCTGGCCAGTCAGGGACTCGACGTCAACCGGGACATCGAGAACCGCTACGTGGGCTCCCAGGAATCCGCCATTCTCAACGCCTACCTGGGGGAGGCCGCCGTGGGCGCCACCTGGCCGCCGCCCTGGCGCGCCTTCCAGAAAGACCATCCCAGGGAAGCGGCCCAGTTGCGGGTGATCTGGGAGACGCCGCCCCTCATCAACAACGCGGTCATGGTCCGGAATGACCTGCCAGCGAACCTGGTGGAAACGGTCCGTAATATCCTCCTCCATCTCCACGAGGACAGCGAAGGCCGGCGGGTGCTGGAGGCCATGGAAACCGCCCGGATCCTTCCCGCCGATGACGGCAGCTATCAGATCGTGCGCCGCTTCCTCGCCGAGTACGAGGCCAAGGTGGGGGCGCGGCCATGAACCTGCGCCGCTTCCTCTTCGGCAGCCTTCGCCGGCAACTGGTGTTCGGCGTCGCCGCCGTGCACGCGGTGATGATGAGCCTGTTCGTCTGGGACCTTGCCCAGCGCCAGCAGAATTTCCTCCTCGCCCGTCAAGCCGAGCAGAGCGAGACCCTGGCCAATACCCTGGCGGTGTCGGCCGCCACCGGCATGCTGGCCCGGGACAGCGCCGGCCTCCAGGAACTGGTGGATGCCCACGGCAGCTATCCGGGCATCGTCTTCGTCATGCTCACCGACAACGCCGGCCGGGTGCTGGCCCACAACGAGCCCAGCCGGCGCGGCCTCTATCTTTCCGATGCCGCCAGCCGCCGCATGCTGACGGCGGGCCGAGCCATCGTCCTCAGCCGGGGGGCCGCCCTGGTGGACAGCGCGGTGCCGGTGACGATGAACGGCAAGCGCCTGGGCTGGGCCCGGGTGGGTCTGGCCGCCGGTTCCACCCGGGCCCGGCTGGACGCGGTCACCCGGGACGGACTGGTCTACACCGGCGTAGCCATTTTCATCGGCGCCGTCCTCGCCCTCTGGATGGCCCGCCGGCTGACGCGCCGGCTCTATGTCATCCGCGCCGCCGCGGAAGCGGTGCGTGCCGGCGACCACGGCGCCCGCGCCAGACTCGCCGGCGAGGACGAAGCCTCGGTGGTGGCGAGGGGCTTCAACGCCATGCTGGACACCCTGGCCGAGCGGGAGGCGGAACTCAAATCCGCCCAGGAACGCCTGGCCGCCAGCGAGGAGCGCCTCAAGCTGGCCCTGAGCGGGGCCAACGACGGCCTCTGGGACTGGGACATCGCCAACGGCCGGGTGTTTTTCTCGCCACGCTGGAAAGCCATGCTGGGCCATGCCGAGAACGAGATCGGCGACAGCGTCGATGAATGGGAAGCCCGCGTCCATCCCGACGACCTGGCCGGGGTCCGGGCCGACATCCGCGCCCACCTGGACGGCGACACGGCCGCCTACCAGAACGTCCACCGCATGCGCCACAAGGACGGCCACTGGGTGTGGATCCTGGCCCGGGGCGCCTGTCATCGGGACGCTCAGGGCAAGGCGGTGCGCATGGCAGGCACCCACACCGACATCAGCGACCGCGTCGCCCTGGAACGGGCCCTGTTCGAGGAAAAGGAGCTGGCCCAGGTCACCCTGGCCTCCATCGGCGATGGCGTCCTCACCACCGATCGCGAAGGCCGCGTCAACTTCCTCAATCCGGCGGCGGAGCGGCTGTCCGGCTGGCCCCATGCGGAAGCCGCCGGCCGCCCCATCCATGAAGTCATGGTCCTGGTCAACGAGGAGACCGGGGAACCGGCGGAAAACCCCGTGGACCGCTGCCGCCGGGAAGGCCGGGTGGTGGGCATGGCCAACCACACCATCCTGATCGGCCGCGATGGCACCGAGATCGCCATCGAGGATTCCGCCGCCCCCATCCGGGACAAGGATGGCGCCCTGGCCGGCGTGGTCATGGTGTTCCACGACGTCACCGACAAGCGCGCCATGACCCGGGAGATGGCCTGGCAACTGGCCCACGATGCCCTGACCGGCCTCTTCAACCGGCGCGAGTTCGAGAGCCACCTGGGGGAACTGATCGGCCACGCCGACCTGGACGCCACGGACCAGCGGCACGCCATGCTCTACCTGGACCTGGATCAGTTCAAGATCGTCAACGACACCTGTGGCCACCTGGCTGGGGACGAATTGCTCAAACGTCTGGCCCAGCTCATGCAGACCCATGTCCGCAGCGGGGATATCCTGGCCCGTCTGGGTGGCGACGAGTTCGGCCTGCTGCTACGCGGCTGCCCCCTGGAAAAGGCGGAGGAGATCGCGGAAAAGCTGCGCACCCTGGTGCGCGATTTCAAGTTCATCTGGGAGGACAGGGAATTCGAGATCGGCGTCTCCATTGGCCTGGCCCCCATTCAGGGCGGCGGCCAGACCCTGGCGGACGTCATGGCCGCCGCCGACATGGCCTGTTACGCCGCCAAGGAAAAGGGACGCAACCGCATCCACGTCCACCGCCCGGACGACGAGGACCTGAACCGGCGCCGCCAGGAGCTCCAGGCCGCCAGCCGCATCCGCGCCGCCCTGGCCGCCAACCGCTTCCAACTCCACGCCCAGGAGATCCGTCCCCTGCACGGCAACCAGCAACGCCATTACGAGATCCTGCTGCGCATGCAGGACGAAGACGGCAGGCTGCTCCCCCCCGGCCTGTTCATCCACGCCGCCGAACGTTACGGCCTCATGGGCGAGGTGGACCGCTGGGTGGTGCGGGAAAGCTTCCAGCGCCTGGCCGCCATGCCTCGCATCGCGCTGTCCATCAACCTGTCCGGCCTGTCTCTCCAGGACGAGGGCTTCGCCGCCTTCGTGCACCGGGAGCGGCGCGCCCAGGCCATCGATCCTTCCCGGGTCTGCTTCGAGATCACCGAGACCGCCGCCATTTCCCACCTGGGCCGGGCCCAGGCCTTCATGAAGGAGATGAAGGCCCAGGGCTTCCGCTTCGCCCTGGACGACTTCGGCGCCGGCATGTCCTCCTTCTCCTACCTGAAGAACCTGCCGGTGGACTACCTGAAGATCGACGGCGCCTTCGTCCGCGACATCGTCGCCGATCCCATCGACCGGGCTTTCGTCGAGGCCATCAACCGCATCGGCCAGGTCATGGGCATGGAAACCATCGCCGAATTCGTGGAGGACGACGCCATCCTGCGGGAACTCGACCACATCGGCGTCAACTATGCCCAGGGCTACGGCATCGCCCGGCCCGTGCCCCTGGACAGCCTCATACCGGCGGAGCCGGCGGCTACTTCCGCCAGAACGCCGGCGTCAGGGTCGCCAGCAGGGTGAACAGTTCCAGCCGGCCCAGCAGCATGGCGAAGGTGCAGACCCAGGTCTGAAAATCGGTGAGCACCGCGTAGGTGGTGGACGGCCCCACCTGGCCCAGCCCCGGGCCGGTGTTGTTGATGCAGGCGACGATGGCGGAAAAGGCGGTGAGCACATCCAGGCCGGAGAGGGACAAGAGGAAGCTCAGCAGCACGATGGACGCCACGTAGACGAAGAAGAACACCAGCACTGCGTACATCACCTTGTTGGGCACTACCTGGTCCCCCAGGCGGATATTGACCTGGGCATGGGGATGCAGCACCCGCAGCATCTCCCGGTGGATCTGCCTGTAGAGCAGAGCGGCCCGCAGCATCTTGATGCCCCCGCCAGTGGAGCCGGCGCTGGTGGTGAAGCTGCACAGAAAGAGCAGCCACAGGCCCATGTAGGTGGGCCAGGCCCCGAAGTCGGCGGTGCTCAGGCCCAGGGTGGTGGCCATGGACACCACGCTGAAGGTGGCGTCCCGCAGAGCGCCGGGAAAATCCGGATACACGCCCTGGGCCCACAGCAGCAGGCCCAGGGCCAGGCAACTACCGATGAGGTAGCCGAAATACCAGCGGATCTCCGGATCGGTCCGGTAGGGGGACAGGCTGCGGCCCCGCAGGGCCAGGAAATGCATGGCGAAGTTGAGGCCGGCGAGGACCGCGAACACCTCGGTGACGATCTCCAGGGGCAGGGACTTGAAGTAGCCGAAGCTGGTGTCGTGGGAGGAGAAACCTCCCAGGCCCATGACCGAGAAGGCGTGGACCACGGCATCGCCCGGGGTCATGCCGAAATACCAGTAGAGGACGATGCAGACCAGGGTCAGCAGGATGTAGACCTTCCACAGGCCCTTGGCGGTCTCCGCCATGCGCGGCGTCAGCTTGTCGTCCTTCATGGGGCCCGGGGTCTCGGCCTTGAACATCTGGCGGCCGCCCACCCCCAGCAGAGGCAGCACCGCCACCACCAGCACGATGACCCCCAGGCCACCCAGCCAGTGCAGCTGGGCACGCCAGATGTTGATGGAGGTGGGCAGCTTGTCCAGGCCGGAGAGCACGGTGGCGCCGGTGGTGGTGAGCCCCGACATGGTCTCGAAGTAGGCATCGGTGAAGCTCAGGCCCGGAAGCTGGATCAGCAGCGGCAGGGCGGCGAACAGGGGGGTCAGCAGCCAGGTGAGCACCACCAGCAGGATGCCATCCCGGGTCTTCAGCTCCCGCTTCCAGCGCCGCCCGGTGAGCCAGAGAAACACGCCGCAGGCCAGGGTGATGAGGACGGCCTCGTCGTAGGCCCGCTGGGCGCCGTCCCGGGAGAGCTCGGACACCGCCAGGGGCAGCAGCATGGACAGGCCGAACACCCCGATGATCATGCCCAGCACATGCAGCAGAGGGAGCACGGCATGGGAGCGGACCCGCTCCACGCTGAAGGTCTTCATCGCCGCCAGAATGCCGGCGTCAACACCACCAGCAGGGTGAACAGCTCCAGCCGGCCCAGCAGCATGGCGAAAGCGCATACCGAGGTCTGGAAATCCGTCAGCACCGCGTAATTCCTGGCCGGGCCCACCTCGCCCAGGCCCGGACCGGTGTTGTTGATGCAGGCCACCACGGCGGAAAAGGCGGTGAGCACGTCCAGACCGGAGAAGGAGAGCACGAAGCTCAGGGAGACGATGGAGGCCACGTAGATGAACATGAAGGCCAGCACCGCGTAGACGACCTTGTTGGGCACCAGATCCTCCCCCAGGCGCAGGGGGATCTGGGCTTCCGGGTGAATCAGCTTCTTCAGCTCCCGATAGACCTGCTTGTAGAGCAGCACCGCCCGCATCATCTTGATGCCGCCGCCAGTGGAGCCTGCGCTGGTGGAGAAGCTGCACAGGAAGAGCAGCCACAGGCCGGCGAAGAAGGGCCAGTGGCCGTAATCGGTGGTGGCGAAGCCCAGGGTGGTGGCCACGGAAATGGTGTTGAACATGGCGTGGCGCAGGGCGCTGGGAAAGTCCAGGAACACATCCCGCTGCCACAGCAGAACGGCCAGCGCCAACCCGCTCGCCAGGACAAAGCCCAGGAACCAGCGGATCTCCGGATCGTACCGATAGACCTTCAGGCTGTGGCCGCGCAGGGCGGCGAAATGGGTGGCGAAGTTGATGCCGGCGATGAGGGCGAACACGGCCACCGCGATTTCCAGGGGAAGGGAATCGAAATAGCCCAGGCTGGCATCGTGGGAGGAGAAGCCCCCCAGGCCCATGACCGAGAAGGCGTGGACCACGGCATCGAAAAAGCTCATGCCCAGGCTCCACAGCACCAGGATGCAGGCGACGGTGAGGTAGAGGTAGACCAGCCACAGCCCCTTCGCCGTCTCCGCCATGCGTGGCGTGAGCTTCTGATCCTTCATGGGGGTGGGCACCTCGGCCTTGAACATCTGGCGGCCACCCACGCCCAACAGGGGCAGCACCGCCGCCACCAGGACGATGATGCCCAGGCCGCCGATCCAGTGCAGCTGCGCCCGCCACAGGTTGATGGACCAGGGCAGGCGGTCCAGGCCGGAGAGCACGGTGGCGCCAGTGGCGGTGAGCCCGGACATGGCCTCGAAATAGGCGTCGGCCAGGGACAGGTCGGGCATATGAATGATGAAGGGCAGCGCGGCGAAGGCGGGCAGCAGACTCCAGATCAGCACCACCAGCAGGATGCCGTCGCGCATCCTCAGGTCGTCCCGCCAACGCCGGCTCAACAGGAACAGGAAAGCGCCGGAGCCGATGGTGATGAGCACCGCTTCGTCATAGGCCCGCTGAGCGCCGTCCTTGCTGATCTCGGACAGCAGCAGGGGGGCCAGCATGGAGATGCCGAATACCAGGATGACGAGGCCCAGCACGTGCAGGATGGGAAAAATGCGGCGCGGCATGGGAACGCTCAGAAAAAGCCCAGACCCACCTGGAACAGCTTTTCCACCTTGGGGATCATGCGCTTGTTGGGCACGAACAGGATCAGGTGATCCCCGGATTCGATGACCGTGTCATGATGGGCGATGATGACCTGGGTGCCGCGCAGTAGGGCGCCGATGGAGACGCCCTCGGGCAATTCCACCTGCTCGATGCGGCGGCCCACCAGCTTGGAGGACTTGGCGTCGCCGTGGACCACCGCTTCCAGGGCCTCCGCCGCGCCCCGGCGCAGGGAATGCACCACCGCCATGTCGCCCCGGCGGATGTGGGTGAGCAGGGGCCCGATGGTGGCCTGGGCGGGGGATAGCGCAATGTCGATCTCGCCGCCCTGGAGCAAGTCCACGTAGGTAGAGCGGTTGATGAGCGCGATGACCTTCTTCGCCCCCAGGCGCTTGGCCAGCAACGAAGACATGATGTTGTCCTCGTCATCGTTGGTCAGCGCGCAGAACACGTCCATGTCCTCGATGTTTTCCTGGAGAAGCAGATCCTCGTCGGTGGCGTCGCCGGTAAGCACCAGGGTGCGCTTGAGCAGGCTGGCCAGATGCTCCGTGTTCTTCTTGTTGCGGTCGATGATCTTGACCTCGTAATCCGCCTCCAGATTCCTCGCCAGCCGCTGGCCGATGTTGCCGCCGCCGGCGATCATGACCCGGCGCACGCTCCTGTCGCCCCGGCGCATCTCCTTCATGACCGCGCGGATGTTCTCGGTGGCGGCGATGAAGAAGATCTCGTCGCCGTCCTGAATGACGGTGCGCCCTTCCGGGACGATGGTGCGGTCGCGCCGGAAGATGGCGGCCACCCGGGCGTCCAGGCCGGGCAGGTGCTTTTGCAGGTCGCGCAGCTCGTGGCCCACCAGAGGGCCGCCGACACGGGCCTTCATGGCCACCAGCCGCGCCCGCTCGCCGCCGAAGGGCACCACCTGCAGGGCTTCCGGATAGTCGATGAGCTTGCGCAGGTAGTCGGTGATTTCCTGTTCCGGGGCGATGACGTGGTCCACGCCGAAATGGTCCGCGTCGAACAGGCGGGGATGCTTCATGTAATCGATGGCGCGGATGCGAGCGATCTTGGTGGGAATGTTGAACAGGGTGCCCGCCAGCTTGCAGGCGACGATGTTGGTTTCGTCGTTGAGGGTGACGGCGATGAGCATGTCGGCATCATCGGCGCCAGCCTGCTTGAGAATGGAAGGGTGGGAGGCCTGGCCGCAGACGGTGCGCAGATCGAAGCGTTCCTGCAAGGCGGAGAGCTTCTCCGAATCCAGATCCACCACCGTGAGGTCGTTGCCTTCGCGGACCAGGTGTTCCGCCAGGTTGGAGCCCACCTGGCCGGCGCCGAGAATGATGATTTTCATGAGGGGATGTCGTGCAGTCGTCCGTGATCGGTGGGAATGGTCCGGCAGGAGGCTGACAGCGCCCCGGCTATTTCTTCTCCGGCGCCTCGATGCCCAGTTGCTTCACCTTGCGGTAGAGGTTGGTGCGGTCCAGCCCGGCACGCTCGGCGGCCCGGCTCATGCCCCAGTTGCATTCCGCCAGCAGGGCTTCCAGATAGGCTTTCTCGAAAGCATCCCGGGCATCCTTGAGGGGCAGGTGCAGCATGAGATCGATGCCGGCGGGACCGGTGGCCTTGGCCGGCTTGCCCAGGATGGCCTCCACGGCGGCCACGTCCACCGGTTCGCCTCCTTCCTCCAGGGCCAGGCGGCCGGCCAGGGCATCCAGTTCCGACAGGTTTCCGGGCCAGTCATAGGCGGAGAGGGCAGCCAGGGCCGCCTCGGTGAACCTGCGCGGCGGGATGAGCAACTGGGCGCAGGCATCCTCCAGCATGCGGGTCGCGAGGGCCGGAATGTCCTCACGCCGGGCCCGCAGGGGGGGCAATTCCACCACGGCGTGGGCGAAGAAGTCGTGCAGTTCCCGCAGCAACTTTCCCTCTGCCAGCATCTGGGCGGGTGGGCATTGGCAGGCCGCCACCACCCGGGTGGCGAACTCGCCCCGGCGGGCGATGAGCAGGGCCAGACCCTTTTGCTGCATGGTGGAGAGGGCGGACAGGTCGGGCACGAACACCAGGCCGCCCTTGGCGCGCACCAGCAGATCCGCAGGCCGGTCGGCCAGGACGGCGGCTTCGTCCACCTGGATGAAGGCGCCCTCCGGAGGGGTGAGGAAATGGGCCACGGCCTCCTCGCCGGCGCCGGGCTCCGTCATCAGCAGCACCGGCAGACCCGCGCTGGCCGCCAGGCCCAACTGCTGGGTGAGGCGCTTGATGGCCTCGCCCGCGCCCAGATATTCCAGCGTGCCCGTGGTGATGGCCTTGGCCGAGCGGGTCTCCATGGCCTTGCGCACGGTCTCCAGCAACTGCTTGTAGGCCACGGGTTTTTCCAGGTAGTCGAAGGCCCCCAGGCGGGTGGCCTCCACCGCCGTGTGCACGGTGCCGTGGCCGGACATCATGACCACCGGCATGGTGAGACGGCCCTGGGTCTTCCATTCCTTGAGGAGGGTGACCCCGTCCACGTCGGGCATCCAGATGTCCAGCAGCACCAGATCCGGCACCTTGGCTTCCAGGGCGGACCGGGCAGCCGTGCCGTTCTCGGCGGCGCGCACGTCGTAACCCTCCTCCTCCAGGATTTCCCGCATCAGTTCCCGGATTCCGGGCTCGTCGTCCACCACCAGTATTTCGGGCATTGCCTATCCTTTCTTGTCGACCAGGACGGGTAGGCGCACGCAGATGCGCGCGCCGCCGCCATCCAGATTGCGTACCTCGATGGCGCCGTGATGTTCCTCGATGATCTTTTTTACCACCGGCAGACCCAGCCCGGTACCACGGGGCTTGGTGGTGGCATAGGGCTCGAACATCCGGTGCTTGAGTTCCTCCGGGAAACCGGGGCCATTGTCCTCCACCGCGAGGGCGATGCGTTCCTCCTCGAGCCGGGTCTCGACGTGGATTTTCGGGGATTCCCGGTCGTGCAGGGCTTCCTGGGCGTTTTTCATGAGGTTCACCAGCACCTGGCGCAGCAGGGAGGGGTCGCCGGCCACCGGTGGCAGCTCGGGCGCCAGATCCAGCTCCAGGGGGATGCCCCCCTCGTACAAGTGCATGACTTCCCGGGTCAGGGCGTTCAAGTCCACCCGCTCGATTCGGGGCGACGGCAGGCGGGCATACTGGGCAAAGGCATCCACCAGGCTCTTCATGGCCGCCACCTGGCCGACGATGGTGGCGGTAGCCCGGGTCAGGGTATCCCGGGCCGGCCCTTCCAGACGGTCGGCCAGCTTGGCCTCCAGGCGCTCCGCGGAGAGCTGGATAGGGGTGAGGGGGTTCTTGATCTCGTGGGCCATGCGCCGGGCCGCCTCCCCCCAGGCGGCGTCGCGCTGGGCCTGGATGAGCTGGGTGACGTCGTCCAGCACCAGCACGTAGTCGGGTTCCTCGCCTGGCGACAGGGGGGTGCCCCGGGCCAGCAGGATGCGCTTGCCCAGGGGGGTATCCAGTTCCACCTGCTCCCGCCAGGGCCGGGTGGGGCTTTCCCGGAAATGTCTCACCATGTCGGCGGCGAAGCGCTGCAAGCCCTCCCGGACCAGGCCCGGATCGGCGACGTCCGGCCGGGGCCGGCCCCACTCGGCCATGGGCCGGTTCTCCAGCTCCATCCGGCTCGCGCCCAGGATATCCGCAGCCATGGGATTGGCCAGACGCACGGAGAGGTCGGGTTCCAGGGTCACCACGCCGGCGGTGACGCTGGACAGCACGCCCTCCAGATAGGCGTTGGCCTCCAGCAGCTTGTCGTGGCTTTCCTCGGCGGTGGCCCGGGCCTCGGCCAACTGCCGGGTCATGCGGTTGAAGGATTGGGTGAGCATGCCCAGCTCGTCCCGGGTGGCCACGGTCTGCACCTGGGTGAAGTCGCCCCGGGCCACTGCCCGGGTGCCCCTGGCCAGGGCGCGCAAGGGCGCGGCGAGGCGGTCGGAGAGGATGAAGGCCAGGCTCAAGGCGGAGAACAGGGCCAGGGTGAGGGCCAGGGTGAGGGAAATCCCGTACAGGCGCTTCAAGCCCAGTCGGGATAGCACCAATTCCTGGTAACCCTGGCGGGCGGCTTCCACCTGCTGGGCGTCCGAGGCGAGCTGGGCGGGGACCGGCTGCACCACCTGCAGGATCCGCAGTTTCTCCGTCAGCGCCACCAGGCTGACCGGCACCACCACCTTCACGTTGATGCCCTCGCTTTCGCTGGCCACGAGCCGGGACCAGGGCTGGAACAGCCTGGCCTGCCAAAGGGCGCCCCGGTCCAGGGCCGGTGGCAGCAGACTGCCCCGGTTGGCGGAGGAAAACCCCAGCAGCCTGCCCTTGTCGTCCAGCAGGCTGACCTCCTGGAGACCGGCGGCGTCCCGCAGCTCGTCCAGGCGGCTGGTCTGCAACAGGGGGGGAAGTTCGGCCAGCTGGCGGGCCAGGCCCTCGCTCTTGGTCACCACTTCCCGCTGGACGTGCTCCAGCGCCGACCGGCCCAGGGCCAGGCCACCCTCCAAGGCGCTTTCCATGCGCACGTCGAACCAGGATTCGATGGAACGGATGAGGAACTGGACCGATACCCCGTACACCACCATGCCGGGGATCAGGGCCATGAGGCTGATGATGAGAAAGAAGCGGGCGGTGAGCTTGGCGCCGAACACACCGGAACGGATGCGGCGGATGAGGATGAAGGCCTGGTAGCCGATGAGGACGACGAGGCCCAGCGCCACCCCGGCGGTGACGCCCAGCAACAGGGAAATGTTGCCGGCGAGGAAGGCGGTGTTGTCCGCCGCCATGACCAGGAGTCCGATGAGCCCCGTACCCAGCAGGAGACTGACGCCAACCAGGTAGATCATCGCCATGCCGCCCGGCCTCAGTCTCAGTATTTGAAGCTGCGTTCCTGCCAGCCCGAGTCGAGCTGCCAGCGGGACGATGAGGCCAGGGCGTTGACCTGGAGGGGCTTGGGCAGTTGGGCGATGTCCAGGTACATGCGGATGTAGGCCCGGTTGTTCGCCTTCTTCCGGGTCTGCTTGACGTTCAGCACCACCCAGTCGCGCAGGTCACCCACGGCACGCAGGGCGTCGGCCAGGGTTTCGTGGGAGGAGGAGACCCCCTGGATGCTCACGTAATACTGGCGCAGGAGGGCGTTGTAGGACAGGCGCACGTTGCGCTCCAGCTCGATGAGATCCTCGGCCAGCCAGAAGTCCCGTTCCCGCTGGGCTTCGAAGGCCTGCACGAAGGTGAGCTGAACGCCACGCTGGAGGGCGTTTTCCAGGGTGGAGGAGAGCTGGATGTCAAAATAGCCCGAGAGCTGGAAAAACTCGCCCTTCAGGGTGATTTCCGCCTGGACCAGCTGGATGCCCTCCGCCCGCGCGGCGGGCGCGACCAGCAGCGCGGCCAGGCCGACCGCGGCGCGGAGGAGGAAATCACGTCTTGAGCAGGCGGGCATAAAAGAATCCATCCGAATCCGGGCCGGGCACCAGTTGCCCACCCTCGCCCACCGGCGGATCGAGGGCTTCGACGCGGGCGTCCGGATGGCGGGCGGTGAAGGCGGCCACCTGCCCGGCATTCTCGGCGCCGAACAGGCTGCATGTGGCGTACAGCATTTTGCCACCCGGCTTCAGCAGCGGCCACAAGGCTTCCAGCAGCCGGGCCTGCTCTCCCGCCAGCTGTTGCATATCCTCGGACCGCTTGAGCCATTTGCCGTCGGGATGGCGGCCAGCCACGCCGGAGGCGGTGCAGGGGGCGTCCAGCAGAATGCGATCGAAGGGACGGCTGTCCCACCAGCTGGCGGGCGCCGCCGCGTCGGCGGCCAGCAGGCGGGCGGACAGCCCCAGCCGGTCCAGGTTCTCCCCTACCCGGGCGAGGCGAGCGGGATCCCTGTCCAGGGCCGTCAGATCCAGGTCCGCCAGTTCCAGCAAGTGGCCGGTCTTGCCGCCGGGGGCGGCGCAGGCGTCCAGCACGCGCATGCCGTCGGCGACGTCCAGCAGCGGCGCCGCCCACTGGGCACCCAGGTCCTGGACCGACACCTCGCCAATGGCGAAGCCCGGCAGTTCGGCCACGGGCACCGGTCTTTCCAGGGTCAGGGCCCAGGGGCCGGTCTGCCGCCCGGCGATGCCGGCCTCGGCAAGACGTGCCTGAACGGTGGTCACCCGGGTGCGACGACGGTTGACCCGCAAGGTCATGGGGGGGTGCGCGTTCTGGACCGTGACGATGTCCCGCCAGATCTCCGGATATTCGGCTTGCAGCCGGGCCAGCCACCAATGGGGAAAGTTCCAGCGTGCCTCGGCATTGCCCTCCGCATCGCGAGCCAGGCTCTCCCGCCGGCGGCCGAAGTTGCGTAGCACCGCGTTGACGAAGCCACGCGCTCCGGGATGGCGCCAGGCGGCCAGGGCCACCGCTTCGTTGACCGCGGCATAGGCGGGGGTGTCGGTGGCATCCATCTCATGCATGGCCACCAGCAGGACGCCAAGCAGGCCGGCCGGCTTCAGGGGGCGGCCCACCAGGCGGGCGAGGAAGAACCGCAATCGCCCGGCCTGGCGCAGCACGCCATAGGCCAGACTCTGGGCCGCGGCGATGGCGCGGGGATCGAGGGAACTGCCGGAGCGGAGGCCGGACAGGGCCTGGGTCAGCGCGTGGCCATCCAGCAAAACGGCGTTGACCAGATCGGCCGCCAGGGAACGGGGGGTTGTCATGGCGTCATTGTCGCCGAGCCGGCGGCCGGACGAAGTGGTCAGGCAGCGATCCGGATGGCGTTGCGGCCGCCGCTCTTGGCGGCGTAGAGGGCTTCGTCGGCGCGCCGCAGCAGGGCATGTCCGTTCTCATCGCCCCGCAGGGTGGCGACCCCGGCGCTGAAGGTGGTGTTGATCTGCCCGCCCTCGAAGATGAGGGGGCTCTTGCTCATGATCTGCTGCAAACGGGCAAGGACGAAATGGCCCCCCCGGGAGTCGGTATCGGGCAGGATCAGGGTGAATTCCTCGCCGCCGTAGCGCACCAGGGCGTCGGACTTGCGCAGCACGGATTTGATGAGACCGGCGAAATGGACCAGCAACTGGTCGCCGGCCTCGTGGCCATGCTGGTCGTTGACCCGCTTGAAGTAATCCAGATCCACCATGGCCACGCTGAGCTTAGTGTCCAGCCGCTGGGAACGGGCGATCTCCCGCGTCAGGGTCTGGTCCAGGCCGCGCCGGTTGAGGGCGCCGGTGAGGGCATCCTCGTTGAGCAGCTGGCGGGTCTCGGCCAGTTCCTCCTGCATGGCGACCAGGGCCCGGCGGGTTTCCACCAGATCCTTGTGGCTGGCCTCCACCGTGTTCTGAATGCCACCCGCCTGCATGACGATGGTGGAGAGCAGGCGCAGGATCTCATTCTTGTCCCGGCTGCTCTTGAGATCGCTGACATTGCCCGCCAGGTCCTTGTTCTTCTCGCCCAGATCCTTGGCCAGGCTCTCCGTCTTGTCGGTGACCTCCTGGAGCATCTGCCGCAACATGGCCAGCAGTTCCGTGCAGAAGGCGTTGTTGGGGGCTTCGGCGGGCTTTCCCTCGGCCTGGGCCGCAGCCTTCTCCGGGCGCGGCAGCCCCGAGAGCTCGTAGTAGTAACGCTCGTAGTTCTCGGGGGTCGCGGGTTCACCGGTCTCCTTGAGCCGCTGCAGCACGGTCAAGCCGATGACGTTGGGCGTCTGGGCCATACCTGGGAAACATCCGATGACGAGGCCCTCTTTATCGGCCAAGTGGCGGCATTCTTTAACCCATCGGATAATCCCGCCGCCACACACACTGACAAGCCATGCACATCCACATTCTCGGCATCTGCGGCACTTTCATGGGAGGGATCGCGGTGATCGCCCAGCAGGCGGGCCACACCGTCACCGGCTGCGACGCCAACGTCTATCCGCCCATGAGCACTCAGTTGGAAAGCCTGGGCATCCGCCTCATCGAGGGCTTCGGCGCCGAACAGCTGGACCTGGAGCCGGACATCTGGGTGATCGGCAACGTGGTGTCCCGGGGCAAGCAACCCCTCATGGAGGCAATCCTGAACCGGGGCCTGCCCTACGTGTCCGGCCCTCAGTGGCTGGCGGAGAACGTGCTGCGGGACAAATGGGTGCTGGCGGTGGCCGGCACCCATGGCAAGACCACCACTTCTTCCATGCTGGCCTGGATCCTGGAGGACTGCGGCCTCGAGCCGGGTTACCTCATCGGTGGCGTGCCCATGAATTTCGGCGTCTCCGCCCGCCTCACCGACGGCCCCTTCTTCGTCATCGAGGCGGATGAATACGACACCGCTTTCTTCGACAAGCGTTCCAAGTTCGTCCACTACCGGCCGCGCACGGCGGTGCTGAACAACCTGGAATATGACCACGCCGACATCTTCCCCGATCTGGCTGCCATCGAGACCCAATTCCATCACCTGGTGCGTACCGTGCCCGGCAACGGCCTGGTGGTGGCCAACGGCGGCGACGGCAACATCCTGCGGGTACTGGGCCGGGGCTGCTGGACGCCAGTGGAATATTTCGCCGGGCCGGGTTTTGGCTGGAAAGCCCGGGAGCTGGACGCCCACAGCTTCGACGTGAGTCTGGACGACCAGTCCGTGGGCCGGGTGTCATGGTCCCTGTTGGGCGAACACAACCGCCACAACGCGCTGGCCGCCATCGCCGCCGCCCGTCACGCCGGGGTGCCGGCCAGGGACGCCATCGCCGCCCTGTCCCGCTTCGTCAACGTGAAACGGCGCCTGGAGGTGAAAGGCGAAGCGGCTGGCATCACCGTCTACGACGACTTCGCCCACCATCCCACCGCCATCGCCACCACCCTGGCCGGCCTGCGCGACAAGGTGGGCAAAGAGCGCATCCTGGCGGTGCTGGAGCCCCGCTCCAACACCATGAAGCTGGGGGTGATGAAAGCGGCCCTGCCCGGCAGCCTGGAAGGGGCGGACCGGGTGTTCTGCTACGGTGGCGGCATCGACTGGGACGCGGCGGCGGCCCTGGCGCCCCTGGGCGACAAGGCCACCACCCACACCGACCTGGATGCCCTGGTGGAGGCCGTCGCCGGGGAAGCACGCCCCGGCGACCACATCCTGATCATGTCCAATGGCGGCTTCGGCGGCATCCACGCCAAACTGCTCGACCGCCTGGGCCGGACCGGAGGCTGATGCCCGTGGAACCGCCCGGTCTCCAGCGCATTCTCGGCGATGAAGGCTGCGAGCTGCGGCTTACGGGCGGCTGGTGCATCCATCAGCTGGAGATGGCGGAGAAGCTGCTGGCGGGCCTGGAGGTGCCCCACGACCGCCCCTTGCGCATCGACGCCTCAAGGCTGGAACGCCTGGACAGCGCCGGGGTCATGCTGGTGGTGAACCGGCTGCGGGTGCTGGGCGTGGTCTGGCCCAACGTGAGCCTGCACCATTTCCAGCCGGCCCAACTCACCCTGATCCACCTGGTGGCAGACCGCCTGGATACCCGCTCCCGGCCCCGCCCCAAGCGCCGCCCCCTGAGCCGCCACATCGCGGCCTGGGGCAGGCGACATTTCCGCCAACTGCTGGGCCAGGTGGGATTCCTCGGCCATATCGCCGAAGCCTGCTGGGATCTGCTCAGGAAACCCGGCCTGCTGCGCCACCGGGAGCTCTTCGTCCAGCTTCAGGCCGTGGGCCTGGGCGCATTGCCCATCATCGCCCTGATGGCCTTCCTGGTGGGGGTGGTATTCGCCTTCCTGCTGGGTATTCAGGTGCAGAAGTTCGGCGCCAACATCTTCGTGGTGGATGGCATCTCCCTGGCGGTGACCCGGGAGCTGTCGCCCATGCTCACAGCCATCCTCATCGCCGGCCGCTCCGGCGCCGCCTTCACCGCCCAGATCGGCGCCATGAAGGTCACCGAGGAGACCGACGCGATTTCCACCCTGGGCCTGTCACCCATCCAGGTGCTGGTGCTGCCCCGGCTGTTCGCCCTGGTCATCGCCCTGCCCCTGCTCACCTTCGTGGGCGACGTGATGGGGGTCATCGGCGCCTCGGTGGTGGCGGCCCAGCAACTGGACATCACCTATTTCACCTTTTTCGAGCGCCTGAAATCCGTGCTGCCCCTGAACACGGTGCTGTTCGGCCTCGTCAAGGCGCCGGTGTTCGCCGCCGCCATCGCCTTCATCGCCTGCCGCAACGGCTTTCGGGTCAGCCGCGACGCCAGGAGCGTGGGAGACTTCACCACCACCACCGTGGTACAGAGCCTGGTGGCGGTCATTCTCATCAACGCGGTCCTCGCCGTGGCCCATCCGGAGATCCCCCGTTGAGCGAATCCGGCTTCATCCTCGAGGCGGAGGGCATCCACACCCATCTGGCCGGCCAGTGGCTGCACCGGGGCGTGGACTTCGCCATCCCCCGGGGCCAGGTGGTGGCCCTCATCGGCGGCAGCGGCACCGGCAAGAGCGTGCTGCTGCGGGAATGCATCGGTCTGCTCCGCCCCGATGAAGGCCACATCCGGCTGTTCGGGGAGGACATCTGGTCTCTGCCCCCCCGGCGACTGAACCAGGTCCGGGCCCGCTTCGGCATGCTGTTCCAGGAAGGCGCCCTGTTCTCCTCCCTCACGGTGGCCGAGAACGTGGCCGTGCCCCTGAAGGAACACACCCGCCTGCCTGCCCGGCTGCGGGACGAACTGGTGGCCATGAAGATCCGCCTGGTGGGACTGCCCATGGATGCCGCCGACAAGCGCCCCAGCGAACTGTCTGGCGGCATGAAGAAGCGGGCGGCCCTGGCCCGGGCCCTGGTCATGGAGCCGGAACTGCTCTTCCTGGACGAACCCACCTCGGGCCTGGATCCCATCAGCGCCCGGGATTTCGACCACCTGCTGCGGGTGCTGTGCGACAGTCTGGGCCTGACGGCCCTCATCGCCACCCACGACCTGGATAGCCTGTGGGGCATGGTGGACCGGGTCATCGTCCTCTTCCGGGGCCGGGTCATCGCCGATGGCCCCGTGGCGGAAACGGCAGCCACCGACCACGAGTGGATACGATCCTATTTCGCGGCCCACGCGGCCGAGCGGGGGTGATATGGAATCCGAAGCGAAATACGTCTGGGTGGGCGGGGTGATCCTGGCCCTGGTCGCCTTGTTGTCCGGGACCATCTGGTGGCTCCAGGGCGAAGACGGCAAGGAGATGAAGCGATATCTGGTCTACTTCCAGAACCAGTCCCTGGAAGGCTTGCAGATCAATAGCGACGTGCGCATGCAGGGCATCAAGGTGGGCAAGGTGGTGGACTACGTCATCCTGCCCAACCAGGCCAAGACTGTCCGCGTGCTGCTGGAGGTGGATGCCCGCACCCCCATCCTGGAAGGCGTGGAAGCAGTGGTGAGCCGCAATCTGGTGACCGGCCTGGCGGCGGTGGACCTGAACAACGTCTGGAAAGGCGGCGCGCCCCTCACGGGCATTCCCAAGGGAGAGCAATACATGGTGATCGAGGAAGGCGTGCCCCAGATGACCCGCTTCACCGAGAATCTGGCCCAATTGGGCGAGGCCAGCCAGGAAACTCTGAAGCGTCTCAACAAGCTGCTGTCCGACGGCAACCAGCGGGCTTTTTCCGAATTCCTGGCCCATCTGGCCGGCCTCACCGGCGAGACCCGGCGCCTGGTGCCGGAGATGGAACACACCTTGGCGGCCACCCGGCAGGCCGCCTCCCGGCTGGAGGAAACGGCGAGAGATGCGGCGCCGGTGCTGCGGGAAAGCGGCCATCTTCTGAAACAGGCGGGGCAACGCCTGGACACTCTGGCCGGCGAGACCGAGCTCACGCTGCGCGTCGCCCGTTCCACCCTGGCCAGCCTGGACACCGGATTGCGCGATATGCGGATTCAACTGCGCCTCAGCGCCGACCTGGGCATGCAGGAACTTCAGCGGGGCGGTCGGGCCCTGCGCGTGGCAGGGGAGACGGTGCAGACCACCGGGCGGGATTTCTCCGACCCGGGCCGGGTGCTGTTCGGGCCCAACAAGGGCGAACTGGGACCGGGAGAAGGCCAATGACGCGGGCACGCCACTGGGCCTTCCTCCTTCCCCTTTTCCTGGGTGGATGCGGCATGTTGGCCGGCCGGCCCCATCCGGTGAGCCATCACCTGCTCACTGTGCCCCCAGCTGCAGTCCAGCCGGCCACCCCCATCGAGACCACCTTGCTGCTCCGGGATACCGAGGCTGCCGGCATGTTGCAGGGTCTGCCCCTGCTCTATAGCCGGGCCCCCGGCACCCTTTCCCCCTATCAATACGCCCGTTGGGTGGAACCGCCAGCGGCCCGCTTCAACCTGCTGCTGCGTCAGCGCCTGGAGGCCGCCAACCTCTATCTGGCGGTGGCGGAGATGGGCGCCGGGGTGCGCGGCGACCAGCAGTTGAACACCCGCCTGCTGGCGTTCCATCACGACGCCACCCAGCCCCCGGGCCAGGCCCGCGTGGACCTGGAAGCGGAACTGGTGGACCGCCGCGACGGCCGGCTGCTGGCGCGCCAGCGCTTCCAGGCCCAGGCCCCTGCTCCCAGCCACGATGCCGCCGGTGCCAGCGCCGCCCTGGGTGTGGCCAGTGGCCGAATCATGGATGACGTGGTGGATTGGCTGGGACGGCTGCGTGGCGCCCGGTAAAATGCCCATCCGACTCCCGCCATTGCACCACCCCCTCCATGCTCATCTACATCCACGGTTTCAACAGTTCC
>CAZYEY010000218.1:0-4074 GCA_964646585.1 uncultured Thiobacillus sp. | reverse complement strand
GTGGGGTCGTCCACCATGCCTGCAGGCCTGCCCGCGCCGGCTGCTGCCACTGCCCCAGTTACCGAGAAGCCGACGGCCAAGACTGGCGGCGCCCACACTCTGCGCTTCGAGCCGTCCCAGGACGCCTGGATCCAGGTGGTGGATGGCAAGGGCAACCGTTTTTCCAAACTGGTGCGTGCCGGCAGCGCCGAGAGCTTCAGCGGCGAGCCCCCCTTCAAGCTGGTGGTGGGAGAGGCTGCCCGGGTGCGCATGAGTTATGACGGCCACGTCATCGATCTGACCCCCTTCATCGGCCAGAAAGTGGCGCGGCTGACCCTGGAATGAGCCCATCGTGACCCCGAACAGCCCCATCCTGCGCCGTCCCACCCGCCGGGTTCTGGTGGGCCATGTTCCCGTGGGCGGCACCGCGCCCGTGGTGGTGCAGTCCATGACCAACACGGACACCGCCGACATCGCCGGTACTGTCGCCCAGATCCATGAACTCTGGCGTGCCGGTTCCGAGTTGGTGCGCCTCACCGTCAATACCGAGGAGGCCGCCCGGGCTGTGCCCGCCATCCGCGACAAGCTGGACGGGATGGGCTGCGACGTCCCCTTGATCGGTGACTTCCATTTCAACGGTCACCGCCTCGTCAAGGCCGTGCCCGAGTGCGTCCAGGCCTTGGCCAAGTTGCGTATCAACCCGGGCAATGTGGGGCGGGGCGCCAAGAAGGACGAACAATTCGCCACCCTGGTGGAGGCGGCCGCCAAATACGGAAAGGCAGTGCGCATCGGTGTGAATTGGGGAAGCCTGGACCAGGAACTGCTGGCGCGCATGATGGACGAGAACGCCAAGCGTTCCGTGCCCCACGCGCCGGATGAAGTGATGCGCAACGCCCTCATCACCTCCGCCCTGGATTCCGCCAGGCGGGCCGAGGAACTGGGCCTGCCAAAGGACCGCATCATTCTCTCCTGCAAGCTCTCCGGCGTGCAGGATCTCATCAAGGTCTACCGGGAACTGGCCGCCCAGGCCGACTACGCCTTGCACCTGGGGCTCACCGAGGCAGGCATGGGCAGCAAGGGCATCGTCGCCTCCACGGCCGCTCTGGCCATCCTGCTCCAGGAAGGCATCGGCGACACCATCCGGGTCTCCCTCACCCCCCAGCCCGGCGAGTCCCGCACCACCGAAGTCCAGGTGGCTCAGGAAATCCTCCAGACCTTGGGGTTGCGCTCCTTCACGCCCCTGGTCACCGCCTGCCCTGGCTGCGGCCGAACCACCAGCACCGTGTTCCAGGAACTGGCCCAGAACATCCAGAGCTGGCTGCGGACCCAGATGCCCATCTGGCGTGGCCAGTATCCCGGTGTCGAGACCATGAGCGTGGCTGTCATGGGTTGCGTGGTGAACGGCCCGGGTGAGAGCAAGCACGCCAATGTGGGCATCAGCCTGCCCGGTACCAACGAGACACCGGTAGCCCCGGTCTACGTGGATGGCGAGAAGACCGTTACCCTCAAAGGCGAGCGCATCGCCGAGGAATTCCAGGCCATCGTCGAGGATTATGTCCGGCGCACCTACGGTGCCCGTCAAACCCACAAGAACGAAGCGACATGAGCAACGCCCTACGCGCCGTGCGCGGCATGAATGACCTGTTGCCGGCCGATGCGCCGCTGTGGGCCCATTTCGAGACCATCGTCCGGGCCTGGCTGAAAAGCTACGGCTACCGGGAGATGCGCACGCCCATCCTGGAGCACACCAGTTTGTTCAAGCGGGCCATCGGCGAGGTCACCGACATCGTCGAGAAAGAGATGTACACCTTCGTCGACGAGCTCAACGGCGAGTCCCTGACCCTTCGCCCGGAAGGCACCGCCTCCTGCGTGCGGGCCGCCATCGAACACAACCTGCTGTTCGACGGCGGCAAGCGGCTCTGGTATGCGGGCCCCATGTTCCGTCACGAGCGCCCCCAGAAGGGCCGCTACCGCCAGTTCCATCAGGTGGGCATCGAGGCCCTGGGCTTTGCCGGTCCGGACCTGGACGTCGAACTGCTGCTGATGACTGCCCGGCTCTGGAAGCGCCTGGGCATGGCCGAGCACATCCGCCTGGAGATCAACACCCTGGGCAGCGCCGAATCCCGGGCCAACCACCGACAGAAGCTCATCGCCTATTTCGAGGCCCATCAGGACCAATTGGACGAGGACGCCAAGCGCCGCCTATACAGCAACCCTCTGCGCATCCTGGACACCAAGAACCCGGCCATGCAGGCCCTGGTGGAAGCCGCCCCCAGGCTCATGGACGAACTGGATGAGGCGGCGATCGCCCACTTCGAGGCGGTGAAACAGGGCCTGGAGGATGCGGGCATCCCCTACACCGTGAACCCCCGGCTGGTGCGGGGCCTGGATTACTACAACCTCACCGTGTTCGAATGGGTCACCGACAAACTGGGCGCCCAGGGCACGGTCTGTGCCGGCGGCCGCTATGACGGACTGGTGGGCCAGATGGGCGGAAAACCCGCTCCTGCCTGCGGCTTCGCCATGGGGGTGGAACGCCTGCTGGTGATGATGGCCGAACTGGGCCTCGTCCCCGAGCCCGAGGGACCGGACGTCTACATCGTCAACGTGGGCGAAGCGGCCGGCCGCTTCGCCTTGAAGGCCGCCGAACGGCTGCGGGATGGGGGCCTGGACGTGGTGCTCCATGGCGGCGGCGGCAGCTTCAAATCCCAGATGAAGAAGGCCGACGCCAGTGGAGCCCGCTTTGCCGTCATCATCGGCGACGACGAGGCCCTGTCCGGCGAGGTGGCGGTCAAGCCCCTGCGGGGCGAAGGCGAGCAGCGCAGGCTGGGGTTGGCGGAAGCGGTTGAATCGTTGAAAAAAGGGTAAGCGATGGCACTCGATCTCGAAGAACAGGAACAGTTGGACGAGGCGAAAGCCTGGTGGAAACAGCATGGCCACAAGGTCATCTGGGGCGTCACCGTCTTCCTGCTGGCGGCCGCCGGCTGGCGGGCCTGGGACACCTGGAGCCGCAACCAGGCGGCCGAAGCCTCCATGCTGTTCGACCAGGCGGTCCAGGCCACCAGCATGAACGACCTGAAAACGGGCAAGGAGGCTGCCGCCCGCATCATGGAAAACCACGCCCGCAGTGCCTACGCCGCCCCCGCTGCCTGGCTCGCCGGCCGCATCAACTATGAGACGGGCGACCTGAAGAGCGCCAGGGCCCAGTACGAATTCGCCCTGGAGCACGCGCGGGATGCCGGCGCCGAGCAGATGGCCCGCCTGCGTCTGGTGACTCTGCTTTTCGAGCAGAAGGACATGGCCGGGGCCCTGAAGCTGCTGGATGGCGCCTTCGAACCCGCCTTCCAGGGCCTGGCCGGCCAGCTCAAAGGTGACATCCTCGCCGCCCAGGGCAAGAAGGCGGAAGCCCGGGAAGCCTACAAATTGGCCATGGAGAAACTGGGTGACAAGAGCCCGCTGAAACCCCTGGTGGAAATCCGTCTGGACGGCTTGGGAGGCTGACGTGCGCATACCCCCGTTCACCAAGCGACTGCCGTTGGTCCTGATGCTCGGCGCGGCCCTCTCCCTCTCCGGCTGCTCCTGGTTCAGTGGCTGGTTCGGCTCCTCCAAGCCCGCCGTGAAGCCTGCCGAGCTGGTGGAATTCAAGGCCAGCGCCAATCTCGCCCGGGCCTGGGATGCCAGCGTGGGCGCCGCCGGCCCCTATGTATTCTCTCCGGCCACCGATGGCCAGGCGGTCTACGCCGCCGGCCGCGAGGGACGCATCGTCAAGCTGGACCTGGCCAGTGGCCGCGACCTCTGGCGGGTGGATGCCGGCCAGACCCTGTCCGCCGGCGTCGGCGCCGGCGAGGGCCTGGTGCTGGTGGGCACGCCCAAGGGTGAATTGCTGGCCTTCAAGGCCGCCGATGGTTCTCCAGCCTGGACGGCCAAGCTCTCCGGCGAGCTGCTGGTGCCGCCGGAAGCCGGCTTTGGCGTCGTCGCCGCCCGCTCCAACGACGGCAAGGTCTATCTGCTGGATGCTGCCACCGGCAAGCCGCGCTGGACCTACAGTCGTGCCCTGCCCACGCTCACCCTGCGGGAGCAGAGCCACCTCATCCT
>CAZYEY010000217.1:0-15454 GCA_964646585.1 uncultured Thiobacillus sp. | reverse complement strand
GCCCGGTCGATGTCGCCGTGGAAGGCGGCGATACGGTCGGCGATGGCGTCGATCTGTCCCGCCGTGACTGCCGCTTCCCGATCCAGGGTGGCGTCGGCGGGAAAGGCGCGCATCTTCACGGCCCAGTCCAGCACCGGGCCGTTGCCGCCGAAGCAGGGCGAGGCCTCGCTTCCGGTGACCGGCACCACGTCCAGGTAGATGTCCGGCGCCAGGCGGCGGTTGAGGCGGATTTCCGCCTCGCAGCAGGCGCGGCGCTTGTCCAGGGTGGAGAAGTCCAGGAAGCCCAGGTCCAGGGGCTTTTTGAGCTTGTAGGCCAGGCCGCTGGCCAGGATGACCCAGGAGATGTGGGTTTCGATGAGCCGGGGCGGCGGCACCCGAGGCAGACTGGCCAACAGGCCGGAGATCAGCGGGTTCATGCGCGGAACGCCACCACGTGGTCGACCCCCAAGCGGATGCCGATCAGCTCGCCGATGGCGTGGTTGTGGTGGGAATCCACCTGGGCCAGCACCCGGCCGCCGCCCGGGAGCTTCAGGGTGTAGAGGAATTCGGCGCCGCGGAACGCCTTGCGTTCCACTTCCGCCATGAGCAGGCTGGCGTCGTCGTGGATGATGTCGTCGGGGCGGATCAGCACCTCCACCTGGCAACCCTTTTCGCACTTCTCGCAGCCACCCTCCTCGCCGCAGTCGGTGGGGATGTGGCCTTCCAGCACGCCCAGTTCGATTTCCACCTGGCGGCTGTTGCGCACCGTGCCCGGCAGCAGCACGCCCTGGCCGATGAAGTCGGCGATGAAGCGGTTGGCCGGCCGGTGGTAGAGGTTGTAGGGCGTGTCCCACTGCTGGATGCGGCCCTTGTGCATGACGCCGATGAAGTCGGCCATGGCGAAGGCCTCGTGCTGGTCATGGGTGACCAGCAGCGCAGTGATGGCCTCGTGCTTGAGGATGTCCCGCACCTCCAGGGAAAGCTTCTCCCGCAGTTCCACGTCCAGGTTGGAGAAGGGCTCGTCCAGCAAGAGCAGGCGTGGCCGGGGCGCCAGGGCCCGGGCCAGGGCGACCCGCTGCTGCTGGCCGCCGGAGAGCTGGTGGGGAAAGGCTTCGGCCTCATGGGTGAGCCCCACCAGTTCCAGCATTTCCCTGACCCGCTGGCTACGGTCGGCAGCCGGCATGGCGGAGAGGCCGAAGGCGATGTTGCCCTCGACGCTGAGATGGGGAAACAGGGCGTAGTCCTGGAACACCAGGCCCACCCGGCGTTTTTCCGGGGACAGGGAGGCGCCGGGCCGGCTCACCAGTTCACCGCCGATGCGGATCTCCCCGGCGCAGGGGTGCTCGAAGCCCGCCACCAGGCGCAGGGCTGTGGTCTTGCCACAACCGGAAGGGCCCAGCAGGCAGCCGATCTGGCCGGGCGAGAGCTTGAAGGAGACATCCTCCAGCACCGGCTTGGCGCCGTAGGATTGGGCCACGTGGTCAAGTGCGAGCATCGCTGTGTTTCACCAGAAAGAAGATGGGCAGCAGGCCCACCAGGCAGATGGCGACGGCGGGCAGGGCGGCCCGCTCCAATTCGCCTTCGGAGGTCATCTCGAACACCCGGGTGGCCAGGGTGTCCCAGCCGAAGGGCCGGGTCATGAGGGTGATGGGCAGTTCCTTCATGATGTCCACGAAGGCCAGGGCGGCAGCGGCCAGCAGGGGGCCGCGCAGCATGGGCAGGTGGACTTTGCCCAGGCGCTTCATGCCGGTGCAGCCCAGCACCTGGGCGGCTTCGTCCACGGCCCGGGTGATGCGGGCCAGGCCGGTCTCCACGGGGCCGAAGCCCACCGCCAGGAAGCGGGCGCAGTAAGCCAGCAGCATGACGACCAGAGTGCCGCCCAGGATCTGGCCGATCTCCTCGCCGGTCCAGTCGCGCCAGGTATCGATGAGCAGGTTGTCCAGGCCGGCCACCGGGATGTAGAAGCCCACCGCCAGCACCGCGCCGGGGAGCGCGTAGCCCAGGGTGGCCAGGCGGGTGGTGAACTGCATGGGGCCAGTGGGGCGCAGGCGCTGGGCATAGCCCAGGGCCAGAGCCAGGGACACCACCAGTCCCGCGCCCAGGCCCGCCAGCAACAGGGAATGCCAGGCGAAGGCCAGATAGCGGGCGTCCAGATCGGCAGCCAGGACGTTCTTCGTCCAGACCAGCAATTGCGCCATGGGCAGGCCAAAGGCGAGCAGGAACACCAGGCCGGCGGCTGTGGAGGCAAGCCCGGCGTTGAGGCCGGTGAGCCGGATGCGCCGGGCGCCCCCCGAGCCCCGGGCGGAGCCGGCGAAGCTGCGGCCCCTGCGGGAGTACTGCTCCATCAGCGCCAGGGTGAGGACGAAGAACACCAACAGGGTGGCGAGCTGGCTCGCCGCCGGCAGGGAGAACATGGAGAACCAGGCCTTGTAGATGGCGGTGGTGAAGGTGTTGTAGTTGAACACCGCCACGGTGCCGAAATCCGCCAGGGTTTCCATGAGGGCCAGGGTGAGGCCGGCGACGATACCTGGACGGGCCATGGGCAGTGCCACCTGGAAGAAGGCCCGACGCCGGCTCAGTCCAAGGCTCTGAGCGGCTTCCATGAGGCGCCGGCCCTGGCTCTGGAAGGCGGCCCGGGCGGTGAGATAGACGTAGGGGTAGAGGGCCAGGACCATGACCAGGATGACCCCGCCCCGGGAACGGATGGGGGGCAGTCGCGGGATGCCCCAGGTGTCCCGGAGGTAGGTGGGTAGGGTGCCGGAGAAATCCAGCAGGCCAATCCAGACGAAGGCGGTGACGTAGGCGGGCAGGGCCAGGGGCAGCAGCAGGGCCCAGGTGAAGAACTTGCGGCCGGGGAACTCGCAGACTGCGGTCAGCCAGGCCAGGCCCGTGCCCAGCACGGTGACGCCCGCGGCTACGCCCAGGGCCAGCCAGAGGGTGTTGAGCAGCACCTCCGGTAGCACATGCCGCCACAGGTGGTCCCAGATGGTCTGGTCCGGATACAGCAGGGCCGAGGCCACCACCCCCACCGGAATGAGGGTGAGCAGGGCCAGGACCAGGGCAACACTCCAGGGAGCCAGGGGGGGGCTGTCCGACCGGAAAATGGAAAAGGCGCCCAAACTCGGCGCCTTCTCAGTGGCGATCATGCTGGATTGGGTTCTGAGGATGTGGAAGTCCGCATTCTATCAGCCTGCGTCACGCGGGCTTCATGGGCTACTTGTAGCCCACCCGGTCCATCAGCATGACCGCCTTGGCCTGGAGGGCGCCGGCCTGGGCCACGTTGATGAGGTTGGGCTTGAAGGTCCCCCAGGCAACGACCACCGGATCAGCCTTGACCTTGGGGTTGGCGGGATATTCCAGGTTCACGTCGGCGTAGAGGTTCTGGGCTTTCTCCGAAGACAGCCACTCCAGCAGCTTCACCGCGCCGGCCTCGTTCTTGGCGTATTTGGCCACGCCGGCGCCGGAGACATTGACATGGACGCCGGCGGCCTTGTTCTTGAGGCTTTGGTTGGGCCAGAAGATGGCCAGGGGCAGGTTGGGCTTCTTCTCCATCAGCCGGCCGAAGTAATAGGTATTCACCACGGTCACGTCGCACAGGCCGGCGGCCACGGCCTCTATGGCCTTGGTGTCGTCGGGGAAGGGGTCGGTGGCCAGGTTGGCCACCCAGCCCTTCACGATCTGCTCGGCCTTTTCCTCGCCGTGCTCGGTCATCATCATGGCCACCAGGGACTGGTTGTAGACCTTCTTGGAGGTGCGCAGGCAGAGGCGGCCCTTCCAACGGGGATTGGCCAGGTCCTCGTAGGTGGAAAGTTCGCCCGGCTTCACTTTGTTGGGGTTGTAGACCAGGGTGCGGGCGCGCACCGACAAGCCGAACCACTCATTGGCAGGGTCGCGCAGGTGCTCGGGAATATTGGCGGCGAGCACCTTGGAGTTCACCGGCTTGAGCAGATCCTCCTGGGCAGCCTGCCACAGATTGCCCGCGTCCACGGTGAGGAAGAGGTCGGCGGGCGTGTTCCGGCCTTCGGCCTTGAGGCGGGCCATGAGGGGCCCTTCCTTGTCGGTGATGAATTTCACCTGGACGCCGGTTTCTTTGGTGTAGGCGTCGAAGAGGGGCTTGATGAGCTGCTCGTTACGGGCGGAATACACCACCACCTCTTCCGCGTGGGCGACCTGCCCGAGCATGGGCATCAAGGCGACGGCAATGAGGAATTTCCAGACTTTCATGGCTTCTCCAAAGGCATTCGAACGGATGAAGGCCCTCAGTCTCTCACGAATGAGAACGGTTATCAACCACTTTTCGGAAGAGAGGTGGGGTCAGTCGTTCTGCGAGAAGCGGATGACGGTATCGAGCCGGCCCTCGAACAGGGCGTCATAGGCCAGTTCGCGGCCGTTCTCATGGAAGGAGAAACCGGTCTGGGGGGCGGGGGTGATGTCAGAAAAGCGCAATCTGGGGGTCTGCAGGGTCACCTCCATGGTGACCCGCATGGGGTAGTAGCCGTCCAGGAAGCGCCGCATGTAGGGGCCGTTGGCCAATTGGAAATTTCCTTCGGCGTCGGTGCGCAATGCCTGGCTTTCCAAGGTGACGCAGAGGAGAGCGTTCGGCTCCACCTGTTCCATTTGCACGGTGTGTTCGTGGACCCAGACCTTGCCGATATTCTCGCTGCGCTGGATGCGGATGTGCCTGCTTCTGTCCTTGCCGTAGACCACCTGCATGCTGGGCACCGGGTCCAGATGTCGATGGCATTGCTCGAGCCTGACCCAGCCCGTCCTCAGGCTGTCGTCGGAAATGAAGATGTGGTTGTAGTGATGATGAATCGGCTTGTCCGGCGCCTTGGTGAGGAAGGTCAGCTGGCCTTCGTTGACGTCGGACACGCTCTTGAAGAAGAGCTCTTCTTCGCTGGAAGCGGCCCAGGCGAGGGTTGGTATGAACGCCGCCAGGAATACGGCTTTATTGGTTTGGCAGGACACGGCGGGCGCCGTTGAAACGGCTGGCCCAGTATTTCTGGTCCAGGCGGGAAATGGTCACTTCCTTGGTTCGGGTGCTGCTGGCATGGACGAATTCGCCGTCACCCTTGTAGATGCCCACGTGGGAATTGGGTTGCTTGCGGGTGTTGAAAAACACCAGGTCGCCGGGCCTGAGTTCGGATTTGGCGACCTTCTCGCCCTCACGGCTCATTTCCCTGGCGCTGCGGGGCAGTTCGACCCCGGCGGATTCCTTGTAGACGTGCTTGACGAAGCCGCTGCAATCCAAGCCTTTTTCCGGATTGCTGCCACCGAATTTGTAGGGGGTACCCAGCATGCCCAGGGCTTTGAGGAGAGGTTGGGTCTTGGCTTTCAGTCCTTCGCCAATGTTGGTGCCGGCATCGGTTTCTTCTGCGGGGGCGGGCAGCGCCACAGCCAGGGAGCTTGCCAGCAGGACGACGAGGGGCAGGACACGCATGGGATCGTCTGTCGGGAAATTTGACACAAAAAGTGGTGCGATTAGGCCATCAATCCATCCTGCTTGTCTACTATGGAGATGTATGATTTTCACAATCAACTTGAAGGAGATCTTCCATGTCCCTGGAAAACAAACAAGAACTTGCTGAAAACATTCGTGCTTCCGCCGATGATGTCGAGCAATTGCGGGAGAAGGTCCGTGCCCTGGTGATGAAAGCCCTGGTGGAGCACCAGGCCGATCCGGCAGCCATGCGGGAAGTCATGCGCGACACCCTGGCCGGGGTGGGCGACGGTCTGGTCGAGCGGGGCAACCAGGCCAGCGCGGCCCTGCGGGAGGCGGTGCGGGGCCTGGACGAAGCGGTGGGACGTTCCGTCTACGCCGTGCAGATGGCCTTGGAAGAGGCTTGGGGTGCGGGGCATCGGTTTGCGGAAACCGATGTGAAGCAGACCGTCGAAGCGATGAAGGATCTGGAAGCGGATCTGCTCTCCACCATCCGGGAAGCCGCCGACAAGACCCAGGGCTGGATGAAGGGCGAGTTCGCAGACCTGGGGACTCATCTGGCCCGCACCGGTACCGACACCGGTGCCCAAGTCCGCGCCGTGATGGAAAAACTCAATAGCCGCATGGGTGGCATCGCCGCCGGCTCCATGGCCGAGACCGTGGTCACCGCCCAGGAGGCCCGGAACCGCCTGACCAGCGTGGCTTCCGGCATTCTGAGGGGACTCGCCGACAGCCTGGACGCAAAGCGCAAGTAAGCCGCCCCGATGCTGCGCGAAACCCTGTCCATGGTGCGGGACCTGCCGCGCCTGCATGAGATTTCCTCTGTCCTGATCCGCTATGGCTGGGGTGACGTGGTCCGCATCCTGGGAGTGTCCCACCTGCTGGAGCGGGCCGGCCGACTGCTGCACTGGCAGACCTCCAACGAGATCACCCAGTTGGACCTGCCGATCCGGATCCGGCTGGCCCTAACCGACCTGGGGCCCACCTTTGTCAAGCTGGGACAGATCCTGGCCACCCGGGTGGATGTGTTCCCGCCCTCCTGGATTGCCGAGTTCGAGAAGCTCCACAGCCAGGTGCCGCCGGTGCCCTTCGAACGCCTGCGTCCGGAGCTGGAAGCGCTCTGGGGGCGGAAGGTGGAGGAGGTCTTCAAGGACTTCCAGCTGGAACCCTTCGCTGCCGCTTCCATTGCCCAGGTCCACCGTGCCCATCTGCCGGACGGCACCCCGGTGGTGGTCAAGGTGCGGCGGCCCGACATCCTGCCCAAGATCGAGGCAGACCTGCGCATCCTGAACCACTTGGCCCGGCTGCTGGAGCTCCAGATGCCGGATCTGCGCCGCTACCGGCCGGCGCAGATCGTGGGCCAGCTGAAACGCTCCCTGCTGCGGGAGCTGGACCTGGTCAAGGAGGCGCGCAACCTGGATTCTTTCCAGGAACGTTTCCGCAACGACGATACCGTCCACATCCCCCGGGTCTATTGGGACTACTGTGGCGAAGTGGTCAATGTCCAGGAAGAACTGGTAGGCATCCCCGGCACGGATGTCGCCCGTGCCCGCGCCGAGGGCCATGACCTGGAATTGCTGGCGTCCCGGGGGGCTGATGCGGTGCTGAAGATGATCCTCATCGACGGCTATTTCCATGCCGACCCCCACCCGGGAAACGTGGTCTACCTGCCAGGCAACCGCATCGGCATGCTGGATTTCGGCATGGTGGGACGCATCACCGACAGCCGTCGGGACCAGTTGATCGACTTTCTCGAGGCCCTGATCCACAAAGACGAGACGGGCATGCTCAACGTGCTCACCCTGTGGGCCGGCGACGCGGAGATCGACGAGGAACACCTGGCGTATGACATTTCGGAGATGGTATTCGGCTACGACAACCTGACACTCAAGGACATCCGCGTCGGTACCCTGCTTTCCGAGGTGACCGGGGTCATGCGCGACAACCATCTGTCGCTGCCGCCGGACCTGACCCTGTTGTTCAAGGCCATCATCACCCTGGAGGGGTTGGGCCACCAGCTGGACCCGGATTTCCACATGGTGGACCACCTGACCCCCTTCGTGCGGCGGATCATGGAGGCCCGCTACTCACCCCAGGCCCTGGCCAAGCGGGCCAGAAAGGGGCTGAAGGAAATGGCCGAGATCGTTGTCGGGCTGCCCCGTGATGTGGCCCGCCTCTTCCGCATGGCCCGCCGCGGCCGGCTGCGGGTGGACTTGGACCTGAAGCGGCTGGATCACTTCGGTCTTCAGCTCAACCAGGCTGCCAACCGGCTCACCATGGGGGTGCTCACCGCTTCCCTGGTGGTGGGGTCCAGCATCATCATGACCGTGAAGGGCGGCCCCGAGCTGTTCGGCCTGCCCCTGTTCGGCCTGCTGGGCTTCGTCGTCGCCTTTTTCAACAGTGTCTGGATTCTCTACGCCATCTGGCGCTCTGGCCGGGATTGACCGCCCAATCTGAAGTTTCCGGTTCACCTGTCGATATTTGGTTACAATTTTTTCCTTCGAGGGGTGACAGATGAAACGTTCCATCGGGCTGGCCGGGCTCGCTTCCGCAGTGATCTTTACCATGGCCTCCACCGCGTTCGCGGCGGATGTGCCCGCCGCGAGCGACGCGGAGAAGGAGAAGATCCGCCTCATCGTCAGGGAAGTCCTGCGGGAGTACGCCGCGACCCTGGGGGACAAGCAGGGCCAGGGCGCCAAGGAGATCGTCCGCGACATCGTCCAGAGCAACCGGAATTTCGTGCGCACCCATGGCCCCGAATACTTCAAGCCTTTCGTGGACGGCCAGCATCCCCGCGCCACGGTGGTGACCTGTTCCGATTCCCGGGTCCATACCCACGCCCTGGACGCCACCCCCGACGGCGACCTGTTCGTGATCCGCAACATCGGCAACCAGATCGCCACGGCGGAAGGCTCGGTGGAATATGGCGTGCACCACCTGCATACGCCCCTGCTGCTCATCGTCGGCCACGTGGCCTGTGGCGCCATCAAGGCGGCCTCCGGCGACTACGCCAAGGAATCCCCCGCCATCCAACGGGAACTGGATACCATCCAGATTGCCAAGGGCGACCCGGGCCTCAACAGCATCCGACAGAACGTGAACAACCAGGTGCGGCTGGCCATGGGCAAGTTCGAGTCCGATGTCATGAACGGGCGCCTCACGGTGGTGGGCGCCATCTACGACTTCAAGAATGAGATGAAGCAGGGTCAGGGCAGGCTCAATATCATCAACGTCAACGGCGAGACCGACCCGGCCAAGATCGCCAAGCTGGATCTCATGCAGGGGCAGGACGCCCCATCCAGCAAGACCGCCCCCCGGACCGTGCCGCGCAAGGCGCCGACCAAGACCGATCCCCCCAAGGAATCGGCGCAACACGACGCCGATGCCAAGGAACCCGCAAAGAAAGACGCCCACTAGGAAGGAAACCCAGCATCATGGAACGCATCTACAACTTCAGCGCCGGCCCGGCGGTTTTGCCTCGTGAAGTCCTGGAACAGGCCCGCGAGGAACTGGTCAACTGGCAGGGTTGCGGCATGTCCGTCATGGAGATGTCCCACCGGGGCAAGGAATACATGGGCATCCAGGCCCAGGCCGAGGCGGACCTGCGGGAGTTGATGGGCATTCCCGCCAACTACAAGGTGCTGTTCCTCCAGGGTGGCGCCTCCAGCCAGTTCGCCATGGTTCCCATGAACCTCTTGCGCGGCAGGGCTTCCGCCGACTACCTGAACACCGGCGAGTGGTCCAAGAAGGCCATCAAGGAAGCGAGGAAGTACGGCGCGGTCAACGTGGTGGCCTCAAGCGAGGACAGGAACTTTTCCTACGCGCCCACCCAGGATGCCTGGAAGCTGGACCCCAATGCCGCCTATGTGCATTACACCCCCAACGAGACCATCGGCGGCGTGGAGATCTTCTGGACCCCCGAGACCGGCGACGTGCCCCTGGTGGCGGACATGTCCTCCTGCATCCTGTCCCGGCCCATGGATGTGTCCAAGTACGGCCTGATTTATGCCGGGGCGCAAAAGAACATCGGCCCGGCCGGCGTCACCGTGGTCATCGTGCGCGAGGACCTCATCGGCCAGACCGTGGCAGGCACCCCCACCATGTTCGACTACAAGACCCACGCCGACAACGAGTCCATGTACAACACGCCGCCCACCTACGGCATCTACATCGCCGGCCTGGTGTTCAAGCTGCTCAAGGCCAAGGGCGGACTTGCCGCCATGGAGAAGACCAACCGGCAAAAGGCCGCGCTGCTCTACGACTACTTGGATTCCACCGACTTCTACAACTCTCCCGTGGCCAAGGAAAACCGTTCCCTGATGAACGTGCCCTTCACTCTGAAGGACGCCGCCCTGGACGAAGATTTCCTCAAGGGCGCCAAGGCGCGTGGGCTGGTGCAGTTGAAAGGCCATCGTTCCGTGGGCGGCATGCGTGCCTCCATCTACAACGCCATGCCGGTGGAAGGTGTGCAGGCGCTGGTGGACTACATGAAGGAGTTCGAGAAGGCGCGGGGTTGAGCCGCCGTCGCGATGCCGGCCGGCGCGGGCGCGCCGGCTTGTCTTTTTTCTAGGGAGAAACAGCATGGCCCAGGCCCGCAAGATCCTCACCCTGAACGCGATTTCCAAGCGCGGGCTCGCCCGCCTGCCCGAGACCTACACCGTGAGCAACGACCTGGTGAATCCGGACGCCATCCTGGTCCGCTCCCAGGTCATGCACGAGATGCCCATTTCCGACAGCGTGCTGGCCATCGGCCGGGCCGGCGCCGGCACCAACAATATTCCCGTGAAGGCCATGAGCGAGCGGGGCGTGGTGGTCTTCAACGCCCCCGGTGCCAATGCCAATGCGGTGAAGGAACTGGTCATCGCCGGCATGCTCATGGGCGCGCGCAACCTGCTGCCGGCGCTGAACTTCGTCAACGGCCTGCATGGCGACGACGAGTCCCTGCACAAGCAGGTGGAAGCCGGCAAGAAGCATTTCGTAGGCCACGAGCTGCCGGGCCGCACCCTGGGCGTCATCGGCCTGGGCGCCATCGGCTCCCTGGTGGCGGATGCCGCCATCCGCCTTGGCATGCACGTCATCGGCTTCGATCCCGAGATCACCGTGGACGCCGCCTGGCGCCTGCCTTCCCAGGTGAAGAAGGCCGCCTCGGTGGAGGAACTGGTCAGGCACGCCGACTTCATCAGCCTGCACACTCCCCTGGTGCCCGCTACCAGGGATCTGATCAACGCCGACCGGGTGAAGATCATGAAGAAAGGCTGCGTGCTGCTGAATTTCGCCCGGGATGGCATCGTCAACGAGGCAGCCGTCCTCGCCGGCCTCAAGGAGAACCGGCTCCATGCCTACGTCTGCGATTTTCCCAGCAACCTGCTGCGTCAGCACGAGCGCTTCGTTGCCCTGCCCCACTTGGGCGCTTCCACGGAAGAAGCCGAGGAGAATTGCGCCATCATGGTGGCGGAACAGGTGGCCGACTATCTGGAGAACGGCCATATCCTGAACTCGGTGAACTTCCCCAACATCAGCCTGCCCCGGGAGTCCGCCTGGCGCCTGGCTATCGCCAACGCCAACGTGCCCAACATGCTGGGCCAGATCTCCACCGCCCTGGCCGCGGCCTCCCTCAACATCCACAACATGGTGAACAAGTCCAAGGGCGACCTGGCCTTCACCCTGGTGGACGTGGACAGCGCCGTGCCAGATACCGTCATCGCCCAGCTCGCCGCCATCCAGGGCGTGCTGCGCATCCGCTACCTGCCCGCCTGAAGGCCATGAACGACCAACTTCTCGCTCTGCGCAACCAGATCGACGCCCTGGACGATCAGGTGCTGCGGCTCCTCAACGAGCGTGCCCGCCTGGCCCAGGCAGTGGGCCATCTAAAGAACGGCATCATCTACAAGCCGGAACGGGAGGCCCAGGTGGTGCGGCGCATGCAGGCCGCCAACCCGGGCCCGCTGACGCCGGAATCGGTCTCCGTCATCTACAAGGAGATCATGTCCGCCTGCCGCTCCCTGGAGCAGCCCTTGACCATCGCCTACCTGGGACCGGAGGGCACCTTCTCCGAGGCGGCTGCCATCAAGCATTTCGGCCATGCCGCCATTGGTCTGCCCTGCGTCAGCATCGACGAGGTCTTCCAGGCGGTGGAGCGGGGCGAGGCCCACTACGGCGTGGCGCCGGTGGAGAATTCCACCGAGGGCGCGGTGAACCGCACCCTGGACCTGATGCTGGCCAGCCCCCTGAAAATCTGTGGCGAGGTCATGCTGCGGGTGCGCCAGCATCTGATGCGCAAGATCGATGGGCTGGACGGGGTCCGGGTGGTCTACTCCCACGCCCAGTCCCTGGCCCAGTGCCACGAATGGCTGAACCGGCACCTGCCGGGTGTGGCCACCATTCGGGTCACCAGCAATGGCGAGGCGGCGCGCATGGCCAGCGAGAATCCTGAGGCCGCCGCGATCGCCGGCGAACTTGCTGCCGAGCGTCATGGCCTGGTTCTGGTGGCCCGGGACATCGAGGACGAGCCCAACAACACCACCCGCTTCCTGGTGCTGGGGAAGGAGGAAACCGCCCCCTCGGGGAAGGACAAGACCTCCCTGGTCATCTCCGTGCGCAACCGTCCCGGCGCCCTCATGGAGCTGCTGGCGCCCTTCGCCGGCCACGGCATCGGCCTGTCCAAGCTGGAGTCCAGGCCGGCCCGGGGCGGTACCTGGCAATACGTGTTCTATGTGGATCTGGAAGGCCACATCAGCGACCCCAACATCCAGGATGCGGTCAGGGCGGTTGAAGAGCACTGCACCTTCCTCAAGGTGCTGGGTGCCTATCCCCTCGCGGTCTAGCCCACGACAACATTCACCATGTCCCTCGCCGAACTCGCCCCCCACTACATCCGCGCCATCGCCCCCTACCAGCCCGGCAAGCCCATTTCGGAACTGGCCCGGGAGATGGGCCTGGACGAGGCGTCCATCGTCAAGCTGGCCTCCAACGAGAATCCCCTGGGCATGAGCCCGAAGGCGCAGGCCGCCGTTCTGGCGGCCATGACCGGGCTGGCCCTGTATCCGGACGGCAATGGCTTCGCCCTCAAGTCCGCCCTGGCCGCCCGTCTGGACGTGGGGCTGGACCAGATCGTCCTGGGCAACGGTTCCAATGACGTGCTGGAGATGGTGGCCCGGGCCTTTCTGGCCCCAGGCACCTCCGCCGTGTATTCCCGCCACGCCTTCGCGGTCTATCCCCTGGCCACCCAGGCCGCCGGCGCCATCGGCATCGAGGCGCCGGCCAAGGACTTCGGCCACGACCTCGTCGCCATGGGTGCCCGGGTGCAGCGCCACACCCGG
Organism: uncultured Thiobacillus sp.; assembly: GCA_964646585.1. Taxonomy (GTDB): domain Bacteria; phylum Pseudomonadota; class Gammaproteobacteria; order Burkholderiales; family Thiobacillaceae; genus PFJX01. The sequence goes on along the minus strand of CAZYEY010000217.1, from coordinate 2,716 downwards.
GTGGTTTGGATCGCCAATCCCAACAATCCCACCGGCACCCTGCTGCCCAACGACCAGCTCCATGCGATGCTGCAAAGCTTCGCCCGCGCCGAGGCCGTGGTGGTGCTGGACGAGGCCTACGTGGAATACATGGATCCGGATCGGCGGGCCCCTTCCCTGCAATGGCTGGAGGAGTTCCCCAACCTCATCCTCTGCCGCACCTTCTCCAAGGCCTATGGGCTCGCCGGCCTGCGGGTGGGCTACGCGGTGTGCCGGCCGGAGGTGGCGGATCTCCTGAACCGGGTGCGCCAGCCCTTCAACGTCAACAGCCTGGCGTTGAGTGCCGCCACCGCCGCCCTGGGCGACGCGGAATTCCTGGCCGAGAGCAAGCGCCTCAACGATGCCGGCATGATCCAGCTTACCAGGGGCTTCAAACAGCTGGGCTTGGAGTGGATTCCCTCCGCCGGCAACTTCGTCGCCGTCCGGGTCAGCGAAAGGGGGGATGCCATGCCTATCTTCCAGGCTTTGCTCAGGAAAGGTGTCATCGTTCGTCCGGTGGGTAATTACGCTATGCCGGAGTACCTGCGCGTCAGCGTGGGTCTGCCGGAGCAGAACGCTCGCTTCCTGACCGCGCTGGGCGAAATCCTGGAGGCCCGGTGATCGGGCATCTGGTGGTGGTCGGCGTCGGTCTCATCGGCGGTTCCTTTGCCCTGGACCTGCGAAAGAAGGGGCTGGTGGGCCGGGTCACCGGCGTCGGGCGCAGCCGCGCCAACCTGGAGAAGGCCCGGGAACTGGGCATCATCGATGCCATCGCCGATTCGGCGGCGATGGCGGTGGCGGATGCCGATCTGGTGTTGCTGTCCATTCCCGTTGGCGCCATGCCGGCCGTGTTCCAGGAAATCGCTCCGGTCCTGCCGCCCGGCTGTGTCGTCAGCGATGCGGGCAGCACCAAGCAGGACGTGGTGGCGGCGGCTCGGGAGGGGCTTGGCGACAGGATCGACCGTTTCGTTCCCGGCCACCCCATCGCCGGCGCTGAAACCAGTGGCGCCGGCGCGGCCCGCGCCGGTCTCTATTCCCACAAGCCCTGCGTCCTCACCCCCTTGCCGGAGACCGCGCCGGAATCGGTGGAGTTGGTGCAAGCCCTGTGGAGGGCCTGTGGCGCCGTGGTCACCTGCATGGCGCCCGAGCGCCATGACCAGGTATTCGCAGCGGTGAGCCATCTGCCCCACATGGTGGCCTTCGCCCTCATGGAGGAACTGGCCGGCCGTCCCGACGCGGAAACCTATTTCCGCCACGCGGGCAGCGGCTTTCGCGACTTCACCCGCATCGCCGGCAGCCATCCGGAGATGTGGCGGGACATCTGCCTGGCCAACCAGCAGTCCTTATTGGCCGAGATGGATGCGTTCATCGCCAAGCTTTCCCATATCCGCGGCTTGCTGGCGGCAAGGGACAGCGCCGCTCTGGAAAAATTGTTCAGCCGGGCGCGGCAGGCGCGGCTTCACTGGATCAAAGGGAGACCCCATTGATGGAACATCTGGATCTGCCGGCCCTGTCCGGCGCCCGGGGCACGGTGCGCCTGCCCGGCTCCAAAAGCATCTCCAACCGCATTCTCCTGCTGTCCGCCCTGGCGTCCGGCACCACTCTGGCCAAGGGCCTGCTGGATTCCGATGACACCCGCGTCATGCTGGATGCCCTGCATCGCCTGGGCGTGAGCTGGCAGCGCATGGATGGGACGGATGACTATCGGGTCGAGGGCGTGGGCGGCCCTTTCCCGGTGAAGTACGCCAACCTGTTCCTGGGCAATGCCGGCACCGCCTTCCGCAGCCTCACCGCCGCCTGCGCCTTCGCCCACGGCGACTACACCCTGTCTGGCGTGCCGCGCATGCACGAGCGGCCCATCGGCGATCTGGTGGACGCCCTGCGCCAAGCCGGCGCCCAGATCGACTACACGGAGAATGACGGCTTCCCGCCCCTGCACATCCTGCCCCCCGAGCCCAACGGCGCGGAGATCGCGGTGAAGGGCAGCGTCTCCAGCCAGTTTCTCACCGGTCTCTTGCTGTCGGCGCCGCTGCTTGGCCGGGCGGTGAGCATCCGGGTGGTGGGCGAACTCATCTCCAAGCCCTATGTGGAAATCACCCTGAACCTGATGCGGCGCTATGGCGTCGAGGTGGTCAGGGAAGGCTGGGCACGCTTCACCGTACCCGCCGCCACCTATGCCAGCCCCGGCGAGATCCTGGTGGAAGGCGACGCCTCCTCCGCTTCCTACTTCCTGGCCGCCGGGGCCATCGGCCACGGACCCGTGCGGGTCCAGGGCGTGGGGCGCAACAGCATCCAGGGCGACGTGCGCTTCGCCGAAGCCCTGGCGAAGATGGGCGCCGAGGTGGGCTTCGGCCCTGACTGGATCGAATGCCGCCTGGGCTGCGCAGACAAGCTCCATGCCCTGGAGCTGGACTGCAACCACATTCCGGACGCTGCCATGACCCTGGCGGTGCTGGCCCTGTTCGCCGACGGCACCACCACCTTGTCCAACATCGCCAGCTGGCGGGTCCAGGAGACCGACCGCATCGCCGCCATGGCCACGGAGCTGCGCAAACTGGGTGCCGAGGTGGCGGAGGGCGCCGACTTCATCCGCATCACCCCGCCCGCCAGGCTCACCCCCAATGCCGTCATCGACACCTACCACGACCACCCCATGCCCATGTCCTTCCCCCTGGTGGCCCTGGGCGGCGTGCCGGCG
>CAZYEY010000216.1:0-7430 GCA_964646585.1 uncultured Thiobacillus sp. | reverse complement strand
GGCCGGCAGCGTAGATGGGGAAGAGGAGCAGGCCGGACGGCGTTGGCGGGGGCCTGACGGCCCAGGGCGAGGCCCAGGTTGGTGCCCCCCCCCCCCCCGCGCCGGGATCCGGCAAGCGCTGTCCGGTCGCCGCTGATGGGGCGGCAGCAGGCGGATTCCCCGGCAATTCTTGCCGACGGGCACGGCAAGAACGCCCCTGGCTTGTCCGGGCTTCCCCAGGGGGCGCCGCCCCCCACGGGGGACGTGGCCACCGTCACCAGCTCAGCTGGGGAGGTCCTGGCGGCGCCATCCCCCCCACCCGCCAAGACCGACGCCGCCGATGCCATGCCGCCTCGCGGCTTCGATCACATCCTGCGCCAGGTGGATGCCCGTCTGAATGCTTCCGTGGAGGCACCCGTCCGCAGCGCCGCCTTCGCCCAGGAACTGGGGGACAAGGTGGTCTGGCTGGCGAGCCGCAATGGCCAGGTGGCGGAACTCAGTCTGAACCCCACCCAACTGGGCTCCGTGGAGGTCCGCCTGACCTTGTCCGGCGGGGAGGCGGGCGCCCAGTTCTTCGCTGCCAGCCCGATGGCCCGGGAAGCCATCGAATCCGCCTTGCCCAGGTTGCGGGAACTCATGGCCCAGGCGGGCCTCACTCTGGGCGAGGCTCAGGTGCGTGACCAGGCCTTCTCTCAAGGACACCGTGGCCCCGAGCCGGGCGCCGGGGGTGGAGGATCCCTAGGGGAGGATCCTCTCCAAGTGGTTCGTGGCGCTATGACGGCGAGAGGGACCGGGCTCGGTTTGGTGGACTTGTACGCCTAGATATTCCCCGATCCCCTTCTTGCTTCCGTGAAATTCCGCGTCAGGGCTTGCCTACTGGCTTGTCATGACGTAATAAAGAACTTAAGCTTGTTCGGAAAAGATTCTGTTTTCACGTGATTTTCCGAAGAAATTCGTTCAGAGGACGGCATGGCTAAAGAGGAAGCGGCAGCAGGAGGTGCGGCGCCCAAGAAGGGCAAGGGAAAGTTGCTGATCATCATCAGCGCGGTGGTTGCGGTTGTGCTCATCGGTGGTGGCGTGGCGGCGTGGTTGCTACTCTCCAAGCCCAATGCCGAGGAAGGCGCCAAGCAGGAAGAGCATGCCGAGGAGGAGCACGCGGCGCCCATCTATGAGCGGTTGGAAACCTTCACCGTCAATCTGGCCCAAGATGGGGGCATGTTGCAGACCGACATCCAACTCCAGCTCGAAGACGCCAAGGTCCAGGAAAAGATCAAGGTCCGGCTGCCCGAGGTGAGGGACGCCATGATCCGCCTGCTGTCCAGCAAGACGGCGGAAGAATTGTCCACTCAGGAAGGCAAGGACAAGCTGACTGAGGAAATTCTCAAGCAGATCAATGAGGTGCTGGGTATAAAGGGCAAGGAAAAGGGCGTGAAGAAGGTTCTTTTCGCAGCTTTCATCATCCAGCAGTAACGAGGAGCCGGCGGAACACTCGTGGCGGACGACATCCTTTCCCAAGAAGAGGTTGATGCCTTACTTCGTGGCGTGACCGGCGAGCCCGAGGAGACGGATGCCGAGGAGGCGGGCTCTGGGGTTCGCACCTACGACATCGGCCGCCAGGAGCGCATCGTCCGCGGGCGCATGCCCACCCTGGAGATCATCAACGAACGCTTCGCCCGCAATTTCCGCATCGGCCTGTTCAACCTCATCCGCCGCACGGCGGAGATTTCCGTGGGGCCGGTAACCGTCATCAAGTACAGCGAATTCGTGCGCAATCTGGTGGTGCCCACCAATCTGAACATGGTGCACATGCATCCTTTGCGTGGCACCGCCCTGTTCGTGCTGGATCCCAATTTCGTCTTCCTGGTGGTGGACAACCTGTTTGGTGGCGACGGCCGCTACCACATGCGGGTGGAGGGCCGGGACTTCACCCCCACTGAGCAGCGCATCATCAAGCGGTTGCTGGAAGTCATTTTCGAGGAAATGCGCAAGGCCTGGGAGACTATCTATCCCCTGCGCTTCGAATTCATCCGCTCGGAAATGAACACCCAGTTCGCCAACATCGCCACCCCCACGGAGGTGGTGGTGGTGAGCACCTTCAACATCGAACTGGGCTCCGGCGGCGGCGACTTTCATGTCTGCGTGCCCTACAGCATGATCGAACCGATTCGGGACCAGCTCACCAGTACCATGCAGGCGGATCGGGCGGAGGCCGACGAGCGCTGGATCTCCCAGATGAAGCTCCAGGTCCAGGATGCCGAGGTGGAACTGGTGGCCAACCTGGGCCAGACCTCGGTAACCCTGCGCCAGATCGTCGATCTCAAGGCTGGTGACGTCATCTCCCTGGATCTGCCCGACGCGGTCATCGCCCAAGTGGACGGCGTGCCGCTGTTCAAATGTCATTATGGCCAGAAAAGCGGCCAACTGGCGTTGAAGGTGGACCAGGTGTTGCAGGGCCAGGAGCGGCTTTCCCATATCGGGGGCAGGCTATGAGCGAAGAAGCACACGAGCAGGACGACATCTCCGCGGACGACTGGGCCGCAGCCTTGGCCGAGCAGGAAGCCGCCACGGATGCTGCCGAGGCGGGCGCCGACGATTGGGCCGCAGCCCTGGCCGAGCAGGAAGCTGCCGACAAGGCCGCGTCCGCGTCCGCGAGCGCCGTACCCGCGCCACAGAAGGCCAACATCTTTCCCAACCTGGGTCGCGACGTGGGCCAGCCAGCCGACAACAACCTGGATCTGATTCTGGACATCCCGGTCCAGCTCACCGTCGAACTGGGCCGCACCAAGATCGCCATCCGCAACCTATTGCAACTGGCCCAGGGCTCTGTGGTGGAGCTGGACGGCCTTGCCGGCCAGCCCATGGACGTGCTGGTGAACGGCTGCCTCATCGCCCAGGGCGAGGTGGTGGTGGTCAACGACAAGTTCGGCATCCGTCTCACCGACATCATCAGTCCCGCCGAGCGATTGCGTCGCATCAACCGATGACCCCGACCCGTCGCGTGGGCGTCGGCCTGTTGCTCTCCCTTTTGCCTGTCGCCCTTCCTCCCGCGCTGGCGGCTGCCGAGCCACCCGCCGTGTCCGGCGGCGGTGCCCTGTTGCAAGGCTTGTTCGGACTGGTCATCGTGCTGGGGGCCCTGGCGGTGTTCTTTTGGTTCTTGCGCCGCTTTTCCCCGGGCCAGAGCGGCGCCCAGGGCGTGATAAAAGTTATCGGCGGTGTCATGGTCGGCCCCCGGGAGCGCCTGGTGGTGGTGGAGGTGGGCGACACCTGGCTGCTGCTGGGCGTGGGGGGCGGCCAGGTCAATACCCTCCACACACTGCCACGCCCGGCCAGCTACGTGCCGTCCCCCCCGGACCCCCTGCCGGGCTTTGCCGACAAGCTGAAGGATCTGCTGCCCAAGCGACCTGGCTGAGGGCCGGAATTCCGGGGTGGATTCGAGGTTAGAATCCCGGGCCATGCGCCGCCTCCTGCTCCTCGTGGTTCTGTTCGTCCCGGTCCTGGCCTGGGCTGCGGCCGGCATTCCCGCCTTCTCCAGCACGCCGGGTCCGGGGGGCAGCACCAACTACACCTTCAGCATCGAAGCCTTGCTGCTGCTGACGGCGCTGACCTTCCTGCCGGCAGCCTTACTCATGATGACCGCCTTCACCCGCATCGTCATCGTGCTGTCCCTGCTGCGCCAGGCCATGGGCACCATGAACGCGCCACCCAACCAGGTCATCGTCGGTCTCTCCCTGTTCCTCACCTTCTTCGTCATGGCCCCGGTGTTCGACAAGATCCACGAGACTGCCTGGAAACCCTATTCCGACAACCAGATCAGTCTGGTGGAGGCGGCCGACCGGGGCGCCCTGCCCCTCAAGGCCTTCATGCTGAAACAGACCCGGCAGGAGGATCTGGCCCTGTTCGTGGGCCTGGCCAGGGTGCCCCCCCTCAATACCCCCGAGGAGGCGCCCCTCAAGGTGGTGGTGCCGGCCTACATCATCAGCGAGCTGAAGACCGCATTCCAGATCGGTTTCATCGTCTTCATCCCCTTCCTCATCATCGACATGGTGGTGGCCAGCGTGCTCATGTCCATGGGCATGATGATGCTGTCGCCGGTGCTGGTGTCCCTGCCCTTCAAGATCATGCTGTTCGTGCTCGCCGACGGCTGGACCCTGCTCATCGCCTCCCTGGTGCGGACCTTCCAGATATGACCCCCGATACCGTCGTCGCCATCGTCCGCCAGGCCCTGGAGGTGGCCATGCTGGCGGCCGGGCCGCTGCTGCTCGCCTCTTTGGCCATGGGCCTTTTGGTGTCCATCTTCCAGGCCGCGACCCAGATCAACGAGATGACGCTGTCCTTCATTCCCAAGCTCATCATCATGTTCGTGGTGCTGGTCATCACCGGGCCCTGGACCCTGCAATTGCTGGTGGATTACGTGGTCCGGCTCATCGAAAGCATTCCCACCCTGGTGGGCTGATGCTGACCATCGCCTCGACCCAACTGGACGGGCTCATCGCCCTGTTCCTGTTTCCTCTGGTTCGCATCCTCGCCTGGCTGTCCTTCGATCCCCTGCTGGGCAACCGCTCGGCGCCTGTGAGCGTGCGCGTTGCCCTGGGGGTGGTGCTCACCGTGGCCATCGCACCCATCCTGCCGCCGGTGGACCCGGTACCTCTGGCTTCCGGGGAGGGCCTGTTGATCCTGCTGCAACAGATCGCCATTGGCGCCGCCCTGGGGTTCACCCTGCGCATCGTCTTCGCCGCCGTGGAGTTCGCCGGCCAGTTCATGGGCCTGCAGATGGGTCTGTCCTTCGCCACCCTGTTCGACCCGGTCAACGGCGCCCAGACCCCGGTGGTGGCCCAGTTCATGGTGCTCACCACGGTGCTGATCCTGTTCGCCTTCAACGGTCACCATCTGGTCATCGGCGCCCTGGCCCAAAGCTTCGCCGACATTCCCGTCGGCGCCAGCCTGGGAGGCGCCGGCTTCGCCGCCGTGGCGAATTGGGGGGGCGCCTTGTTCGTCACTGGCCTTCACATCGCCCTTCCGGTCACCGCCGCCCTGCTCGCCACCAACCTGGCCATCGGCATGATGACCCGGGCCGCGCCCCAGTTGAACATCTTTGCCGTGGGCTTCCCCCTCACCCTGGGCGCGGGTTTTCTGGTGCTTTATTTCACTTTGGCTTACCTGCCGGCCACCCTGGACCAGCTCTGGCTCAAGGCCTTGCAGGCTGGAGCTGCGGCCATGGGCGGGGTGGCGGGGCGGTGATCACCCTCTTGTCGGCACCTTCCCCTTGGGTGGTCCGTTGGGCCAGGGAGATTCCCGCAGGCCAGCCGGTGCTGGATCTGGCTTGCGGCGGTGGCCGCCACGCCGTCTACCTGGCCGGCCTGGGGCATCCCGTCCTGGCGGTGGACATCGATCTTGCCCCCTCGGAGCCCGCGCGGGCCACGCCGGGCATCCAGTGGCTCCAGGCCGATCTGGAGGGCGCGCCTTGGCCATTGCCTGGCCGCCGTTTTGCCGCTGTGGTGGTCACCAACTACCTGCATCGGCCTCTCCTGCCGGTCCTCCTCGATAGCCTGGAGACGGGCGGCCTTCTCCTCTACGAGACCTTCGCCCTGGGCCAGGAGCGCTATGGCCGGCCGCGCAACCCAGCTCACCTGCTGCTGCCCGGGGAGCTTCTGGAAGCGGTTCACGGCCGCCTGGCGGTCCTCGCCTTCGAGGACGTGGAAGAGCCGGCACAACGTCGCCGCATGCAAAGGCTTTGCGCGCGCAAGCCATGAGCCCTTCGGCTTTGCCCAGGGCACTTTCGGGTAAAATCCCCATTTTTCCCATCAGTCCCAAGCCATGATCACCGGCAGTCTCGTCGCACTCGTCACCCCCATGCTGCCAGACGGCGGCCTCGACCTGCCCGCCTTCCGGGCGCTCATCGACTGGCATATCGAACAGGGTACGGATGGCCTGGTCATCGTCGGCACCACCGGGGAATCCCCCACCGTCAACTTCGAGGAGCACTGCGCGCTCATCAGGACAGCGGTGGAGCAGGCGGCCGGCCGGGTGCCCGTCATCGCAGGCACCGGCGCCAATTCCACCGCCGAGGCCATCGAACTCTCCGAGTGCGCGAAGAAATCCGGCGCCGCCGCCGGCCTGTCCGTGGCGCCCTACTACAACAAGCCCACCCAGGAGGGCCTGTATCGCCATTTCAAGGCCATCGCCGAGGCGGTGGATCTGCCCATGGTGCTCTACAACGTGCCGGGGCGCACTGCCTCCGACATCGCCAATGACACCGCTCTGCGCCTGGCCCAGGTGCCCGGCATTGTCGGCATCAAGGACGCCACCGGCAACATCGAGCGGGGCTCCGATCTGATCAAGCGCGCCCCCGCCCATTTCGCCGTCTACAGTGGCGACGACGCCAGCGGCATGGTGCTCATGCTGCTGGGCGGCAAGGGTGTCATCTCCGTTACCGCCAACGTGGCGCCCAAGCTCATGCACGAGATGTGCGTGGCCGCCCTGGCGGGCGATCTGGACCGGGCCCGGGAGATCAACTTCCGCCTGCTGGGGCTGCACCAGAAGCTCTTCGTCGAGGCCAACCCCATCCCCGTGAAGTGGTGCATGGCCGAGTTGGGCCGTATCCAGTCCGGCATCCGTCTGCCCCTCGTTCCCCTGTCCGCCGCCCATCACGAAACCCTGCGGGCCGTGATGAAGGAAGCGGGCGCCCTGTGAGTCCACCCATGAGGCCCATCCCCATGCGCAACGTCGCCGCGCTCGCCGTCCTGGCTCTGGTCGCTTCCGGCTGTTCCTTCGTGGAAAGCAAGAAGATCGATTACAAGTCCGCCGGCTCCCTGCCCACCCTGGAGGTGCCGCCGGACCTCATCCTGCCCTCCGGCGACAACCGCTTCGCGGTGCCCGACATCAATCCCAAAGGCAGTGCAACCTTCTCCGCCTACGACAAGGAGCGGGCAGGCAGGCCCCAGTCCGGCGCTGCCCAGACCCTGTTGCCCAAGGTGGACAAGGTCAGCATCGAGCGGGCCGGCACCCAGCGCTGGCTGGCGGTGCAGATCCCGGCCCGGGACGTGTGGCCCGTGGTCAAAGAGTTCTGGCAGGAGATGGGTTTCATCATCAGCCTGGAACAGCCGGACGCCGGCGTCATGGAGACCGATTGGGCCGAGAACCGGGCCAAGATTCCCCAGGACGGCCTGCGCAGCCTGCTGGGCAAGGTCATCGACGGACTCGATTCCACTGCCGAGCGGGGCAAGTTCCGCACCCGCCTGGGGGTGGGGGCCGACGGCCGCACCGACATCTACATCAGCCCCCGGGGCATGTACGAGGTCTTCGAGGCGACCGTGGGTGGCGGCGACCCGGGCAGGGGCAAGCCCGGCGCGGCGCCCCGCGCCGGCGACCCCGGACTGGAAGCCGAGATGCTCCGTCGCCCAAGTGGGCGCGTTCGATCGTGGCGAGCCCGGCCGCCAGCGCGCACGGCCTGG
>CAZYEY010000215.1:0-14949 GCA_964646585.1 uncultured Thiobacillus sp. | reverse complement strand
TACATGTTAACGTATCCACAAGTTATGTTTCATATCTTTTGGAGCACGGGTTGTTTGTTGTGTTTTTTTGTGTTGTTGGAACACAGGACGAAGCAGGAGTAGGGGGTGGGGTGCGGGAGGGTGGGGTCGGGGGTTGGTAGGTGAGGGGGGGGGGGGTGCGGGAGAAGCGGCCTGGGTCACGGTGGCGGTTGGCGGCGGAACTTAAAGTGCTTTGAGAGAAGAGTGTACGAAGCAAATGGCGGGCAAGCAGGTTTTCGGCTTGTCCACCAAAGCTGTGGATAACTGTGTGGACAAGGTGTCATCAAACCGCCAAAAAGCCTTATGGGGCCGCAGTTTATCGCCCTGGCCCAAAAAATGGGCAGGCGAATATTCCAATAAAATCAATCAGATAAGACCTTTGCGGATGGAGAGGCTGATTAGCCATGTTCATCGCCTCTGTCAAGCACCGGGATGTGTATAAGTTAATGCTTAATTTCCACTTTCCCTGCGGGGGCTTGCTGGGCCGGGGCATGGATGGCCCACTCCACCAGGGCATCCTGGGCCTTGCCGGCGGCGACGGCATTGCCATGGTTGACGAGCATCACCAGGATGCGTCGCCGCCCGTCGGCGCCCAGCACGTAACCCGCGATGTTGCGGGCGCCGTTGAGGCTTCCGGTCTTGAGCCAGGCGCGGCCCGCCTGGGGCGCGCCGATGAGACGCCCCTTCTGGGTTCCCTCCAGGCCCAGGGCGGGCAGGCTTGCGGCGTACTCGTAGTAGGCCGGCCTGCTGGCCCCATAGGCCAGCAGGCGGGCCAGGGTCGCGGCGGAGATGCGCTCGATGCGGGACAGGCCGGAACCGTTCTCCAGCACGATCTCTTCCGACCACAAGCCCTTCTCCGTAAGCCACTCGCGCACCGCCCTGGCGCCCTTGTCCCAGGTGGCCGGGGCGCCGAAACGGGCGGCGCCCAGGTTGAGGAAGAGCATCTTGGCCATGACGTTGTTGCTGTGCTTGTTCACGTCCCGGACCAGGCCGGACAGGGGGGGCGAGTCGAATTCCATCAGCAGGCGGGCGCTGGCATCCGGGACGCAGGGGCGGATGCGGCCTTGGTGAATGCCCCCGAGATTCTTCCAGAGCTCGCGGAACAGCACCGCCACTGTGGCGTCCGGCGGCAGCAGATTGAGAGGATGGCTCTGCTCGCCGCAGGCACCGGGATAACGGCCGGACAGACTCAGCCGGCCATCCTGGACGTTGATCTCGAGTTGATCCCGCCAGTTGTTGCAGGGACCCTCGGCCCACTCCAGACGGTTTTCCAGGGCGATGGCCTCTTCCGCATCCAGCCGGGCGGCAACCTGTTTGCCGTTCACGCCCAGACGCAGGCTCAGGGTATTGAAATTGGCCAGCAACGCGGCCGGGGGCGCGTTGTAGGGTCTCAGGGGCGATTGGTCGAAGGCGGCGGGGTCGATGGGCTCCAGCTCGTATAAGGTGTTGTCCAACAGCACGTCACCCCGGATCTCGCGCAGGCCGCGGGCGCGGATCTCCCGGAGCAGCAGCCAGAAACGCTCCAGGGTCAGGCCCGGGTCGCCACCGCCTTGCAGGACCAGGTTGCCCTGCAACACGCCGTCGCGGATTTCTCCTTCGACCCAGACCCGGGTCTTGAACACCTGGGCGGGGCCCAGGACATCCAGGGCAGCCAGGGTGGTGACCAGCTTCATCACCGAGGCGGGGTTGAGGGAACGTTTCTCGCCATGGGCCAGCAGGGGCGCCGGGTTATCCACGTCGGCCACCACGATGCCCACGTGGGTGTCGGGAATGCCCGCCTGCTTGAGGGCCTGGGCGACGGCCGGCGGCAAGTCGGCGGCGGCGGGCCGGCAAGCCAGCAACGCCGCCAGGGCGAGGAACAGGCAGGCTGACCGACCTCCCCAGGTCACCGGGAAAGATCGTTGACGTACCAGTCCATGGCCTCCACCAGGCCCTCGCGGATGCGGTGGCTGGGCTCGTAGCCAAGAAGGGCCCGGGCCTTGGAGATGTCGGCCAGGGAATGACGCACGTCGCCGGCGCGGAAATCCCGGTAAATGGGCTTGAAACCGGCCAGGTGAGGGAAGCGGGGCTCCAGGATGGAGCGGATGGCCTCGAACAGTTCGTTGAGGGTGGTGCGGTCGCCCACCGCCACGTTGTAGACCTGGTTCGCTGCGTCCGGGTGCTCCGCGGTCGCAGCCAGCAGGTTGGCCTGAACGGTGTTGGCGATGTAGCAGAAGTCCCGGCTGGTCTCGCCGTCGCCGTTGATGTAGACCGGCTCGTTGTGGATCATGGCCGAGGTCCACTTGGGCACCACGGCGGCGTAGGCCCCGTTGGGGTCCTGGTGGGCGCCGAAGATGTTGAAGTAGCGCAGGCCGATGGTCTTGAAGCCGTAGGCCCGGGCGAACACGTCGGCGTACTGCTCGTTCACCAGCTTGGTCACGGCATAGGGCGACAGGGGCTTGCCGATGCGGTCCTCCACTTTGGGCAAGCCGGGGTGGTCACCGTAGGTGGAACTGGAGGCGGCATAGACGAAGCGCGTCACCTTCGCATCCCGGGCCGCCACCAGCATGTTGAGGAAGCCATCGATGTTGGCCTGGTTGGTGGTGATGGGGTCTTCCAGGGAACGGGGCACGGAGCCCAGGGCCGCCTGGTGCAGCACATAGTCCACCCCGGCGCAGGCCGCCCGGCAGTCTTCCAGCCTGCGGATGTCGCCTTCGATGAACTTGAAGCGGGCCCATTGGGCTGGCGTCAACGCCACCCGGATCTGGTCCAGATTGCGCTGGTGGCCGGTGGCGAAGTTGTCCAGGCCGACGACCGCCTGATCCAGGGACAACAGTTTTTCCAGCAGATTGCAGCCGATGAAGCCGGCTACACCGGTGATGAGCCAGGTCTTGGGCGTGGACGGCAAACGCGCCAGGAGATCGGAATATGCAGGCATGGGAAAATCGGGAATGCCGCCGCCCCTACGTGGCTGGGACGGCGGGGAGGTCACATCCGCCAAAGCGTCGCGCCGGAAGCGCGAATGGCGGCCGGATCATAGGCGGACTTCACGTCGGTGAAGACCCCACCCTGCTTGAGCTTGCCCAGGATGTCGGAGAGGGGCATGGCCTTGTACTGCCTGTGGGAGACGGCGGCAACGATGGCGTCGGCCTGGCCGGGCAGATCGTCCCAGGCCGTCAGGCTGATGCCGTACTCGTGCTCGGCCTCGTGGTTCTCCGCAATGGGGTCGTGGACCGACACATCGCAGCCGAAGGATTGCAGTTCCTTCACCAGGTCCGCCACCTTGGAGTTGCGCAGGTCAGGGCAGTCCTCCTTGAAGGTGAGGCCCAGGACGATGACCTTGGCGCCCTTCACCTGGCTGCCGCTCTTGATCATGTTCTTCACCGTCTGCTGGGCAACCCAGGCCGCCATGCCGTCGTTGATGCGGCGCCCCGCCAGGATGACCTGGGGGTGGTAGCCCAGCATTTCTGCCTTGTGGGTCAGGTAGTAGGGGTCCACGCCGATGCAGTGGCCACCCACCAGACCGGGCCGGAAGGGCAGGAAGTTCCATTTGGTGCCGGCAGCCTGGAGCACTTCCAGGGTGTCGATGCCGATGCGGTCGAAGATCAGGGCCAGCTCGTTCATGAGGGCGATGTTCAGGTCCCGCTGGGTGTTCTCGATGACCTTGGCGGCTTCCGCCACCTTGATGGAACTGGCCCGGTGCACGCCGGCGGTGATGACCGATTCGTACAAATCGCCCAGCACCTTGAGGGTGGCCGCGTCGTCGCCGGAAACCACCTTCACGATCTTGGTGATGGTGCGCTCCTTGTCCCCCGGGTTCACCCGTTCCGGGGAATAGCCCACGTGGAAATCCTCCTTCCACTTCATGCCCGAGTGCTGCTCCAGCAGGGGAATGCACACCTCCTCGGTGGCGCCGGGATATACCGTGGATTCGTAGCAGACGATGGCCCCTTTCTTCATGTGCTTGCCCACCGTGGTGGAGGAACCCACCAGGGGCGAGAAGTCGGGAATGTGGGCTTCGTCCACGGGCGTGGGCACGGCTACGATAATGACGTCGGCCTTGCCGATGCTGGAGGGGTCGGTGCTGACCGTCAGCCGGGTCGCCGCCTTCAAGTCCTCCGTGCTGACCTCGCCAGTGGGGTCACAGTAGTTCTTGTAGTTGGCAATCTTGGCTTCCGACAGGTCGTAGCCAATGGTTTCAAACTTCTTGCCGAATTCAACGGCCAGGGGCAGGCCCACATAGCCCAGACCCACAACAGCAACGATGGTCATGACGACTCCCTAGGAAAAAAGCGGTGACATTCTACGGGGAAAGCCCATGGCATGATGTGAACACACGGAGATCGATCATGAATTCAAGGCTTTCCACCGGGCTTATAACGGCCGCTCTTTCCATTTCATTAAGCCTGGCCGGGCTCCCCTGCGGCGCCGACATCGTCGATTTGCTGCCCCGCATCAAGCAATCCATCGCGGGCGTGGGCACCCTGCATCCCCTGCGCAACCCCCGCATCAAGCTCGCCGGCACCGGATTCGTGGTGGCGGATGGGCGCCACGTGATCACCAACGCCCATGTCCCCCCTCTGATCATGGAGGAGGAGAAGGGAGAGTCCATCGCCGTATTCCTTCGGGGCCCATCCGGCCTCATCGTCCGCAAAGCGGAGAAAGTCGCCACCGACCCGGAGCACGACCTGATGCTCCTGAAGATCGAGGGCGACCCGCTTCCGGCATTAAAAATCGGCGACTCCAACCGGGCCCGGGAGGGGCAGCTCTACTACTTCACCGGCTATCCCATCGGCGCCGTGCTGGGCCTGCACCCAGCCACCCACCGGGCAGGGCTGGCCGCCATCGCGCCCATTTACAGTCCGACGCCAGGCACGCAAAGTCTTTCATCCCGACTCATCAAACAGGCGGATGACCCGTTCTTGATGTTTCAGCTGGATGCGACCGCCTATCCAGGCAACAGCGGCAGTCCTTTGTATGATGGGGAAACCGGTGAAGTGATCGGAGTGATCAACTCGGTGTTTGTAAAAGGGTCCAAGGAAAGTGTGTTGAGGGACCCGAGTGGAATCAGCTACGCAATTCCGGGAAAATACGTAAAAGCCTTACTGGACAAGGCGGGAGTGCCCACCGGACAGAATCGAGGCAACTGACCCGACATTTTCATGTCCGTTTCCCAATGAGCAAATCATTTTATTGCCGATAAGCATGCTGTGGAACACGATAAAATCCCTTCTTTCTTACTCGAAATCCAATACTGGGGATAGCGACCCCCTATCCCGACGCGTTCGCTCGCTGATCAAGGAAAAGCGGTATGCGGACGCGGAAAAGTTGATTTTGCAAGACCCGGATCCACTCGAAAACGACCCAGAGCGGCTCGCGCTACTGGGGGAAATCCACTACCACGCCTCAGAAAAAAACAAAGCCGAGGAATGCTTCAGAAAAGCGCTGCAGCTGCAACCCAGCCTGGCCGAAGGTCATTACGGCCTGTCCCTGCTCTGTTACGACAAGGGGCAGATCGAAGACGCGCTGGCCCATGCACAGTATTCCAGGAACATCAAGCCCGACGACGTGCTCATATTGAGCCAACTGGGCCTTTGCTACATCGCCGTGCGGGATTTTTCGAATGCCCGCGACGCGCTGCGACAAGCCGCGCTCATCGATCCGGAAAATGTCCCTACGCTGAATAACCTGGGCATTTCGCTCCATGCCACGGGCGAAGCTCGGGACGCGCTGTATTATTTTCAGCGCGCGCTATCCCTGAATCCAAGCTACGGTCCGGCACGGGAAAACATGCGCACGCTTTTCGGGGTGGACTCCCACGTCATCGATTTCGACCCGGAATCCGGAACGCCGCAATCTCGCATAGAAATGATGGACACAGCCCCAGATGGCGCATCGATTCATACCGAAGCAGATCTGGGAGAAATGGAAGCGCATTTCGAACGATTTCCAGAAGACCTGGAGAACATTCAAAGGCTGGTTCGCAGCCATCTGCGGGCGCTCAATCTGGAGGATGCCCGCGACATCCTGCATATCGCCCTGGCCCATCATCCGAGCTCGGTGCCGCTACTTTGCTTGACGGCGCAGACGGCCCACAAAATCGGCCAAAACGACCGTGCCAGCGCCCTATATGCCAAAGCGATCGAAATCGACCCGAATCATTTGGATAGCCTGATTGGCTACAGCCATGTCTTACGCGACATGGGGAAAGTCAATGACGCCTTGATCCATATGGTTCATGCGGCGGGAGTCGAGGAAAGTCCAAATACCCTGTTGCATCTGGCAGCGGCGCAGGCAAACGCCTGCCAGTACGCGGAATGCCTCGCCACCTGCGACCGGCTTGAATCCATGGCGCCGCATTTGGCGCCCATCCTTCTGACCAGCCGTTCTGTCAGCCACGCGTATCTGGGACACTTCGAAGAAGCATTCAAGCTGCTGGATACGATCCAGGAGCACGATCCCTCCAATATTGGTCTTCGTTGTTTCATTGGGCTATTGCATCTCATGAACGAACGATATCAAAAAGGCTGGGACGGATACCGCTACAGATTCCTGATGGAATCCAACGACCAGCGCATCCTCCCATTTCCCATGTGGCAGGGCGAAGCCCTGGAGGGCAAGACAATATTGATACTCGCCGAGCAGGGCCTGGGGGATCAGATCATGTTCGCTTCCTGCCTGCCGGATATGTTGCGACTACATCCGGGGAATGTGCTCCTCGAAGCCAATGCACGGGTGGCAGTCACGCTGGAACGCTCTTTTCCACAAATTCACGTCATCTCCAGCAGCCAGAAAAAAGACTTCGACTGGTTCAAGCAGGATCATGTCCCGGACTGCTACGTCCATATCGCGGACCTGCCCAGGCATTTCCGCACCCGCATCGAGGATTTCCCCAAGGCCACTGGATATCTGAAAGCGGACATATCGCGGGTGGGCTATTGGAAAGCGCGCCTGGATCAGGAAAATCCGCGCCCCAAAGTGGGCATATCCTGGCGCGGTGGATTGCAAAAAACCCGGCAAAGCGTGCGCAGCCTGGAGTTGACGCGGCTCGTGCCATTGCTTTGGAACCGCAGTGTTCAGTTTGTCAATCTGCAATATGGCGATATCGCGTCCGAGCTCCATGACTTTTCCACCACATCCGGCCTGTCGATTCTGAATTATCCCGAAGCCATAGAGGATCTCGACGAATTCGCCGCGCTGATCTCAGCCCTGGATCTGGTCATTACGGTATGCAACACCACGGTGCATTACACAGGCGCCCTGGGCCGGGAATGCTGGGTCATGACCCCCTTCATTCCCGAGTGGCGGTACGGGATCGATTCGCCCCATATGCGCTGGTATCCCACCACGCGCATGTTCCGCCAGCAAGAATCCGGCAATTGGGATGGGGTGCTCGAAGCCGTTGCCTCCGCTCTGGGCGAGCGCTACGGCCCGGTCCCGGATACCCAGGCCAATGAGCGGGCATGAATCCTGCTGCGAGCTTGCCTGTCCCCCGGGACTCTCGTGAGCAATGTCATTCAACCTTTTTCAACACTACATTGGAGAACCCCATGAAAAAATCCCTGCAACAAGGCTTCACGTTGATCGAACTCCTGATCGTCGTGGCCATCATCGGCATCCTCGCCGCCATCGCGGTGCCCGCCTACACCGACTATCGGATCAAGGCCCGGGCTTCGGAGCTGCTGCTCTCCGCCTCCTCCCTGCGCACCTCCGTCGCGGAAGCTGCTCAATCCCAAGGCGGCATCGCGTCCGCCGGCCTGGGAATGCAGGTGGGCTCCAGCCAATATGTCAATTCGGGTTCAGTCGTCTCCAACGGCAAGATCATCATCGCCGGTAAGTCTGCTGCCCTCGGCGCGAGCATCCGGGTGACGATGGCGCCCAGCTTCGTCAACGGAAACGTCGCGGCATGGGCATGCAACATGACGCCTACCCAGTACGCCCCGGGCACCTGCGCCGCAGGCAACATTTAACCACGTCAAGCCAGCCCCACCTGCCTGACGCAATTCGTCAGGCAGGCGACAAATTTCGTCACCTTTCCGGTCCATCCATGTTCGGTCGATTTTCCTCCCGTCCAGCCATCGATTTCGGTGATGCGCTGGCACGCAAGTTTTCCGAGCGTTACCCACCAAGCCTGGACAAGCCGGATGCGCCCAAGGTATCCGCCAACCGGCTGGGGCGGATTCTGGAGGGGCTTTTCGCCGAGGCCCAAGCCTATCGGGCCGAACACAAGCTGGGGTATTACAGAAGGGCCCGATTGAGCCATGCCTTCAAATGGCGGCTCATGGAATTGGGTTACAGCAAGCCCCTGATCGATATGGCCACCGAGGGTTTGGTGGTCTACCTGCACAAACCCATGGAGGACCAGCCCAATATCCGGGAGGCCCAGGCCAAACGGGCACGCAAGGCGGCCAGGAACAAGGAGTTGGCGGCATCACCGCCTCAGGCGACCCCGCCATCTGCGGTCAACACCGGCCCGGCCGCCTATTCCCGGGCCAATCCCAGCCCGAGATACATCGAGTTGACCCGGCTATATCGCCAAATGCACGAAGAAGGCGAAGCGTTTCTCGATCTTCCACCAGAGGAAACCTTTCCCGGGCTTTCTCTTCCGCCTCAAGCAGCAAGAATCAAGCGACTCATTGACTCAACCAAAGCGGCTAAGATTCTCGATTACGGCAGCGGCAAAGGCTTGCAATATCAGGCAAGAAATCTTGCGATACCCGGCATTGAAGGCCGGGTTCCCAGCATCAAGGAATATTGGGGTGTTGCGGAAATTCGTTGTTACGACCCCTCTTACGCGCCCTACGCCACATTACCGAGCGGGGCCTTCGATGGCGTCATCTCCACGGATGTACTGGAACATTGCCCAGAAGAGGATGTTCCCTGGATTCTCGACGAAATATTTTCCTACGCAAGAAAATTCGTTTTTGCGAGTGTTGCCTGTTACCCCGCGAAAAAACGTCTCCCCACGGGGGAGAATGCTCACTGCACGATCCGCCCAAGGGAGTGGTGGGAATCTCAAATCAAGGATGTCGCTCAACGTCACCATGGCGTTGAATACGAATTCTGGATTCAGTGGAAGGAAGCCGACGGCAACCTCACAGAAGAGGTGATTCGCGGATAATTGCCTGCATGGACCCGGAACGCATTTATCCGCCGGAGGACTTCGATGGGAATTTCGCACTGAAGCCCTCGCCCGCTCTGGTTTTGTTGATGTTTTACGCGGCCCGTCATTTCCTCTTCGTGCTGCTCGCCTACAACCCCAGCCCCAGACTGGGCTCGGCATTCGGTTTCCTCCAGCACTACACCACACCGATCTCCTTGCTTTTCGGATTGCCCGCGTTGCTCGTAATCTTGGCTTGGCTTCGGCGCATGCCCAAAGCAGAGAGCATCTGGCGTGTGGTCTGGCGGCGGGGGAAGGGTTTGTTGAGCCTCTCCATCCTCTCCCACTTCGTCTTCCTCGCCCATTCGGCGGGCCCCGACATCCTGGCTTCCTACGTGCTGTCCGATTCGGCCCGTCTCGTCGTGGTCAATCTCGGCGTGGATGTACTCGCGCTCTATTATTTGTGGCGATCTCCACGGGTTTCGGACGTATTCGCCGACTTCCCGGCCAGGCCGCAAACCCCTTGATCGGCCCCCACGGCGAACTTCGCGTACTGCGCTTTATCCGGAGGGCCCGGGACCGTTACATTGCAGCTCATGGCTGCAACCGATAGCGATCCTTCCGCCCTCGACCCCACCCGCTCCGCCGTCATCGAAGCCTGCGCCGGCAGCGGCAAGACATGGCTGCTGGTATCCCGCATGCTCCGGCTGTTGCTGGCGGGCGCGCAGCCTTCCGAGCTGCTCGCCATCACCTTCACGCGCAAGGCGGCGGCGGAGATGCGGGCGCGGCTGGATCAGTGGCTGGCCGATCTGGCCTTGGCGCCGGAGGACGAGGCCATTGATTTTCTCGTCCAGCGCGGCCTGGGCGTCGCGGAGGCCCGAGCCGCATTGCCCCGGGTGCGCCGCCTGCTGGAAGAGGTGGTGGCCGCCCGGCCCGGTCCCATGATCACCACCTTCCACGGTTGGTTCTTCCACCTCCTGTCCCGGGCACCCTTGTCTCTGCGATTGCCCGGCGAGGTGATTGAGGACGCGGCGCTGCTGCGGCAGGAAGCCTGGCATGCCTTCACCGAGCAACTGGCGCGGGATCGGGGCGGGCCGGTGGAATTAGCCTTCGCGACCCTGGCCGGGGAATTGCCCCTGGACAGCCTGCGCAAGCTGCTGGATGGCTTCCTGGAGCGGCGGGGAGAATGGTGGGCGGCGGGCCTGGGCTCCCCCGATCCCCTGGAGATGGCCTGTCGCGATCTGGAACGGCGGCTGGGGGTGAGGGAGGACGAGGCGGTGCTTGCCGGCCTGTTCGCGGCGCCGGGATTTCTCGCCGAATGCCGGGAATATGCGGCGCTGGTGGCAATCAATGGCGCAGCGGGCCTGAAGGGGGATGTGGAGCGGGCGGGAGCATTGGAGCGCGTGGTCCGCTCCCTTTCCCAAGGCAACCACGAGGAAGGGGAGGATTTCGAGGCGCTGCGCATCGCCTTCCTGACCCGGAAGAACACCCTCCTGATCCGGAAACCCGGCAACGAACTGGTAAGGCGCCTGGGCGCCGATGGCGCGGCCCGTTACCTGGAACTCCACCACCGCCTGGGCGAGCAGGTCCAGGCCGCCACCCACCGGCTCGCCGAGCAGCGGGCCCTGCGCCTCAACCGCCTGGGGCTGATCGCCGGCCAAGCCTATCTGGAGGTTTACCAGCGTCTGAAGGCGGAACGGGGCGGCCTGGATTTCGGCGACGGCGAGGTGGAGGCAGCCCGGCTGCTGGAGGACGAGGAAGCCGCCGCCGCGGTGCTGATGAAGCTGGACGCCCGCTGGAAGCACGTGCTGCTGGACGAGTTCCAGGACACCAATCCGCTCCAGTGGCGCATCCTGAAAAGCTGGCTTTCCGCCTATGGCGCCGATGGCGCCAGGCCCACCGTCTTCCTGGTGGGCGATCCCAAGCAGTCCATCTACCGATTCCGGCGGGCAGAGCCCGGGCTGTTCCAGGTGGCCGCCGCCTGGCTGGAACGGGAATTCGCCGCCCGCCGCTTTCCACAGAACGAGACCCGCCGCTGCGCCCCCCGGGTGGTGGCCTGGGTCAACGGGGTGTTCTCCGGTCGGCCGGACTATCCCCTGTTCTCGCCCCACGCCGCCCACCGGACCGGCCTGCCCGGCTGGTGTGAAATCCACGCCGCCCCGGCGGAAACAGAGGCTGTGGCCGCCGTTCCCTTCCGCAACCCCCTGGCCGAGCCGCCTCCCGTCCCGCCCCACAAGCGGGCGGGCGAAGCCGCCTGGGTCGCTGGCCGCATCCGGGAGGCGGTGGGCCGGCTGCGGGTGGAGGAGGAAGGCGGCCGGCCCCTGCGCTTCGGCGACATCCTGGTGCTCTATGCCAAGCGCGGCGACCTGGATGTCTTCGAGGACGCCTTCAAGCAGGCCGGCATCCCCTTCCTCACCGACCGGCGAGGCGGCCTGCTGGACACCTTGGAGGCGGCGGACCTCACCGCCCTGCTCACCGCGCTGGTCTCGCCCCGGGACGACCTGGCCCTGGCCCACAGCCTCAAATCCCCGGTATTCGCCTGCAGCGACGCCGATCTCCAGCATTTGGCCTCGGGGGCCGGATCCTGGTGGGCGCGCGTTCAAACCTGGGCCACTGACGCCGACGCCCCGGCGCCCATCCGGCGCGCCGCCCCGCTGCTCTCGGACTGGCGCGAGCGGGCCGGCACCCTACCGGTGCACGACCTGCTGGACCGGATTTTCCACGAGGCGGACCTCCGGGCCCGCTATGCCGCCGCAGTGCCCCAACGCCTGCGCGCTACGGTGCTGGCCAATCTCGACGGCTATCTGGCCTTGTCCCTGGCCCTGTCCGGCGGACGCTATCCCAGCCTGCCGCGCTTCCTCGACGAGCTCGCCCAACTGCGCGACAAGGCAGGCCAGGATGGCCCCGACGAGCCCCCCAGCGGCGGCGGCGACGCGGTGCGCATGTCCACCATCCACGGCGCCAAGGGCCTGGAGGCGCCGGCGGTGTTCCTCATCAAGGCGGACCAGTCGGAAGGCCGGGACGGCGCCTACGGGGTGGTCCTGGACTGGCCCCCGGAGGCCGACCGGCCAGCGCATTTCTCCCTGCATGGCGGCGCCGAATGGCGCGGCTCCGGCCGGGACGATCTGTTCGAGCGGGACAGGGCCCAGGCCCAACAGGAACGTCTGAACCTGCTCTACGTGGCCATGACCCGGGCGCGCCAGGCCCTCTTCATTTCCGGCATCGACGATGGCAAGGCGGACTCCTGGCTGAACATGGCCAAGGCGGCATTGGAAGGGGTGGACATGGCGGGGTTGCCGGAAATGCCATGGGAGGCCCTCCCCGCGAGGGAGGAAGGCCCTGACGGACAGCCAAGCGGGGGACGGGAGAATGAGGCGCCCTCTCCCGGCGGCGGTGGGCAGGTGCGCGTCGGCATCGGCACGCGCATCGACCCCGGCGGGCCCGAGGCGGATTTCGGCATCCTGGTCCATGCCTGGCTGGAAGGCGTCACCGAGGGCCTGGACGAAGCCGAGCTGGCCCGCCGACTGGGCTTGGATGCCGCCTCACGGGAGCGGGTCGCCGCCATGGCCCGCCGCATCCTGGAGGCGCCGGACCTGGCCCCCGCCTTCGAAGCCGGAAGACATCTCGCCGCCCGCAACGAGTTGGAATTCCTCGACCCCGCCGGGCGCATCAACCGCATGGACCGGGTGGTGGAATTCCCTGACCAGGTCTGGGTGCTGGACTACAAGACCGGCGGCCTGGAGGAGCCGGATCTGGCCCGCCGGGCCATTCCCCATCTGGAGCAAATGGCCGCCTACCGGGCCGCCGCCGCCGCCCTGCATCCGGGCAAGCGGATCCGGGTAGCCCTGGCCTTCGGCGACGGCCGGGTCCACTGGCTGGAAGACGGCGGCCCATTGGGCCATGATTCCGCCAGCCCAGCCTGAGCTTACCCCATGCCCGACACCCTCATCACCATCGTCGACGACGACGAAGCCGTCCGGGATTCCCTGGCTCTGCTCCTGAACTTCCGGGGCTACCGTACCCGCGCCTTCGCCTGCGCCGAGGATTGCCTGAAGGCCTGGCAGCCGGAATGGCGGGGCTGCCTGCTCCTGGACCTGCGCATGGGCGGCATGGACGGCCTGGCCCTGCAACAGGCCCTGGCGGACAAGGGCAGCACCCTGCCCGTCGTTTTCCTCACCGGCCATGGCGACCTGGCCCACGCCCGCAGCGCCCTGCGGGGCGGCGCCGTGGATTTCCTGGAGAAGCCCTACGAGGAATCCGCCCTGCTCGCCGCCATCGCCGAGGCCATCGACCGGGACAACCGCCAGTACGCAGCCCAGTCCCGGGTCGCCGAACTGCGCGGCCGCATCGAGCGCCTGTCCGAGCGGGAGCGCCAGGTCATGGAGCTGGTGGTGGCGGGCAAGCCCAACCGGGAGATCGCCGATGAACTGGACATCAGCCCCCGGACGGTGGAGGTGTTCAAGGCGCGCATGATGGAGAAGATGCAGGCCCGCAGCGTTCCGGAACTGGTGCGCATGCATCTGGAGGCAGGCGTCGGCGGGGCCTGGAATCCGCCGCCGGGCGGCGACGGCGCCTGAAGCCTCCGCGCCCGGCCGCCATGGATGCGCGCCGCCTCACCCCCCTGCTGCTGGCCGCCTGTTTCGCGAAAAGCTCCGTGCGCGTTCATGACACCCTGCTGACCCATCGCCTCACCGGCCCCCTCATCCAGGCGTGGCAGACCCATCGGGCCATGCCTGCCCGGGCCAAGCGGGCGGCCTATATCCTGATGCTGCTGTCCTTCGGTTCCTCCATCCTGATCATGGAGTCCCCCTGGCACCGCCTGATGCTGGCGGGACTGGGCCTGGTCCTCATCTTCTTCCTTTGGCGCATCCCGGTCCGGGAGCCGTCCACCGATAGCGACCGGTGAACGGCTTGATCGAGCCGGCGGGACTACAATCGGCGCTTTCCGGGAAAGCCTTGGAGCCCAGCAGGTGAAAACGGTCTACCTGCGCAATCTCTTCCGTTATTACAGCTTCTACACGGGCGGTTTCGTGCTCTTTCTGTTCACCCTGGCGGTGGCGGAATTCATGGGGATGCCGGAACAGTGGATCGGCTGGATCTTCATGGCCGCCACCATTTCCCTGTACGCCGGAATCGGCATCCTCAGCCGTACTTCCGACGTGGACGAGTACTACGTGGCGGGCCGCCGCGTGCCCGCCATCTACAACGGCATGGCCACCGGGGCCGACTGGATGTCGGCCGCCTCCTTCATCGGCATGGCCGGCACCCTCTATGCCAAGGGCTACGACGGCCTGGCCTTCGTCATGGGCTGGACCGGCGGCTACGTGCTGGTGGCCCTGCTGCTGGCGCCCTACCTGCGCAAGTTCGGCCAGTTCACCATCCCCGACTTCATCGGCGCCCGCTATGGCGGCAACCTGGCCCGTTCCATCGCCGTGGCGGGGGCGATCCTGGCCTCCTTCACCTACGTGACGGCCCAGATCTACGGGGTCGGAATCGTCACCAGCCGCTTCCTGGGCATCGCCTTCGAGACCGGGGTGTTCGTGGGCCTGGCGGGCATCCTGGTGTGCTCCTTCCTGGGCGGCATGCGGGCGGTGACCTGGACCCAGGTGGCCCAGTACATCATCCTCATCATCGCCTACCTGGTGCCCGTGGTGTTCATGTCCTACAAGGTCACCAGCATGCCCCTGCCGCAACTGGTGTATGGCTCGGTCCTCCAGGAGCTGGAAGCACGGGAGCGGGTGCTGCTCGCCGACCCAGCCCAGGCCCAGGTCCGCCAGGCCTACGCGGCCAAGGCGGCGGCCCTGGAGAAACAGATCCGGGAAACCCCCAACCCGGGCCTGCTGGAACGGGAA
>CAZYEY010000214.1:0-3908 GCA_964646585.1 uncultured Thiobacillus sp. | reverse complement strand
TATGGTTCTCTGTGTTGTGTCATTGTGGTAGTCGATAGAGTGTGGTTGTTTTTGAGTGATACGGTGACGCCAGAGATCTAAACAGAGTCGTTCGTCGGCAGCGTCAGAGGGGTATAAGAGACAGGGGGCCGGGTTCGGGGTGGTGGCCGCGACGGTCCCGACCGTGGCCGGGGCCTGGCGCGTCCCGATCAGCTTGAGCAAGTCCCGCTCCAGATGCTCGCGCCGCACCGGCTTGGACAGGTGGCTGTGGAAGCCGGCTTCCATCAGGCGGTGGGCGTAGCGCCAGGCCTTGGGCGAGACCATGGCGATGCGGGGCAGGCTGGAGGTGGCGGGATCGGCGCGCAGGGTACGGGCCAGTTCCTCACCGTCCATGCCGGGCATGCGATGGTCGATGATGGCGGCGTCGAAGGGCCGCCCGGCAGCCGCCTCGGCGTGGATCTGGGCCAGGGCGGCGGCGCCGCCGGAGGCGAGGGTGGCGACGCACCCCAGGTCGGACAGGATGGCTTCCAACATGTGGCGGCTGGTGGCGTTGTCGTCCACCACCAGGACGCGCCGGCCGGCCAGCCGGGGATCTGGGACCGGGAGAGGCTCGGCGGCGGCCAGGGTCGGGAAGGGCAGATCGAACCAGAAAGTGGAACCCCGCCCTTCGATACTGTCCACCCCCACGCTGCCGCCCATCAGTTCGGTCAGCCGCTTGACGATGGACAGGCCCAGGCCGGTTCCACCGTACTTCCGCGTCATGGAGCTGTCGGCCTGGGTGAAGGGAGAGAACAACAGCCCCAGCTTGTCGGTGGGGATGCCGATGCCGGTGTCGCGCACCGTGAAGAGGACGCGGGCCTGGTTGCCGCTGCGTTCCAGCAGACGGGCGGACAGGCAGATTTCGCCCTCGGCAGTGAACTTGATGGCATTGGCGAGAAGATTGAAGAGGATCTGCCGCAGCCGGCCCGGATCGCCGCGCAGCTTGCGCGGCACGTCCGACTCGATGCGCAGCAGGAACTCCAGCCCTTTCTGGTCGGCGTTCAGGGCCATGAGATTGGCCACTTCGTTGAACAGTTCGCGCAGATCGAAATCGATGGCCTCGATGTCCAGCTTGCCGGCGTCGATCTTGGAGAAATCCAGGATGTCGTTGATCACCTTGAGCAGGGATTGGGCGCTGTGGAGGGCGATCTCGGCGTATTCCAGCTGCTCGTCGTTGAGCTCGGTGGTGAGCAAGAGTTCGATCATGCCCATGACCCCGTTCATGGGGGTACGGATTTCGTGGCTCATGTTGGCCAGAAATTCCGACTTGGCCTGGGTGGCCTGCTCGGCGGCCTCCTTCTTGACCTCCAGTTCCACCATGGCATGGCGCAGGGCCTCGGTGCGCTCCCGCACCCTTTCCTCCAGCTGCTGGTTGAGGGTGGAGAGGGCATCCTGGGCCTGGTCGCGCTGGTCCAGGCCCTGCTGGAAGGCTTCCAGCATGGTGTTGAGGTTGCGGATCAGGGCGCCGAATTCGTTGTCCCGGTGCCAGGCCGGCACCGGCAGCGAGGCCCGCCCCGGCGCCTCCGGGTCCAGTGCCACGATGCGCCGGCTCATGCCCATGAGGGGGCGGATGATGCTGAAGTGGAACACCACCACCAGCATCAGACTCAGCAATACGGCCAGGGCCACGGTATAGGCCATCTTTCCCAGGGCCCGGCCGAGGAAACGCTGGCCGATGACATCGCCGTCCAGGCGGATCTCCAGCTCGCCCACATGGGTGGAATGCTCGCCGGAGCGGATATCGGTGTAGTCCAGGGACAGCCTGCGGGTTTCCATGCCCGCGATGAGGGCCTTCCCCAGCATGGAAGGCGATGGCCTGGGACCAGGGCGCGCGCCTTCGGCCAATACGCCGCCGAAATTGTCACGCAGGACCACGCGGGAGATTTCCTCGAAGCTCAGCAGTCCGTTGACCACGTTGGCTGCCTGATCGACGTTGAGCTGGAAAGCGGATTCGGCCGCGCTTGCCCGCACCAGTTCCAGATTCTGCCGGGTGCCGGATTCGATTCGGTCGCGCCAGGTCTGCCATTCGGCCAATAACTCGAGGGCGCCCGTGCCCACCCCGGCCAGCAGGGCGGAGAGCAGGGTGATGAGCAACTGGCGGGCGGCGAGCCCCCGCAGCAGGGAAATTCGTCTGGCCGACATGGGTAGCCTGGTGGCGATGGGCAGGGTGGTCCGGATCAACCCGCTGGCACGCCTTTCTCGACACCGTGCTTGTTCTTGAGGGCCGCGACCTTGTCCCGGTTCTTTCGCATCCAGTCGTTGAACTCCCTGACCACCTCGGGCCGCTTCATGGTGGCCAGATGGTAGTTGTCCCGGCTGTGGGGCAGGGCGGGATTGAACACCAGGGCGCCGGGCTGCTTGAGCACGTGGTCGAGTTGATAGTTGATGACTGCCACGCTGGCGTAGACGCCGTCCACCCGGCCAGCCAGGGCTTGGCGCACCAGGGCTTCGAGCCGGGTGTTCTCGGAGAGGCTGGTTTTTCCCGCCTTGATGCGATCCAGCCAGGCCCAGGGCGTGAAGCCGCCCATGGTGCCCAGCCGGCGGATGGCGTCAGGGCCGGCGTTCCTCATCGCGGGCAGGACGCAGGTGCCATCCACGAAGGCGGCCACCGGATCGCTGTAGTAGATGGTCTTGCCGATGCGCAGGTCCTTCTTCCAATAGGCATTGTCTGGAAACTTGAAATCGATCTGGCCGGCGAAAAAGGAGGCGTAAAGCCGGGGGACCGGCAAGGGGCGGTATTCCACCCTGTAGCCCTGGTCCTTGGCGAAGGCATCGATCAGGTCCCGGGCGAAGCCGCGGTAGCCGCCGCTGTCATGGGTGGCGACCGGAAGGTAATACAGGCTCTCGACGCCGACCACCAGGGGCGCCTTGGCCGTGGCGACGCCCGCGCAGCACAACAGCAGCACACCCAGGCAATGCTTGCATACAGGGTTCATGGGACATGTCCGTTTTCGGCGATAGAACGTTCGGTGTGTCCTATATCGACCGCTGAACGAATAGGTTTAACGGTTTAACCCGGATCATCCATCGTCCGGGAAACCTCCGGTGTGTCGACGCGCGCCATCGCCGACCGGGTGGCGCGGGGGATCCCGAGGGTGGCTACAGAACCCCGAAGCTCACCTCGTAGACCCCGCCGATGACGCCGAACTCCTCCTCGCCCCGGAGTTTGCCTGGCAGAAGGGCGTGGAAGAAGCAGACCTTGGCCAGGGGCACCCGGGCTTCCAGGATGGTGTCGCCGAACTCCCAGGCCCGTTCCCGTTCCCGGGTGAAGGAGTTGAGACTGTTGAGCAGCACCACGCGCCGGCCCCGTTCCCCTGGATCGAGCACCTCGTAATCGCCCATGCGGTTCACCCCCCGGTAGAGGGTGAAATGGGTCTCGCCGGGCCAGCGTCGGGCCAGTTCGTGCTGGCAATAGGCATAGAGCAGATCGAGCTGGGCTTCCAGACTGTTGGTGTTATAGAGGCCGCCGCTGCGTTGCTCCAGGTAGTGGCGGTAGGTGTGTTCCGAGCAATCCCGGATGGGGCCGCCATGGTGACGGGGCAGCAGGCCGAAGCGGGATTCCACCCAGCCCTTCAGCACCGCGCCCTCCCGGCCATCGGCGTCGAAAGCCCAGCCGCGCAGGGCATTCAGATAGTTGGCCTTGGCCCGGCCCCGGGGCCAGGCGGCGCTGTAGCCTGCGTCCTCCGGGTGGGCCAGGCTGAAGGCCGCGTCCATGTGGGCCATGAACGCCCCGGCCCGCTCGCCCGGGTCGTCCAGTCTTGCCAGCAGCTTGAACAGGGGGCGGTGCAGCTCTTCCACGCCGTCCAGCCTCAGGGGCACCGGGTGCCGCTGGTAGCTGAGGCTGCCCAGGATCACCGCCGGCAGGTTGCAGCGGTTGATGGGAAGACGGG
>CAZYEY010000213.1:0-3485 GCA_964646585.1 uncultured Thiobacillus sp. | reverse complement strand
TATGTCATGACACCCCGGCCGGGGGTGGCGCGTACAGTCGTGATGCCGCTTCACGTGGGGGCGCCGGCGCAAGACAGGATAACGTCGTACTCGGTCTTCTCCGCGGCGGCGGCGGCGGCGCAACCACCACCGGCACCCGGCGCGGCCACTGCCATGGAGGCGGCGGAGACACCAAACTTTTCTTCGAACGCCTTCAGTAGGTCGTTCAGTTCCATCACCGTCATGGCGCCGACGGCTTCCAGGATGTCTTCTTTGCTGATAGCCATTTGTAACTCCTAAATCGATAGTCGTGAGATGGGTTGCGAAACGATCAAGCGGCGGCCTCGGCCGGGGCACCTTCCTCGCGCTTCTTGGCGAGGGCGGCCACGGCGGCGGCGAAGCCGGTCAACGGGGCCTGCATGACACCCATCAACATGGCGATGAGTTCGTCGCGGCTCGGGATGGTGGCCAGGGCTTGCACGCCGGCCTTGTCCAACACCTTGCCGGCGTAGGAACCCGCCTTCAGGACCAGCTTGTCGTTCGTCTTGGCGAAGTCGTTCAACACCTTCGCGGCGGCCACGGGGTCACTGGACACGCTGTAGATCAGCGGACCGACCATGTGCTCGGCGAGGGCCTCGAACGGGGTGCCCACCACGGCGCGACGCACCAGGGTGTTCTTCAGTACACGCAGGTAGACGCCAGACTCGCGGGCCTTCTTGCGCAGCACGGTGAGATCGCTCACCGGCACGCCACGGTATTCGGCCACCACGATGGTCTGGGCGTTGGCCACCTGTGCCGACACCTCCGCCACTACGGCTTTCTTGTCATCCAGATTCAGACTCAAGGTCTTTCCTCCTTTCAAGTCAACATGCGGCGAAAAACTCCGCCGCGCCCACGGCGACCTGAATCAGGAGCTTTGTCGTCCGGGCAAGGCCCGACGACGCCCTATCCTGTTCGGGTAACACCGTCTGCGCAGGCCATGGCGATTAAGCCTTGGAACCGAACCGCGTTCCTCGGCGCCTGCGGTCTTTGACGATCCGCCCCTCCTCCGCAGGGAAGGGGGACGGCCCAAAGTTCTTACTGTTGCGCAACCAGACTGGCCTGGTCCACACGCACGCCGATGCCCATGGTGCTGGAGACCGACACCTTCTTCATGTACACACCCTTGCTGCTGGCGGGCTTGGCCTTGTTCAGGGCTTCCACCAGGGCGGCGAGGTTTTCCTTCAGGGCGGCGACCTCGAAGGAAGCGCGGCCGATGGTGGCGTGGATGATGCCGGCCTTGTCGGTGCGATACTGGACCTGACCGGCCTTGGCGTTCTTCACCGCTTCCGCCACGTTGGGGGTGACGGTACCCACCTTGGGGTTGGGCATCAGGCCCCGGGGGCCGAGAATCTGGCCCAGCTGACCCACCACGCGCATGGCATCCGGAGTGGCGATGACCACGTCGAAATCTATTCTGCCACCCTTCACCTCGGCGGCCAGATCGTCGAAGCCCACGATGTCGGCGCCGGCAGCTCGGGCTGCCTCGGCATTGGCCCCCTGGGCGAACACGGCCACGCGCACGCTCTTGCCGATGCCACGAGGCAGCACCACGGAACCGCGCACCACCTGGTCGGATTTGCGGGGATCGACACCGAGAATGATGGCGGCATCGATGGACTCGTCGAACTTGGCGGTGGCGGCTTCCTTCACCAGCCCCAAGGCCTCCTCGACGGGATAGTTCTTGGTACGTTCAACTTTGGCCTTCAGGGCCGCAATTCGCTTCGAAGCCATGTCACACCCCCTCCACGTTGAGACCCATGCTGCGGGCGCTGCCAGCGATGGTACGCACGGCGGCGTCCATGTCGGCGGCGGTGAGGTCGGGCATCTTGGTCTTGGCGATTTCTTCCAGCTGCGCGCGGGTGATCTTGCCCACCTTGTCGGTATGGGGCTTGGAGGAACCCTTCTGGATGCCCGCCGCCTTCTTGATGAGCACCGTGGCAGGCGGCGTCTTCATGATGAAGGTGAAGGACTTGTCCGCGTAGGCGGTGATCACCACGGGAATGGGCAAACCCGGCTCCATACCCTGGGTCTGGGCATTGAACGCCTTGCAGAATTCCATGATGTTGAGACCGCGCTGACCCAGAGCGGGACCAATGGGCGGCGAGGGATTGGCTTTGCCAGCCGGCACTTGCAGCTTGACGTAGCCGACGATCTTTTTGGCCATCTTCAATAACTCCTAATCGTGAGTCCAATCGCGCCACCGGTTTCCCTTCGACGCTCCTCGTGCCGGGCCCTCCCGGCGCAGACCGCAAAGACTCAAGCCTTCTCGACCTGGGAAAAATCCAGTTCCACCGGCGTGGCGCGGCCAAAAATCGTGACCGATACACGCACTTTGTTCTTTTCGTAGTTCACGTCTTCAACGGCGCCATTGAACTCATTGAAGGGACCATCGATGACTCGCACCACCTCGCCGATCTCGAAGGTGATCTTGTGCTTGGGCTTCTCCACACCTTCCTGCATCTGATGCAGAATGGCCTGCACTTCCTTGTCGCTGATGGGCGCGGGCTTGTTTGCGGTACCGCCAACGAAGCCGGTAACCTTGGCGGTGCTCTTCACCAGATGCCAGGTGTCGTCGTCCATCTCCATCTGGACCAGCACATAGCCAGGAAAGAACTTGCGCTCGGTGGTCCGCTTCTGGCCACTCTTCATCTCCACGACTTCTTCCACCGGCACCAGGATCTCACCAAACTTGTCCTGCATCCCGGCCCGCTCCACCCGCTCCTTGAGGGCGCGCATGACGCTCTTCTCGAAGCCGGAATAGGCATGAACCACATACCATCGCATCGCCATCACGCACTCCTGCCCATGAGCAAATGCACCAGCCATGTCAGCGAGCCATCCACGATCCAGAGGAACAGCGCCATGACGATGACGAAAAGAATCACCACACCGGTCATTTGCATGGTTTCCTTGCGGGTAGGCCACACCACCTTACGCGCCTCGTTCACCGCATCCTGACTGAAGGCGTAGAAACGCCGCCCCGGGTCCGTGAACCAAGCCACACCAACGGCCACCCCCAGACCGGCGAGCACGGAAAGCACCCGCACCACCATCGGCATGTCCGACAAAAGATAAAAGCCGG
This sequence comes from uncultured Thiobacillus sp., assembly GCA_964646585.1. Classification (GTDB taxonomy): domain Bacteria; phylum Pseudomonadota; class Gammaproteobacteria; order Burkholderiales; family Thiobacillaceae; genus PFJX01. Next base: position 382 of record CAZYEY010000213.1, on the reverse strand, counting down.
CAATGCCAGCCGCGATGAGCAGGCCGGCAGCCAGTAGTTTGATGTTGTCCGCCATTACAGGGGTCGTTCCACCCGGCGTTACCCGATGTGTTGCTGTTGTGTGGCAGGCCAGGAGGGTCTCGAACCCCCAACCTTCGGTTTTGGAGACCGACGCTCTGCCAATTGAGCTACTGGCCTATTCCTCTTGCACGCGGGGCCGGCGGGCTTGCGCCCCCGACCCCGAACCGTTGCTACCGAATTTTTTACTCGATGATCTTTGCGACGACGCCGGCGCCGACGGTACGGCCGCCTTCACGGATGGCGAAGCGCAGACCTTCTTCCATGGCGATGGGGGCAATCAGCGCCACCGTCATGCTCACATTGTCACCAGGCATCACCATCT
>CAZYEY010000212.1:0-7939 GCA_964646585.1 uncultured Thiobacillus sp. | reverse complement strand
GTTGAGACCGGTGAAGTCCGCGATGACCTGGAGTACGGAGCGGACTTCCACATTCTGGAAGTTGAGGGTGAGTTTCTCGCCTGTGTAGAGCGGCTTGTCCGGCTTGGCCAGTTGGGGATCGTCCAGGGAACGGACTTCCAGGATGAACTGGTTGCCGGTCTGATAGGCGGAGTAGTCCCACTTGCCCTTGGGCGTGACCAGCATGCGGGTATTCTTGCCCTGCTCGAAAGACTCGACCATCTGGGTTGGGGTGGCGAAGTCGGAGACATCGAGGCGGCGTTGCAGTGGCGCGGGCAATGAGGTGTTGAGGAAATCCACCTGGATGGCGCGGCCCTTCTGCTGGATGTCGATACCGACACCGGGATCGGAGAGGGTCACGGCGATGCGGCCTTCGCCATTCTTGCCACGGCGGAAATCCACGTCACGGATGGCATGGTCACGCCGGTTACCCACTTCCTCGAAGCGGGTGGGCGCCTGGGCCTGGCCGCCAGCGTTGGCCTGGCCGGCGGATTTCAGCACCGCCAGGACCACATTGCGGTCCTTGCGCACTTCATGCGTGGCCGGGCCGGTGAGGTTGAATACGACCCGAGTGCGGTCTCCCGCCTGGATCACCTGGTAATTCTTGATCACGCCGGCGCCCAGGTTTTCCTGAACCCTGCCTGCGCCGCTGGAGGTGCCAGGGAAATCCAGAACCAGGCGATGGGGGTTGCTGGTGGTGAATGTCACCGGGGCGGCATCCAGGGCATCCTTGAGGACGATCTTGATGACCTGGCTTTCATTTTGTCCCTCCGCCACGGACACCGTGTTCAGCACGTTCTGGGCCGCCATCAGGGAAGACGAGGCCAACCAGGCCAAAATCGCCAGAGCGGTTCTCCAATGCGGAATCCGGGTCATATTCGCAAGTTTCATCGCTATTACTCCTGAAGGGCCAGCGCGGCCTTGGATTCGGTCCAGTCGCCGGCGCCATCCTGGACGATTTCTTTGAGTTCGATACCCGTATCGCTGATGGCGATGACCAGGCCGTAGTTTTGTCCCATGTGGTCCCCCTTCTTGACACGGTAGAGCGTGTTTTCCGGAGTGCGCACCAAGGCGAAGAGTTGTCCGTCCTTCTTGATGGTTCCCACCATGCGCAGGCCATCCAGGGGGTATTGTTCCAGGGGTTCCTTCGGCCGATTCAAGTCGGGCTGGAAACTGCTCGCGCCCTTGCCCGCCTTCAGCTTGCGGGGCATGAAGGGATCGGGCAGATCGCCGGGGGTGTAGGTGAAGGCCTCCGTCGGTTTGACCGGTGGCAGCGGCTCCAGGGCCTGTTGGGTTCCCGCTCCAGTCTGGGCCATGAACGCGCGCAGATCCGCGAACTCGTCCTGGGCACAACCGGCGAGACAGAAAAGTGGCAACAACCACGCCTTGTTCATTTCTTCCCTGCCTTCTGCTTTTTGACCTCGGCGATTTCTTTCTCGTCGAGATAACGATAAGTCTGAATGCGGGCTTCCATGGTCAGTTGGTTGTCTTTGGCCGGTGTGAGGACAATGTCATGCACGGAGACGATGCGAGGCAGCTTGGCCAGATCATCGACAAATCCTCCCATGTCGTGATACGCCCCCACCACCCTGATGGCAACTGGCAGGGTCGCGTAGAAATCAGCCAGGGTCTCGGAGCCCGGGCGGAAGAGTTCGAACTCCAGGCCCTTGCTGACTCCAACTTGGTTGATGTCGGTCAGCAGGGCATCCATTTGTGAACGGTCAGGCAGTTGCCGCAGAAGGGACTCGAGGGAACGCTCGATTTCCGCCAGGCGGCGCTTGTAGGCTTCGTAGTGGAAGGCTTGGCCTTTCTTTACCGTATAGCTTTCGCGCAGGGATTGTTCTTCCCGCTTGGCTCCCTCCAGGCTGGCCAGGGCATCCGACCAGAGCAGGAACCAGCCCCCCGCCAGGATCGCGGCGAACAACAGGGCCAGAATGACCGCGCGCACGGGCAGTGGTGCGCTTGCGATGTCCTTCAGGTCCAGGTTGTTGAGATCGGAAAGATTCATGGCTTGGCGCCTTTCTTGCTGTCTGGCGCGGCATCGGCTGCCTTCGTGATTTTTACGTTCAACGCGAATTCATTGACGCGCAGCGGGCCCACTTGGGCCGATCTCACTTCAACCAAGGTCGGCTCCTCGAACAGGGCCGTCTCCTCGAGCGCCCGCATGAAGGTGGAAACCCGGGCGCTGGATTGGGCATAGCCGGACAGGGCCACCAGGTCGCCCGTCTGTTTGACACTCTTGAGGTAAAGCCCGTCGGGCAGCCTGCGCGCCAACTCATCGAAGAGATGAACTGCCTCGCTCCGATTGGACTGGAGGGACTCCACTACGGTCTTGCGCGCCAGCAGATCCTGGGTTTTTTCCTTGAGCGTGCGAATCTCGGCGATCTGCTTGTCCAACTTGGCGATTTCCTCCTGGAGGAAAACATTGCGCCGGTCCTGATTGGACTTCGCGTTCATGATGAGCATTTGGCCGAGGGCCACCACGGCCACGGCGATCCCTGCCACGATGGCGGCGAGTATGGCGAACCAACGCCGTTGGCGTGCCTTCTTGAGCTGGCGATGTGGCAGCAGGTTGATGCGGATGGGGGTCATGTCGGATCAAACCTTCGCAGGGCGAGGCCACATGCCACGAACAGGGACGGCGCCTCCGAAGCCAGTTGCCGCGCCTTGACATGGCTGGAAACCGCCATTTTCGAGAAGGGATTGGCAATCAGGGTGCTGGTCTGCATCTTGCTGTGGACCACGTCATCCAGACCCGGTATGGCGGCGCAGCCCCCGGCCAGGAGGATATGGTCCACCCGCTGGAATGAAGTGGCGGAAAAGAACAATTGCAAGGCTCGTCCGATTTCCTGAGCGACGGAATCCAGGAAAGGCTGGAGCACTTCGGACTCGTAGCTGTCCGGCAGCAGGCCCTTCCGTTTGGCGTCTTCGGCTTCTTCCGTGGGCAGTTCGAACCGGCGGCTGATCTCGCTGGTAAGTGAGTTCCCGCCCAGAGCATGTTCCCGCTGGTAGACGGGCTGGTTGTCATGGAGGACGTTGACGTGGGTGGAACTGGCACCGATATCGACAATGGCGATGGTCTGCCCTTTTCCATTCTCCGGCAGATGGAACGCCATCTGCTCGTAGGCCGTCAGGGTGGCGAAGGCATCCACGTCCATGATCACGGCCTTCAGGCCCACCGACTCTGCCAGAGCCACCCGCTCCTCCACCCGCTCACGCCTGGCCAGGACCAACAGCGCATCGTTCTCGGCGGGATTCTTCGCGTTTGCCCCCAGGATCTGATAGTCCAGGCTCACGTCGCCCAGAGGAAAGGAAGCCACCTGGTTGGCCTCGGCGTTGACCTGGGTGTCGATCTCGGCTTCGGTGGCACCACCCGGCAGCATGATGCGCTTGGTGATCACCGAGGAAGCCGGCAACGCCATGGCCACCTCACGGGTCTTGGAATCCAGCAGCTTCCAGGCTTCACGCAAGGCCGCCTCGACCACTTCGGATTTGGCGATGACGCCATCCTGGACCGCATCCTTGGGCAAGGGCGCGATGGCATAGCGCTCGACGCGTCGCATGCCCTTGCCGCTGTCAGCTAGCTCAAGCATTTTCACAGCCGATGAGCTAACATCGACGCCAATCAGGGGTCGCGAACCTTGGCCTAACAGCGCAAATCTCAAACGGATTCCCCTTTCATATGCCCGCTTGGGCAATTATTTAATAATCTGGATTAAATCCTAGCAACAACTTATTAATCTTTACAACATTTTCCCCCAACAATCCATCCGCGACCTTCCCTGTCCATTTCGATGAATCGTCTGTGGCATTACCTGTTAGCCGCCCTGGGTGTGTCGGCCATCGCGGCTTTCGCCGTGGTGGCGCTCGCCGCCGCGGTAATTTATCCCAACCTGCCCAGCCTGGAAACGCTAACCGACTATCGCCCCAAGCAACCCATGCGCGTGTTCACCGAGGACGGCGCCCTGATCGGGGAATTCGGCGAGGAGCGCCGGGCAGTGGTTCGGCTCAAGGACACGCCCAAGTACCTGCGCCAGGCCATTCTCGCCGCCGAGGACGAGCGTTTTTACCAACACGGCGGCGTCGATACCCTGGGCATCCTCCGGGCAGCGGTCTCCAACGTGCTGTCCGGCGGCGTGAAGGAAGGGGCCTCCACCATCACCATGCAGGTGGCCCGCAATTTCTTTCTCAGCACCGAGCGCACCATCACCCGCAAGATCAACGAAGCGCTGCTGGCCATCAAAATCGAACATACCCTGTCCAAGGACGAGATCCTGGAGCTCTACCTCAACCAGATCTTCCTCGGCCAGCGCGCCTACGGTTTTGCCGCAGCGGCCCAGATCTATTTCGGCAAGCCCCTGGCCAAGATCAATCTGGCCGAGGCGGCCATGCTGGCCGGGCTGCCCAAGGCGCCTTCCGCCTACAACCCGGTGGTCAATCCCGCCCGCGCCAAGACCCGCCAGATCTACGTCCTGGGCCGGATGAAAACCCTAGGCTACATCAGTGAGGCAGAGTATCAGCAAGCCAAGGAGCAGCGTCTGCCGGTGAAGTATTCTCCCCAGAATTTCGAGGCGGAGGCCCATCACCTGGCCGAGCTCGTGCGCCAGCGCATGTTCCAGAAGTATGGAGAGGGCATCTATACCAGCGGCATGAAGGTCTACACCACCCTGCTGCTATCGGACCAGAAGGCCGCGATGAGCGGCGTCCGCCAGGGCGTGCTCGAGTTCCAGCGCCGACGTGGCTATGCCGGCCCCGAGGCCCAGGTGAAATTGCCGGAGGATGCGAAGGAAGCCGACAAAGCCATCGAAAATGCCCTCATCGACCGGGAAGAGTCCAACGGCTTCCTGCCCGGGGTGGTCCTGGCGGTGGACAAGCCCCGCGTCCGGGTGCGTCTGCGTAGCGGCGAGGATATCGACCTGGGCGCCTCCGAACTCAAGTTCGACGAACGCTTCCTGTCACCCAAAACCGCTCCGGAGAAACGCCTGGCGCGCGGCAGCGTCGTGCGCGTGGCCCGCGCCGATCCGGGGGCGCCCTGGCAACTGACCTACCTGCCCCAGGTGGAGGTCGCCTTCGTGGCCCTCGATCCGGCCAATGGCCCCGTCCGGGCCATGGTCGGGGGCTTCGACTTCTCCCGCAACCACTTCAACCACGTGACCCAGGCCTGGCGCCAGGCCGGCCCCAGCTTCAAGCCCTTCGTCTATTCCGCCGCCCTGGAGCGGGGCATCACCCCCGCCAGTGTCTTCGACGACGCCCCCATCACGGTGGACCCTGCCGAAACCGGCGGCATCCCCTGGGAGCCCAAGAACTACGACGGCACCACGGAAGGCCCCATGACCCTGCGTTCCGCCCTGGCCAAGTCCAAGAACCTGGTCTCCATTCGTGTGTTGCAGGCAGCAGGCAACCAGTTCGCCCACGAGCACGTGGCCAAATTCGGGTTCGACATGAACCGCATCCCCCCCTACCTGACCATGGCCCTGGGTGCCGGAGAGGTCACCCCCCTGTCCCTGGCTTCCGGCTATGCCGTGTTCGCGAACGGCGGCAGCCGCATCGTGCCCTGGCACCTGCTCAAGGTGACCGACAAGGATGGCCGGGTACTGGAAAGTTTCTCCGCGCCCGCCCCCACGCCGGCCATCGATCCCCGCAACGCCTTCATCACCACCTCACTCATGCAGGACGTCATCCGTCGGGGCACCGCCACGGCGGCTCTCAAGCTGGGCCGGGGCGATCTGGCTGGCAAGACGGGCACCACCAATGAACACCACGATGCCTGGTTCGCGGGCTTCCAGGCCACCCGGGTCGCCGTGGCCTGGATGGGCTTCGATCAGCCACGCCCGCTGGGTTCTGGAGAAACCGGGGGCGGCACGGCGCTGCCCATCTGGGTGCGCTACATGGGTGAGGTATTGCGGGCAGTTCCGGAATCGCCCCCAACCATGCCCGGTGGCGTGAGCATGGTCCGGGTGGACCCCAAGACCGGAATGCCGGTCTCCGGCGATGGCGGCGTGCCCGAGTACTTCTTCCAGGAATTCGCACCGGGTGACCAGAGCTTGGCCCCGCCCGCCACCAACTGACATGGCGAACCGGGACTCGCGCTCCCTTCAGGCCCGTGTCCGCATCGCCGATCTGGCGGCCCGCTTCATTGCCGAGCACGGCATTCAGGACTATGGACTGGCCAAGCGCAAGGCGGCGCGGCAACTTGGCCTGCCGGAAGGACACGGCTTGCCCAGCAACGAGGAAGTGGATGCCGCCTTGATGCAACGCCAAGACTTGTTCGATCCCGAGGAGCAGGCGGCCAATCTGCACGCCCTGCGAGAACAGGCCCTCGCCGTCATGCGGGAATTCGAGAAGTTCCAACCCATCCTGACGGGTGCCGTGGCCTCGGGGGCGATCTCGGCCCACAGCCGGGTCGAGTTGGAAATCACCGCCGATTCCAGCAAGGATTTCGAACAATTCCTCGTCAACCGGGCCATCGAATACAAAACCCAGGACCGGGGCGGGCGCATGGCTTACCTGATCTTCGCCCAGCCCGCCGACGTGTTGGTCCGCATGCAGGCTAGTGAACTCCACCGTGGCCAGAGCGGCAGCCGCCAGCGCCTGACTCTGCCCCAACTGGAAAAGCTCGCCGCCGTGGACGGATAACAACCGGACTGGTCGGCTACAATCCCGGCACCCCGCATTCCCAGATACACCAACCTCTTCATGATTCGCTTTTTCCGCCACTACATCCCCTTGAGCATGTTGCTGCTCACCGTGGCGGAATTCATGGTCTTCTACTTCATCATCGGCTTCGTGGAGGGACGCTATGGCACGACTTCCCTGCCGTCCCCCAACCCTGTCTCCGTCTACAAGCCCTGGCTGTTCGCCGCCATCCTCACCCTGCTCAATTCCACCTTCGGGCTCTACGACTGGGAATGGACCAAGGGCCTGAGCAGCATGTTGCTGCGCATTGCCGGCAGCTTGGTGGTCTCGGCCGGCATCCTGGCGTTGGGGGGAGCCCTGATCCCCTTCGCCTTCCCGGTGGGCGGGGAATTCATCGCCGGAATCGCTCTGGCGGGTCTGTCCGCGATCCTGATCCGGCTCCTGTTCATGGAGTGGGACAAGACCGAACTCTTCAAGAAACGGGTACTGGTGCTGGGCGCCGGGAGCCGGGCCGCCAAAATCGAGGAAATGGTCGCGTCCGGGGAAGCCCAGGGCCTGAACATCGTTGGATATCTGCCTCTGGGGGCGATCCACAGCTATGTGTCCCACGACAGGATACTGGATGAGGAAGGCAGCATCTTCGAGATCGCCACCCGCCGCAATGTGGAGGAGATCGTGGTCGCCGTGCGCGAACGCCGTGGCGGCGGTCTGCCCATGGCCGAGTTGCTGGAGTGCAAGCTGCGCGGCCTTCACATCCTGGATCTGCCCGCCTTCTTCGAGCGCCAGACCGGCATTCTGCCCCTGGAGGCCATCAACGCCAGCTGGATGATTTTTTCCGAAGGCTTCACAACGGGTTCCGGCCGCGACGTTGTCAAGCGGCTGTTCGATCTGACGGTCAGCGGCGGCTTCCTGCTGTTGTTCATGCCGATCATGCTCCTGACCGCCTTGCTGATCCGCCTGGAAAGCAAAGGCCCAGTGTTCTACACCCAGGAGCGGGTAGGACAGTTCGGCAAGCCCTTCACCATTTACAAATTCCGCAGCATGCGCACCGATGCCGAGAAGGATGGTGCCGTCTGGGCACGCAAGAACGACGACCGCACCACCCGGGTGGGTCGCTTCATCCGCCGCACCCGCATCGACGAGTTGCCCCAGATCGTCAACGTTTTCCTGGGCCACATGAGCTTCGTCGGGCCGCGCCCCGAGCGCCCCATGTTCGTCAAGGATCTCGCCGCCCAGATCCCCTATTACCACGCCCGTCACAGCGTCAAACCGGGCATCACCGGCT
>CAZYEY010000211.1:0-23215 GCA_964646585.1 uncultured Thiobacillus sp. | reverse complement strand
CCTGCGCCTGGAGGCCCGCAACGTCACCGTGGGCGGCTGGACCCTGCACGACCTTTCCCGCCTGCCCATCCGCCAGGCCCTGGCCTTCTTCGACGCCCTCAAGCTGGAAGGCCACCGGGCCCAGGTGGCGGACAAGATCGTAAAGGAGATCACCGCCCGCCTGCGCTTCCTCAACGAGGTGGGCCTGGATTACCTCTCCCTGGAGCGCTCCGCCGATACCCTGTCCGGCGGCGAGGCCCAGCGCATCCGCCTGGCGAGTCAGATCGGCTCCGGACTCACCGGCGTCATGTACGTGCTGGACGAGCCCTCCATCGGCCTGCACCAGCGGGACAACGACCGCCTGCTGGGCACCCTGAAGCACCTGCGGGACCTGGGCAACTCGGTCATCGTCGTCGAGCACGATGAGGACGCCATCCGCCACGCCGACTTCATCCTGGACATGGGCCCCGGGGCCGGCGAGCACGGCGGCGAGATCGTCGCCCAGGGCGGCCTGAAGGACATCCTGGCCAGCGCGGCCTCCCTCACCGGCCAGTACCTCTCCGGCCGCAAGTCCATCCCCCTGCCGGAAAGCCGGCGAAGCGCCCGGGAAGGCCGGGTGCTGAAGCTCATCAACGCCCACGGCAACAACCTGAAGAACGTCACCCTGGAGCTGCCCACCGGCATCTTCGTCTGCGTCACCGGCGTCTCCGGATCGGGCAAGTCCACCCTCATCAACGACACCCTCTACGCCGTCGCCGCCAACCAGCTCAACGGCGCCGCCCTGGAGCCGGCGCCCCACCAGGCCATCGAGGGCATGGAGTACTTCGACAAGGTGGTGAACGTGGACCAGGCCCCCATCGGCCGCACGCCGCGCTCCAACCCGGCCACCTACACGGGCCTGTTCACCCCCATCCGGGAACTCTTCGCCGGCACCGTCCAGGCCCGGGAGCGGGGCTACGAGCCGGGCCGCTTCTCCTTCAACGTCAAGGGCGGCCGCTGCGAAGCCTGCCAGGGCGACGGCATGATCAAGGTGGAGATGCACTTCCTGCCCGACATCTACGTCCCCTGCGACGTCTGCCACGGCCAGCGCTACAACCGGGAAACCCTGGAGGTGCAGTACAAGGGCAGGAACATCCACGAGATCCTGCAGATGACCGTGGAGGAGGCCTTCGAATTCTTCCACGCCGTGCCCGTGGTCCGGCGCAAGCTGCAAACCCTCATGGACGTGGGCCTCACCTACATCCGCCTGGGCCAGTCCGCCACCACCCTCTCCGGCGGCGAAGCCCAGCGGGTCAAACTGGCCCTGGAGCTGTCCAAGCGGGATACGGGAAGAACCCTCTACATCCTGGACGAACCCACCACCGGCCTGCACTTCCACGACATCGACATGCTGCTCAAGGTGCTGCACCGGCTGGTGGGTAACGGCAACACCGTGGTGGTCATCGAGCACAATCTGGATGTCATCAAAACCGCCGACTGGATCATCGACCTGGGGCCGGAAGGGGGCGAGGGGGGCGGAAGGATCATCGCCCAGGGCACGCCGGAGCAGATTGCGAGGAACAAGGCGAGCCACACTGGACGGTATCTGAAACCGGTGCTCAAGAGGTCCCCATGACTCCAGAGCGCCCCCCAATCCTGCCCTGACTGCTATTCACAGCTGGCCGTGAGCCTATTCACTCGGTTCACCCTAGGGGTGTGCATGCTCTTTTTCCTAGACTTCCTCATCACCTTCCGCCAGGCGGATGTTGGGCTTCCTGCGTCAGCCACAACCCACGCTTGCTGTGGAACGAGGTGCGGGCGTTGTGGCAGGAACTCGCCGTGGGCCGGACGGCAGAGGCGGTCGCCACCCCCATCGCAATGCCCGATTGACCTTGTTTGCGGCTAAGCTAACGACCTGTCTAGAGCGAGTCCGAACATGGCACCCCAGCAACTGGTCCAGGAAGTCGAACATCTTTTCAGCCTGCCGGACGTGGCCATCCGGCTCAACGAACTCATCGACCAGCCCGACACCTCCACCAAGGATCTGGTGGAGGTGGTGCAGCTGGATGCGGGCATCGCCGCCACGGTGCTGCGGCTGGCCAACAGCGCCTGGTATGGGCTGCCCTCCCGGGTGGACACCATCTCCCGGGCCATCACCCTCATCGGTACCAAGGCCCTGCGCGACCTGGTGCTATCCACCTCGGTGATCACCACCTTCAAGGGCATCTCCTCCGAATTCGTGGACATGCTGGATTTCTGGGACAACAGTGTCAACTGTGGCGTGGTCACCCGCAATCTGGCGAAGAAGTGCGGCATCCGGGAATCCGAGCGCATGTTCCTCGCCGGCCTGCTGCACAAGGTGGGGCGACTGGTGTTCTACGCCAGCCGGCCGGTGCAGTACCGCCAGGTGCTGATGGACAAGGACATGGGCGAGGCGGCCATCATCGAGGCGGAGCATCAGGTCTTCGGCTTTTCCTACGCGGAGCTGGGCGGCGCCCTGCTGCGGGCCTGGAAGGTGCCGGAAGCCTTGGACGAGATCATCGCCTACCACTTGCGTCCCTTCGAGGCCCCTTATTACCAGAAGGAAGCCGCCATCCTGCACATGGCGGCGGACATGGCCTTCCACATGGCCCCGGACGTCAAGGCACGAGCCGAACTGGGGGAATACCACCTGACCTTCGACGAGGCGGTCTGGGCCTCCCTCGGGCTGCCCCGGGAGACCATCGCGGAAACCATGCAGACCTCCCTGATCCAGGCCTTCGAGCTGCTGGAAATCGTCAACCCCCGAACGCCGGCCTACGCCTGATTTCTCCATGTTGCGCCGCCAAGTGCGACGCAACATGAGAGATGCGAAAATCGCGGGCAAGGCAACCCGCGAAAAAATCCCATGAAAGACGATCTCCCCCGCGCCGGGCACCCGGCGCGCCGCCCCATCGCACCGGAGCGACTGCGCTTCATCCGCCAGATCAACCTGCAACTGGCGGCCCTCAACCAGCCCGGCTGGCGGGGCGATACCGATGACTGGCTGGACATCGCCGACGATCTCTTGCGCAACTACCGCCAGCATCGTCGCCTGCTGGGGGGCTATCGGTGCCCTGCCGACCGCCGCATCCAGGATTTCCTCAATGCTTATCTCCAGCGCAACGGCGTCGAGGCGAAACTGGAACTGCCCGCCACCAGCTTCGTGCTGGACCGGCCCGGCCAGGCGGCGGAGCTGTCCCTGCCCGCCGACGGCGACCGTTTCGAATCCCCCTGGCTCACCTCTTACCGGGTGAAGCAGGGCGTGTTGCACAATCCCCAGAAGGACCGGCGCACCACTGAAGGAGTCTTTCACGTGGTGGAAGGCGGCCTGCCCATCGCCTGGGACAAGAAGGCGGTGCCCGTCGCCACCTTCGCCGCCCTGTTCCAGGCAGCCATGAACCCGCCCCCCGAGCTGATGCGGCTGCCTTTCACCGCCGGCCAGGAGGAACAGGCCAGGCTCTGGGTCTCTCTGCTGTTGCGCCCCCTGGTGGCACCGGAAGTCTCCGGCGTGGCGCCGGAGAAGCGCATGGAAACCCGCTTCTTCGCCCCCGGCGGCCTGGTTTCCAACCTGGATTTCGTGGAGCGCATCTTCGGCAACGGCGGCGATCCCTACCTGCCCATGAACGATGCCGGCCTGGACGTGGTGCACTGGTCCGGCCACACCGGCTGCGTGATCCTGGCGCCCCACCTCATCACCCTGTCCAAGAAGGAGCTGGGCCTGCCCCACTGGGACCAGGCCAGCGAGCGCCAGCGCCGGGACGGCATGTGCTGGAAGAACGAAGATGAGCGCTACAACGATGGCTCCGCCTTCAAGGTGGTGTGCCGGGACATGAACGGCGTCATCGTCACGCTCATCGCCGACAACTATTTCGGCTACAGCAAGAAGGAGATCAAGTCCCAGATCAGCTACGCCGCCAACCTGTTCGGCGGCGTGGAAGAGGAGCATTCCGGCGGGGCCCTCGCCTTCCCCAGCTTCAATCTGGGCGACAGCTACAGTCTGGATTCCCGCTACCTGGCCGGCGGCCACACCATGGCCGAACTGCGCACCCATTACGGCGCCCTCATCGACTTCCAACCCGAGGGCCACGGCATCGACCGCAAGCATGCCGACATCGTCTATCTGCCCGAGGACGCCCACCTGGACCTGCTGGCCCAGACCGCCACCTGGACCTGGGACGGCCTGCCCCGCCAGATCAAGCTGCTGGCGGGTCACGACTACGTCTACCCCTGCGGCTTCAAGGTCCACCTGGAAAAGCATCCCCATGCGCCGAGCTGGCGCCTGGTGGGCAGCGAGGCGGAGGGCACCTTCTGCTACAAGCCCTGCACCGTCTCCGGCGGCGGCAAATCGGAGATTTCCAAGTCCCTGGAATCCGCTCTGCTCTCGGGCCCCTATTACGTTCAGGATCTCTGGAGCGACTTCAACTGGGTGGAGCGCATCGTCAACCGGGACTATTCCGACCGCTTCCGGATCGTGCCCGCCACCGGCCCGGACACCCGCTCCCTGCTGGCCATGAACCGCACCGTGGGCTCGGTGATCCGCATGCTGACCCCGTCGGAGGAGTACACCGACGAGTACAACGCCTGGCTGCGCACCATCCCCCACCACGTGCTGGCCCTGGTCTTCGTCATCAAGCGTTTCTACCGGCCCGAGTGGGGCGACAACTGGCGCGAGCACTTCCACGTGGATCTGGTCAACGGCCGTCCCGGCCACGAGCTCAAATTCCACCGCCGCAAGCTGGAGGCCAGCTATCTGCGCGTCGGTCGCCTGGACGATGGCGCCTGGCGCGTCTACAAGGTGCGCCAGGACTTCGTGGGGGCGAAGAAGGTGCAACTCGCCGATGACATCGCCGTCTCCGCCACGGTACCCGCCAGCGCCCTGGAGCACCTGCACCCCAAACTGAACCAGACCGCCGTGAAGCTGGTGACCAACTGCGAAGCCCGCTTGTTCCAACGGCCAGACGACGCCAAGCACCGGGGCCTGGATGCTCAGACCGAATGGGATCTGACCCAGCCGGACAACTTCATCTCCAACTTCGAGCCCCTGGCCCGGGACGATGCCCGGGAACTGGTGGAAGACGTGGTGGGCTTCCACCACTACACCGCGCCCATGCAGCGCTTCATCGAGGCTGCGGCCCGGGAGGATGGTTACTTCGTCTCCTCCGCCCACCCCCGCCTGGTGAACGGCAAGCCCAGTCCCAATGTGCGCTACCTTCAGGCCCGTCCGGACCTGGCCAGGCCCAAGGACAAGTATCTGGCCGAGATGGGCACCCGTCTGGCCCGGCGCATCCCCGCCCTGGCGCCGGTGCATTTCCCCGTGGACGCCATGCTGCCCGGCCGCCGCAACAACCCGCCGGCTCCCGGCATTCCTCCCCTGGCCGTGTACGGCCCCATCCACTACCAGGAACTGCCGGAATTGTTCATGGACTTCATCGCCAGCCTGTCCGGCAAGTCCCCGTCCACCACCGGCGCCGGTTCCGAGGGGGCGCTGACCAAGGGCCCCTTCAATGCCCTGACCCCCACGGCGGACCTGAACAACGCCCTGGTGTCCTTCATCCTCTGCGGCCACGACGGCTTTTCCACCGCGGCCGGCCACATCGGCGGCAACCGCCGGGTGGACCACGACATCAGCTTCCTCATGCCCGAGATCTGGTGCCGCCTGTCGCCCCAGGAACGGGACGCCAGGTGGCTCATGGAACGGGGCTACCTGGAGCCGGTCCGGGACTTCGAGCACGAAGGCCGCAAGGTGCTGGCCAGCCGCCTGGGCTACCGCATCACGCCCCGCTTCATGCATGCCTTCCTGGGCAAGATCTTCGACGATCCGGTGGGCGTTTTCGACGAAGCCATGTTGCGACCGGAAACCCAGGATCTGGACAGCTTCGTCCAGGGCGTGGACCACATCGTCGCCGCCCAGGAAAAGGTGGCCAAGGGCTATCTGGCCGATGGCTCCGTGGCTGACGCCTGCCCGCCCTTGCAGGCCCTGCTCCACATCATGGCCGAGGGCCATTACCAGGGCAGGGATCTGTCCCATCCGGAAATCCGCCGCCTGTTCACCCGGGAAGCCTTGCTGGAAAGTGACTGGTACCGGGAACGCCTGAGCATCAAGCAGCGCCGGGACGTCGCCCTATTCCGCCGCCACGTGGATTATCTGGAGGGCTTCCTGGCCGACGCCGAGGTGCGCTGCGAGCCGGACGGGGTCGCCCGCTGCCATGCCGCCCTGGCCATGGCCCGGGCCAAGCTGGCCGAGGCCGAGTCGCCGGAATACCTGGACAGCCTGTGGGGTGGTCTGGGCGCGGACTGGGTGCACCGGGCCGCCTGAGCGGGCGGCGCTTTCCCATGGCCGAGCCCGTCCGCCTCTCCAAGCTCATGTCCGAGCGGGGGCTGTGCTCCCGCCGGGAGGCCGATGCCTACATCGAGAAAGGCTGGGTGTTCGTCGATGGCCAGAAGGTGGACGTGCTGGGTACCCGGGTCGCCCCCGATTGCAAAATCCAGCTTGCCGGTGCCGCCAAGGCCAGCCAGGAGATGCGCGTCACCATCCTGCTGCACAAGCCCGTGGGCTACGTCTCCGGCCAGCCGGAACCCGGCTACCAGCCAGCCGTCACCCTGATCCGCAAGGATACCCAGTGGCCCGGCAGCGGCGGCCCCGGCTTCCGCCCCGCCATGCTCAAGGGCCTGGCCCCCGCCGGGCGCTTGGACATCGACTCCACCGGCCTCCTGGTGCTCACCCAGGACGGCCGCGTCGCCAAGCAGCTCATCGGCGACGACTCCGATGTCGAGAAGGAATACCTGGTGCGGGTCGCGGGGCAGTTGTCGGAGCAGGGCCTGAAGCTGCTCAACCACGGCCTGGAACTGGATGGCCGCCCACTGCGCCCGGCCCGGGTAGCCTGGCAGAACGCAGACCAGTTGCGCTTCATCCTCAAGGAGGGCCGCAAGCGCCAGATCCGGCGCATGTGCGAACTGGTGGGTCTGCGGGTGACCGGCCTCAAGCGGGTGCGCATCGGCCAGGTACGCTTGGGCGACCTGCCCCAGGGCCAGTGGCGTTTCCTGCGCCCGGATGAGCGCTTCTGACCCGGCCATCCGCGACCTGCTGACCGGCGCCTTCCACGCCGCCGTCACCGCGATATCCGCCGAAAGACTGATCCCTGGCCCCTTGCCAGCCCCCGGCCGGCGCCGCACCCTGGTAGTGGGCGCCGGCAAGGCCGCCGCCGCCATGGCCGCCAGCGTCGAGGCAAACTGGCCGGAGGACACACCCCTGTCCGGTCTGGTCATCACCCGCCATGGCCACGGCGCCCCCACCCGCCGCATCGAGGTCGCCGAAGCCGGCCATCCGCTCCCCGATCTCGCCGGTTTGTCCGCTGCCGCCCGGCTGCTGGAACAGGTTCGATCCGCCGGCCCCGGGGACCGGGTCATCGCCCTACTCTCCGGCGGTGGTTCCAGCCTGTTGAGCCTGCCGAATCCGGGGCTGGAGCTCACTGACCTGCGCACCGTGGCCGCTGCGCTCCTGGCCAGCGGCGCCCCCATCGCCGACATCAACTGCGTGCGCAAGCACCTCTCCGCCACCCTGGGAGGCCGACTGGCCGAGGTCTGCGTGGCCCCGGTCACGGTGCTGAATCTCTCCGATGTCACCGGCGACGACCCTTCTGTCATCGCCTCCGGTCCCTTCGCGCCGGACCCCACCACCTACGCCGACGCCCTGGGGGTACTTAAACGCTGGCGGGTGAAGGCACCGCCCCGGGTGACCGAGTATCTGTTGGCAGGCATGGCAGGGCGGCACCCGGAGACGCCCAAGCCCGACGCGCCATGCTTTACCCGGGTTGAACACCGGCTGCTTGGCAATGGCCGCACCGCTCTGCTGGGGGCAGCCACATATTTCAGTGAACGGGGCATCAACCCGGTCATCCTGGGTGACACCTTCACCGGCGAGTCCCGGGAAGTGGCCCATGTCTTCGCCGCCCTGGCCCGGGAGGTCCGCCTCCACGGCGCCCCCTGGCGGCCGCCGCTGGCCCTGTTGTCCGGCGGGGAGACGACGGTCACGGTGCGGGGCGCGGGCCGGGGTGGCCGCAACGTCGAGTTCCTGCTGGCCCTGGCGTTGGACCTGGACGGGCTGGAGGGCGTTCACGCCCTCGCAGCAGATACCGACGGCATCGACGGGGTTTCAGAGAGCGCGGGGGCGCTCATCGGCCCGGATACCCCGGCCCGAGCCCGCGCCCTGGCCCTGCCGGCCCGGGAATACCTGGACAACAACGATGCCCATGGCTTCTTCGCAGCCCTGGGCGACACCCTGGTGACCGGCCCCACCCGCACTAATGCGAACGACTTCCGGGCGATCCTGATAGTTTGACCACATCTCCCACCGCCAGTCCCAGGGCCTGGGCGGCACTGGCCCGGTTCGCGGCGATCTCCACCAAACCCACGCTGTTCACATACCAGAAGGCCTCGCCCTTGGTCGCCTCGCCGAATACCCGGCGCCATCCCACGGACCTGCCCTTCACATCCAGAGTCTCGGCGGGACTCATGAGGGCGCCTCGGATGCCGGTCCAGGCGTTACCGAAATGGTCGATGTAGAGGATCCGGGGCAGATCCGCGGCATCGAACTGGACGTCGAGAGCCCCCACAGGAGATAGCCAGTCGTCGGGGAAATCCCCCACAGCGATACGAGCGGCCACTGGGGCGAAAAGATCACGGCCATGGAAGCTGGCGGAGAGATTTTCCGGCCGCCATCGGATGTGCCAGATGCGGGTCTGCTCGGCTCGGGCCGCGACTATGGACAGCAGGCCGTTGTCCGGCCCCACGAACCAGCGGCCGTCAGCCTCCACCACAGCGGCCTCTCTGGGTCCACCCACACCTGGGTCCACCACACAGAAGAAAACCGCGCCGCGCGGAAAAGCAGCTGCCAGGGCGGTCAGCAACTGGGCGCCGGCGTGGGCATTGAAGTCTGGAACCTGATGGAGCAGATCGATGACCGGCATGGCCGGCGCCAGCGCCGCGAACCGGGCCTTGACCTGGCCCACATAGGCATCGGTCCAGCCGTAGTCAGTGAAAAGAACCAGCATGGGAAAGCTCCCGAAGGAACGAGGTTGGGCTGACCGCAAACAAAAAAGCCGGCTCAGGCCGGCTTTTTTGGAGTACATCGACCTTACTCGGCAGCGACCGGTTCGGCCTCTGGGGCGCGGTCCACCAGCTCCACATAAGCCATGGGAGCATTGTCGCCCTGGCGGAAACCGAACTTCAGGATGCGAACGTAGCCTCCCGGGCGAGCCATGAAGCGGGGGCCCAGGTCGTTGAACAGCTTGCTCACCAAATCCCGGTCACGAAGGCGGTCGAAAGCCAGGCGGCGATTGGCCAGGGTCGGCTTCTTGCCCAGAGTGATGAGGGGCTCGACGACCCGGCGCAGTTCCTTGGCCTTGGGCAGGGTGGTCTTGATCGCCTCATGGGTCAGCAGGGCGATGGACAGATTGCGCAACAGGGCGGCACGGTGGCTGCTGGTGCGGTTCAGTTTGCGATTGGACAGGCGGTGACGCATTTTCTTCTACCTCTTGATCAGGGCTTGTCGAGGCCGGCGGGAGGCCAGTTCTCGAGCTTCATGCCCAGGGTCAAACCACGGGCGGCGAGCACATCCTTGATTTCATTCAAGGACTTGCGGCCCAGGTTGGGGGTCTTCAGCAATTCGGTCTCGGTGCGCTGAATCAGGTCACCGATGTAATAGATGTTCTCGGCCTTCAGGCAGTTGGCGGAACGTACCGTCAGTTCCAACTCGTCCACGGGGCGCAGCAAGATGGGGTCGATCTGCGGCGAGGAGGACTTCATCATGGGCGAATCCCCGCCAATGGGCACAACACCCTGCAAATCGGCAAAGGATGCCAGTTGCTCGATCAGGATCCTGGCGGCATGGCGCACGGCTTCGGCGGGTTCGATGACACCATTGGTCTCGATCTCCAGGATCAGCTTGTCCAGATCGGTGCGTTGTTCGACGCGGGCAGATTCGACGCTGAAGGCCACCTTCTTGACCGGGCTGTAGAGGGCGTCCACCAGGATGACACCCACGGGGCGGGACTCGTCGTTTTGGGCACGAGTGCTGGCGGGCACATAGCCGCGGCCGGCCTCCACCTTGATCTCCATCTCCAGCTTGCCACCCTTGGTCAGGTTGGCAATGACGTGGTCGGTATTAATGATCTCCACGTCATGACCGGCCTGGATATCAGCGGCGGTGACAGGACCCTCGCCATGCTTGCTGACGGTCAGCAGTGCCTCTCCACGGCTGTTCAGCTTGACGGCCAGGCCCTTGAGGTTCAGCAGGATGTCGACCACGTCCTCCTGGACGCCGTCCAGCGCAGAGTACTCATGCACGACGCCGGCGATGCGGACCTCGGTGGGTGCGTAGCCCTGCATGGAAGACAGCAGGATGCGGCGCAGCGCATTGCCCAGGGTATGGCCGTAGCCACGCTCGAAAGGCTCCAGGGTGATCCGGGCCTGACGAGGGGAAATGCTGTTGACCTCGACAATACGGGGTTTCAGCAGTTCACCGGAGTTGGACATAATGGGTTCCCTTTACTTTGCCCGGCCCGCCCTTGTGGGGTGGGCCTTCGAGTCAATTACTTGGAATAGAGTTCGACCACCAGGGATTCGTTGATGGTGGCCGGCAACTCGGCGCGCTGGGGCAGTGCCTTGAAGGTGCCCTTCATGGCCTTCGCATCCACTTCCACCCACTCGGGGAAACCGCGGCCCTCGGCGGCTTCGACGGAGCCCTTGAGGCGCAGTTGGGCCTTGGCCTTATCACTGACCTCCACTACGTCACCCGGCTTTACCTGATAGGAAGGGATATTGACCCGGCGGCCATTGACTTTGATGCCGTTGTGGCGAACCACCTGTCTGGCCTCGGTGCGGGAGGCGCCGAAACCCATACGATAGGCGACGGAGTCCAGACGGGACTCCAGGATCTGGAGTAGGTTCTCACCGGTAACGCCACGACGGCGCTCGGCTTCCTTGTAGGTCAAACGGAACTGGGCTTCCAGAACACCGTAAATGCGGCGGACCTTCTGCTTCTCGCGCAGGTGGACGCCGTAGTCAGACAGCCGGGCCTGTTTAGCGCCATGCTGGCCGGGAACCTGGTTGCGACGCTCGATGGCGCACTTCTCGGTGAAGCACTTCTCGCCCTTGAGGAAGAGTTTCTCACCCTCGCGGCGACACTGACGGCATTTGGGATCAAGATTACGGGCCACGTGTGCTCTCCTTAGATGCGACGCTTCTTGGGCGGACGGCAGCCGTTGTGGGGCATGGGCGTCACGTCGGAAATGCTGGTGATCTTATAGCCCAGGGAATTCAGGGCGCGCACGGTGGAATCACGACCGGGACCAGGGCCTTTGATGCGGACTTCCAGGTTCTTGACACCATATTCCAACGCCATCTTGCCCGCGTTCTCCGCGGCCACCTGTGCGGCGAACGGGGTGCTCTTGCGCGAGCCCTTGAAGCCTGCGCCACCGGCAGTGGCCCAGGCCAGCGCGTTACCCTGGCGATCGGTAATGGTCACGATGGTGTTGTTGAATGATGCGTGGATATGGGCGACCCCATCAGCCACACTTTTCTTGACTTTTTTCCGCGCGCGCGCGGCGGTTGCCTTGGCCATGTCGTTATCCTGTTACTTCTTGACTTGCATTTGTTTACGGGGGCCCTTGCGGGTACGCGCGTTGGTGCGCGTGCGTTGGCCACGACAGGGCAAACCCTTGCGATGGCGGGTGCCGCGATAGCAGCCCAGGTCCATCAGGCGCTTGATGTTCATGGTGACTTCTCGGCGCAGGTCGCCTTCCACAGCGAACTTGCCTACGCCCTCGCGCAGCCTGTCCACTTCAGCGTCCGACAGATCCTTCATCTTGGCGGCCGGATTGACCCCGGCCTCCTCGCAGATCTTCTGCGCACGGCTACGGCCAATGCCAAAGATCGCGGTCAACGCGATCACCGCATGCTTATGGTTCGGGATGTTTACCCCAGCAATCCGGGCCATGAACTAACCCCCAGCAACTAAAACGAAAAATTATATTGAAACCAGTACCCTATTGGCAAGCCAAAGGGGTTCCACCTATCAACCCTGGCGCTGCTTGTGCCGGGCTTCGCTGCAGATTACGCGGACCACGCCATTGCGGCGCACGATCTTGCACTTGCGGCAAATCTTCTTCACAGAGGCTTGAACACGCATGTTCGTTTCCTTTTTTCAGCAAATCACTTGGCGCGATAAACAATGCGCGCCCGAGAGAGGTCATAGGGCGTGAGTTCCACAGTCACCTTGTCGCCGGGAAGGATACGGATGTAGTGCATGCGCATCTTTCCGGAGATATGGGACAGAACCACGTGGCCATTCTCCAGCTTCACCCGGAAAGTGGCATTGGGCAGGTTTTCCACTACCTCGCCCTGCATCTGAATGACGTCATCTTTCGCCATGATGTTCAGCGGCCGATGAAAGTACCGCCCTTGAAGTTGGCCTTCTGGAGCAAGCTTTCGTATTGGTGGGTCATGATGTAGGCCTGCACCTGGGCCATGAAGTCCATGGTCACCACCACGATAATCAGCAGGGATGTGCCACCAAAGTAAAAGGGCACATTCCAGTTGACGATGAGGAATTCGGGGATCAAGCACACCAGGGTGATATAGACCGCGCCAATGAGTGTGAGGCGGGTCATGACCTTGTCGATGAAGCGGGCAGTCTGCTCGCCAGGCCGGTAACCGGGGATGAAGGCACCACTCTTCTTGAGGTTGTCGGCGGTCTCCTTCGGGTTGAACACCAGGGCCGTGTAGAAGAAGCAGAAGAAAATGATGGCCAGGGCGTAAAGCATGACGTAGATGGGCTGCCCGGGAGACAGGGCCGCACCCAGGTCCTTGAGCCAGGTCATGGACTCGTGGCTGCCAAACCAGCCTGCCAGGGTCGCCGGGAATAAAATGATGGAGCTGGCGAAAATGGGAGGGATGACACCCGCCATGTTGAGTTTCAGGGGCAAGTGAGAGCTCTGACCACCATAGACCTTGTTGCCCACCTGACGCTTGGCATAGTTGACTAGAATCTTTCGTTGGCCCCGTTCGACGAATACCACCAAGGCAGTGACCAGCAAGGCGCCCAGGAACAGCATGAGCACCAGGGGAATAGAGAATGCTCCGGTACGGGTGAGCTCAAGGGTGCCGCCTATGGCATGGGGCAGACCTGCTGCGATACCGGCGAAAATGATGATGGAGATGCCATTACCCAGACCACGCTCGGTGATCTGCTCGCCCAGCCACATCAGGAACATGGTGCCCGCCACCAAGGTGATGACGGCAGTGACGCGGAACATGAAGCCTGGGTCGAGGACCAAGCCAGCCTGGCTTTCCAGGGCGATGGAGATGCCGATGGCCTGGAACATGGCCAGAGCAACGGTGCCGTAACGGGTGTACTGGGTAATTTTGCGCCGACCGGCTTCGCCTTCCTTCTTCAGCGCTTCCAGCTGTGGTGATACCACCGTCATCAATTGCATGATGATGGAGGCCGAGATATAGGGCATGATGCCCAGAGCGAATACGGAGAAACGCGACAGGGCGCCGCCGGAGAACATGTTGAACATGCCTAGGATGCCGCCCTGTTGGGACTTGAACAGATCCTCGAGCGCCACTGGATCGATGCCTGGCACCGGGATGAAGGTGCCGATACGGTAGACCACGAGGGCGCCCAGCAGGAACCACAGGCGACGTTTGAGGTCGCCCATTTTTCCGGACATCTGGAGCAGGTTGGCGGCGCCGGACAAGTCAGACTCCTATCAGGAGGTGGCTGATTCGATGCTGCCGCCAGCCGCCTCGATAGCCGCTTTGGCGCCTTTGGTGGCACCCAGACCCACCAGCTTGACAGCCTTGTCGATGGAACCGGCCAGGATGACTTTGGCAGACTTGGCCAGATGAGGTACCAGACCTGCCTGTTTCAGGACCAGCAGATCCACGGTATCCACTGGCAGAGTAGCCAGGTCGTCCAGGCGCACCTCCGCCTTGAAGGCCTTTTCCAGGGAAATGAAGCCCCGCTTGGGCAGGCGCCGGGCCATGGGCATCTGCCCGCCTTCAAAGCCGACCTTGTGAAAGCCACCCGCACGGGATTTCTGGCCTTTGTGACCACGACCAGCGGTCTTGCCTAGGCCAGAGCCAATGCCGCGGCCAACGCGCTTGGGTGCATGGGTGCTACCGGGGGCAGGTTGGATGGTGTTCAGTTTCATTGCGCCACCTCGGCTTTGACCAGGTAGTTCACTTTGTTGATCATGCCACGCACAGCGGGGGTGTCTTCCAACACGCGGGACTGGTTCATCTTCTTCAGACCCAGGCCACGGACACAGGCGCGGTGGCTCTCGATGGTGCCGATGGGGCTCTTGACGAGAGTGACTTTGACTTTGCTGCTCATGGTTACTCCAGGATTTCCGCTACGGTCTTGCCGCGCTTGGCCGCCACTTCACTCGGGGTCATCATCTGCTGGAGGCCGTTCAAGGTGGCGCGCACCACGTTATAGGGGTTGGTGGAGCCAAGGCACTTGGCCAGCACATTATGCACACCCATGACTTCGAACACGGCCCGCATGGCGCCCCCGGCGATGATGCCGGTACCCTCTGAAGCGGGCTGGATCAGCACCACGGAGGAGCCATGCTTACCCACCACGGCGTGGTGGAAAGTACCGTTTTTCAAGGGCACCTTGATCATCTTGCGCCGGGCCTCTTCCATGGCCTTGGTCACGGCCACGGGAACCTCACGGGACTTGCCCTTGCCCATGCCGATGCCGCCATCGTTGTCGCCCACCACGGTGAGGGCCGCGAAGCCAAGGATGCGGCCGCCCTTCACCACTTTGGTGACGCGGTTGACGGAGATCATCTTCTCCTTCAGGCCGTCGCCCTGCTCTTCCTGCTGCTGTACGGGTCTCGCCATGATATTCCTCGCTTAGAACTGCAAACCGGTTTCACGCGCTGCGTCGGCCAGGGCCTTTACCCGGCCGTGGAAGGCAAAGCCGGAACGGTCGAAGGAAACTTTCTCGACGCCCAAGGCCTTGGCCTTTTCCGCGATGCGTTGACCGACCAGCTTGGCGGCGTCCACATTGCCACCGTTCTTGATCTGGTCACGCAACTCTTTCTCGGCGGTGGATGCAGCGGTCAGAACGCGGCCGCCTGTGGCATCGATGAGTTGCGCATAAATGTGAGAGTTGCTGCGATGAACGCACAAACGGATCGCGCCAAGCTCCGCGATTTTGGCGCGGGTTTTGCGCGCCCTGCGCAGTCGCCGGATTTTCTTGTCCATTGCATTCGCTCCAGGTTATTTCTTCTTGGTCTCTTTGATGACCACGACTTCGTCGGCGTAACGCACACCCTTGCCCTTGTAGGGCTCAGGCTTGCGGTAGGCGCGCACGTCAGCGGCCACCTGACCAACCATCTGCTTGTCCACACCTTTGATCAGGATCTCGGTCTGGGTCGGGGTCTCCACTTTGATGCCATCCGGCATGACATGCTCGACCGGGTGGGAGAATCCCAGGGTGAGATTCAGCTTGTTGCCCTGGGCCTGGGCGCGGTATCCCACCCCCACCAGATTCAACTTCTTCTCGAAACCCTTGGACACACCCAACACCATGTTGGCCAGCAACGCCCGGATGGTGCCGGACATGGCACGGGCCTCGCGGGTCTCGCCTGCGGCAGCGACGCGCAGGACGTTGTTGTCAAGGGTGACGTTCACCAGACTGGTCATGGACCGGGTCAGGGTACCCAGAGGGCCCTTGACGGAGATGGCGCCGCCATCGAGCTTGACCTCGACGCCAGCAGGCACGGAAATGGGATTCTTAGCAACGCGGGACATTCTTCACCTCACGCCACGACACAGAGAACTTCGCCGCCAACGCCGAGGGAGCGCGCCTTGCGATCGGTCATCACGCCACGGGAGGTGGACACGATGGCAACGCCAAGGCCGTTCATGACACGGGGCAGATCGTCGCGGCCCTTGTAGATGCGCAGGCCGGGCTTGCTGACACGCTCAATCTTCTCGATGACGGGACGGCCAGCGTAGTACTTCAGGGCCACCTCCATCTCGGGCAGACCGGCGTTTTCACGGACCACGAAACCATCGATGTAGCCCTCATCCTGCAGCACCTGGGCGATGGCCTTCTTGAGCTTGGAGGAAGGCATGCGCACGGAAGCCTTTTCGGTCAACTGGGCATTCCGAATACGGGTCAGCATATCGGAGATGGGATCACTCATGCTCATCTTGTCTCTCCCTTACCAGCTGGCCTTGACCACGCCCGGAATCTCGCCCTTCATGGCGATCACGCGGATCATGTTGCGGCACAGGCCAAACTTGCGGAACACACCGCGGGGGCGGCCGGTGAGCTGGCAACGATTGCGCAGCCGGCTTTCGCTGGCGTCGCGGGGCAGGGACTGCAGCTTCAGACGGGCATCCATGCGCTCGGCGTCGTCGCGCTTCACGTCATTGATGATCGCCTTGAGCTCGGCGCGCTTGGCGGCGTACTTCTTAACCATCTTGCGGCGCTTGTCTTCACGGTTGATCAGTGCGAGCTTGGCCATCGCAACCTCAATTCTTGAAAGGAAACTTGAACGCCGCCAGAAGAGCCTTGGCTTCCTCGTCGGACTTGGCGGTGGTGGTGATGGTGATGTTCATGCCACGGATGGCGTCGACCTTCTCGTACTCGATTTCCGGGAAGATGATCTGTTCCTTGACACCCATGTTGTAGTTGCCGCGGCCATCGAAGCCCTTGCCACCGATCCCACGGAAGTCACGAATACGCGGGATCGCCACGGTAACCAGGCGATCCAGGAATTCATACATCCGCTCCCGGCGCAGAGTCACCATGCAACCGACGGGATAGTGGTCACGGATCTTGAAGCCGGCAATGGACTTGCGGGACAGGGTCACCACCGGCTTCTGACCGGCAATCTTGGTCATGTCGCCCACAGCGTGCTCCATCACTTTCTTGTCGCCCACAGCTTCACCCACCCCCATATTCAGGGTGATCTTGGTGATGCGAGGCACTTCCATCGGAGACTTGTAGCCGAACCGGTCGGTCAGCTGTTTGACCACCGTGTCCTTGTAGAAATCATGCATACGCGCCATGGTCAGTTCCTCACGCATCCACCACTTCGCCGTTGGACTTGAAGAAGCGCACCATGCGCCCGTCCTCCAGCGTCTTGATACCCACACGATCCCCCTTGCCCGTGGCAGGGTTGAACAGCGCCACGTTGGAGATGTCGATAGGCATGTCCTTATCCATGAAACCGCCGGTCGTGCCCCGCATGGGATTGGGCTTCACCGCCTTGCGTACACGGTTCACCCCCTCCACCACCAAGGCCCGATCAAGAACACGCAGCACGGTGCCACGCTTGCCCTTATCCTTACCGGTCGTCACGATGACTTCATCACCCTTGCGAATCTTGCGCATGATGAGCTCCTTACAGCACTTCGGGCGCCAAGGAGACGATCTTCATGAATCGCTCCGTGCGCAGTTCGCGGGTGACCGGCCCGAAGATACGGGTACCAATGGGCTCGAGCTTGTTGTTCAACAACACAGCCGCATTCTTGTCAAAGCGGATCAGGGAGCCGTCGGGGCGGCGCACGCCCTTGGCAGTGCGAACCACCACAGCGTTGTAGACATCGCCCTTCTTGACGCGTCCACGGGGGGCAGCGTCCTTGATACTCACCTTGATGATGTCGCCAACGCCGGCGTATCGGCGCTTCGAGCCACCCAACACCTTGATGCACATGACTGTGCGAGCGCCGGTGTTGTCGGCCACGTCCAACATGGATTGCATCTGGATCATGTTCTCTCTCCAACTTGCCAGCCCGTAGGCCGGCAGTTTTGGATCCCGTTCGGGTTGAGCGCGCCAAATTGCGCGCGATTCATAAATACGCCCGGGATTACCGAACGCTGAAAAGCTGGCGATTATGCCAGGTGCTTTTCGCTATTGCAATAACCTTTTCAGACGAGACGTGCCTTTTCCACCAGACGGGTAACCTTCCATGTCTTGGTCCGGGAAAGGGGACGACATTCCTCGATGACCACCACGTCGCCGGGGTGGAACTCATTGTTCTCGTCGTGGGCGTGGTACTTCTTGGACAGGCGGATGATCTTGCCGTACAGCGGGTGCTTGACCTTGCGCTCGACCAAGACGGTCACGGTCTTGTTCATCTTATCGCTGACCACCGTGCCGGTGAGGGCACGGACGATTTTTGCGGGTTGCTGTTCGCTCATGATGTGACTCGTCAGTTGCCGGTCTTGAGCTTCGCAGCGGCCATGACGGTGCGCACGCGGGCGATGTCACGACGGACCTTGCGAATCTCGTGGGTCTTGTTGGTCTGTTGGGTGGAAAGCTGCATGCGCAGGCTGAACTGGGCGCGCAACAACTCCTTGAGTTCTTGTTTAAGCTCGTTCACGCCCTTGGCTTTAAGTTCACTGGCTTTCATCTCACACCCCAAAATGACGGGAAACAAACGTGGTGGCGATGGGCAGTTTGGCGGCAGCCAAACGGAAGGCCTCGCGCGCGATTTCCTCGCTGACCCCTTCCATCTCGTAAAGCACCTTGCCGGGCTGAATCTCGGCCACCCAGTACTCCGGATTACCTTTACCATTACCCATACGCACCTCGGCAGGCTTCTGGGAGATGGGCTTGTCCGGGAAGATGCGGATCCAAATGCGGCCACCCCGCTTGATATGGCGGGTCATTGCGCGACGTGCGGCTTCGATCTGGCGGGCAGTGATACGGCCCCGGGCGATGGCCTTGAGGCCGAATTCGCCGAAGCTGACCTTGGCACCCCGTGTGGCCAGGCCAGTGTTCCGGCCCTTCTGTTCCTTGCGGTATTTTCTGCGGTTAGGTTGCAACATGACGGTTTACTCCTTTCCGGCGCGCGGGGCGGACGGTCGGCGGGGCCGGCGCTCGGGTTCGGACGCGGGAGCGGCCACGGGCTTTTCACCACGGCCAAGGGCTTCGCCTTTGTAGACCCACACCTTGATGCCGATGACTCCGTATGTGGTGTTGGCTTCCGAAGTTCCATAGTCGATGTCGGCGCGCAGGGTGTGCAGGGGCACGCGGCCTTCCCGATACCACTCGGTGCGGGCGATCTCTGCGCCATTCAGACGGCCGGCGGACATGATCTTGATGCCTTGGGCGCCAAAGCGCATGGCGTTCTGCATGGCCCGCTTCATGGCGCGGCGGAACATGATGCGCTTTTCCAGCTGGTTGGCGATGGAGTCAGCAATGAGCTGGGCGTCGGTCTCGGGCTTGCGCACTTCCTCGATGTTCAGGGTGACGGGCACGGACATGAGGGAATTGAGCTGCTTGCGCAGGGATTCGATGTCCTCACCCTTCTTGCCGATGACCACACCAGGACGGCTGGAGAACAGGGTGATGCGGGCGTTCTTGGCCGGGCGCTCGATGACGATCTTGCTGATCGAGGCGTGGGCCAGTTTCTTCTTCAGGAACTGACGGACCTTGATGTCTTCGTTGAGCGTGCTCGCGAAGTTCTTGCTGTTGGCGAACCACTTGGAGGTCCAGCCCTTGTTGACGCTGAGCCGGAAGCCGGTCGGATGAATCTTCTGTCCCATGTGCCTTCCTTCAGTCGCCAACCGTCACGGTGATGTGACAGGTGGGTTTGCTAATGCGGTTGCCACGGCCCTTGGCCCGAGCGGTGAAGCGCTTCAGAGTGGGGCCTTGGTCCACGTAAATGGTCTTGACCTTCAGTTCGTCGATGTCGGCGCCTTCGTTGTGCTCGGCATTGGCGATGGCGGACTCCAGCACCTTCTTGATGGTGAAGGCGGCCTTCTGAGGCGAGAAGGTGAGAATGTTGAGGGCCTGGTCCACGGGCTTGCCGCGCACCAGGTCGGCGACCAGGCGGGCCTTCTGGGAGGACAGCCGCGTGCCGCGCAATATGGCAGAAACTTGCATCGCAGTGCTCCTTATTTCTTCTTGGCCTTTTTGTCGGCGGCATGACCCTTGAACGTCCGGGTCAGCGAGAACTCGCCGAGCTTGTGGCCCACCATGTTTTCCGTGACGAACACGGGGATGTGCTGCTTGCCGTTGTGGACGGCCAGCGTCAAACCGATGAAGTCGGGCAGGATGGTGGAGCGACGCGACCAGGTCTTGATCGGCTTTTTGTCGCTGGCGGCAACGGCTGCCGCGACCTTCTTCAGCAAATGCCCGTCAACGAAGGGGCCTTTTTTAACAGAACGAGCCATAGCAACTCACCTCTTAGGCTTTATGACGGCGACGAACGATCATGCCGTCGGTCCGCTTGTTGTTGCGGGTGCGATAACCCTTGGTGGGCTGACCCCAGGGAGAAACCGGCACACGACCTTCGCCGGTCTTGCCCTCGCCACCGCCATGAGGGTGGTCGATGGGGTTCATCGCGGTGCCACGCACGGTCGGACGGATGCCGCGCCAGCGGTTGGCACCGGCCTTACCGATGGAGCGCAGACTGTGTTCCTCGTTACCAACTTCGCCCAGGGTGGCCCGGCAGTCGATGTGCACCTTGCGAATCTCACCGGAGCGCAAACGCAACTGCGCGTAGCTGCCTTCCCGCGCCAGCAGCTGCACGGAAGCACCAGCGGAACGGGCGATCTGGGCGCCTTTCTTGGGCATCATCTCCACGCAGTGGATGGTGGAACCCACCGGGATGTTGCGCAGGGGCAGACAGTTGCCTGGCTTGATGGGCGCTTCGGAGCCATTCATCAGCGTGGCGCCGACTTCCACGCCACGGGGGGCGATGATGTAGCGGCGTTCGCCGTCGGCGTAGCACAGCAGGGCGATGTGGGCGCTCCGGTTCGGGTCATATTCGATGCGCTCTACTTTGGCTGCAATACCGTCCTTATCGCGCTTGAAGTCCACGATCCGGTAGTGCTGCTTGTGGCCACCGCCCTTGTGCCGGGTAGTGACATGACCATTGTTATTACGGCCGGATTTACGGTTCTGCTTCTCGACCAGGGAGGCTTCGGGCTTGCCTTTGTGCAACCCCGGAGTCACCACCTTGACGAGGGAACGGCGGCCGGCGGAGGTCGGTTTGACTTTGACCAGCATGGCTTATTCTCCTGCCGCGAAGTTAAGTTCCTGGCCGGGCTTCAGACAAACGAAGGCCTTCTTCCAGTCGGAACGGCGGCCGGTAAAACGGCCAAAACGCTTGTTTTTGCCTTTGACATTGGCCACTTTCACGTCCTTTACCTGCACTTTGAAGAGCAGCTCGACGGCAGCCTTGATCTCGGGCTTGGTGGCGTCGGTGGCGACGCGGAAGATGACCTGCTCGCGCTTGTCGGCCAGCATGGTCGCCTTTTCTGAGATGACCGGCGCCAGGATGACCTGGAGCAGGCGCTCTTCCTTCATCGGTGCGGCGTTCATGCGTACATCTCCTCGAAGGACTTGACGGCGTCGCGGGTCATCAGGACGCGGTCGAAACGAATCAGGCTGACCGGGTCTGCCTGCTGCGGCTCCAGCACCAGCACGTTGTGCAGGTTGCGAGCGGACAACCACAGGTTGTCATCCACTACAGGGGAGATGATCAGCACCCGGTCCGTCATGCCCATGCCCTTCAACTTGCCAGCCAGGATCTTGGTCTTGGGCGCATCCACACCCAGGCTATCGACCACGGTCAGACGACCGTCCTGGACCAACCGGGACAGAATGGCGGCAATACCGGCACGGAACATCTTGCGGTTGACCTTCTGGGAGAAGTTCTCATCCGGCTTGTTCGGGAAGATGCGGCCGCCGCCACGCCACAAAGGGGAGGAGGTCATACCGGCGCGGGCCCGGCCAGTGCCCTTCTGGCGAAAGGGCTTCTTGGTGCTGTGGCGAACCTCGGCCCGGGTCAGCTGGGCGCGGTTGCCTTGCCGGCCGTTGGCCATGTATGCAGTCACCAACTGGTGAACCAGGGCCTCGTTGTATTCGCGGCCGAACAGGCTGTCGGCGGCGCTGACGGCGCCCGCCTCCTGGCCCTGTTCATCGATGAGCTTCAGATCCATCACGCACCCCCTTTCACGGCAGGACGCACGACCACGTCGCCACCTTTGGAGCCGGGAACGGCGCCCTTGATCAGAAGCAGCTGGCGATCGACATCGACACGCACCACCTCGAGATTCTGCACCGTGCGATTGACGGCACCGAGGTGGCCGGACATGCGCTTGCCCGGAAAGATGCGACCTGGGTCCTGGGCCTGGCCGATGGAGCCCGGCACGTTATGGGAACGGGAATTGCCGTGGGACGCACGCTGGGAACCAAAGTTGTGCCGCTTGATGGTGCCGGCAAAGCCCTTGCCCTGGGTGACGCCGGACACATCCACTTTTTGGCCGGCCTGGAAGATTTCCACACTAATAACGGCACCGGGCTGATATTGCGCCAACACATCCTCACCGACACGAAACTCGGTCATGCCCGCGGCAGCTTCGACACCTGCCTTGGCGAGATGACCGGCATCGGGCTTGGCGACACGACTGGGCTTACGTTTGCCATAGGCGACCTGGAGGGCAGCATAGCCGTCCGTTGCGGCCGTCTTGACTTGACTGACGCGGTTGTTCGACACGTCCAGCACAGTCACCGGAATGGACGCACCATCCTCGGCAAAAATGCGGGTCATGCCGATCTTCCGACCGACAAGGCCTAGACTCATTTCTAGTTTCCTTCTTAAGGCGCCGACTTCAATTGGCCGGCAGGTTCAGTTACGGGAGCTCGGGCCGCCCCCAGGGCCAACACTTCTTTACGCTTACTGCAACTTGATCTCGACATCCACACCAGCAGGAAGATCCAGCTTCATCAGCGCATCCACGGTCTTGTCAGTAGGATCGATGATGTCCATCAGCCGCTTGTGCGTGCGAATTTCCAATTGATCGCGCGAGGTTTTGTTGACGTGGGGCGATCTCAGGATGTCGAAGCGCTCGATGGCGGTTGGCAGGGGGACGGGGCCCTTGACCACGGCACCGGTACGCTTGGCTGTGTCCACGATTTCCATGGCCGACTGGTCGATCAGCTTGTAGTCGTAGGCTTTGAGCCGGATACGGATTTTCTGGCTTTGCATTTCGTTTCCCGAAACAGGAAAAGGCGGGATTTTACCCGCCCTTTCGAAATTAAATCAACTCTTTACTCGATGATCTTTGCGACGACGCCGGCGCCGACGGTACGGCCGCCTTCACGGATGGCGAAGCGCAGACCTTCTTCCATGGCGATGGGGGCAATCAGCGCCACCGTCATGCTCACATTGTCACCAGGCATCACCATCT
>CAZYEY010000210.1:0-12536 GCA_964646585.1 uncultured Thiobacillus sp. | reverse complement strand
CCCTGGGCATCGATCCGGGCCGGCGGGGGGAAACCCTGTCGGTGGCGGAGTTTGCCGCCCTGGCCAATCGTCTTGTGGAGGATCGGGCCGGCGGGGGCGGTTAGAATCTCGCCCCATGTCCGCCATCCAAGACCCCAGCCGCTGTTTCCATTGCGGCGAGCCGGTGCCCGCCGGCACCCACTACCGCGTCGTCTACCAGGGCGAGTCCAAACCCGCCTGCTGCCTGGGTTGTGAGGCGGTGGCCCAGACCATCATCGATTCCGGCAACGCCGACTACTACCGGTTGCGCACCGATCTGCCGAAGACGCCGGAGGCCGCCCTGGAGGAATTGAAGAACCTTCAGCTCTACGACCTGCCCGAGGTCCAGGCCAGCTTCGTCAAGAGCGAAGGAGACATCCGGGAGGCCAGCCTGATCCTGGAAGGCATCGTCTGCGCCGCCTGTGTCTGGCTGAACGAGCGCCACCTGCACCAGCTGCCCGGCGTGCTTGCGGCGGACATCAACTTCTCCACCCGCCGGGCCCGGGTGCGTTGGGACGACAGCCGCATCCACCTGTCGGACATCCTCAAAAGCATCGCCGACATCGGCTACCACGCCTATCCCTTCGATACCGGGCGTCAGGAGGAGCTGTTCCGCAAGGAGCGCAACGCCGCCATCCGCCGCCTGGCCATTGCCGGCCTGGGGATGATGCAGGTGATGATGTACGCGGTGCCCACCTACCTGGCCAGCCAAGACACCATGGCCCGGGATATCGAGGCCCTCATGCGCTTTGCCAGCATGATCCTGACCACGCCGGTGGTGTTCTATTCCGCCTGGCCCTTCTTCCAGGGTGCCTGGCGGGATCTGAAGGTGAAACGCGCCGGCATGGATGTGCCGGTGGCTCTGGGGGTGGGGGCCGCCTATGCCGCCAGCGTCTACGGCAGCTTCACGGGCAGTGCCGAGGTGTATTTCGACTCGGTGACCATGTTCGTCTTCTTCCTGCTCACCGGCCGCTTCCTGGAGATGAGTGCCCGTAAGCGTTCGGCGGAGGCGGCGGAGAGCCTGGTGAAGCTGATCCCGGCGGCGGCCAGGCGCCTGCCCGCCTACCCAGCGGGCAGGGAAGAGGAGACCCTGGCGGCGGTGAAATTGACGCCGGGAGATTTCGTTCTCGTGGGACCGGGGGAAAGCTTCCCCGCCGACGGCAGTGTCGCCGAAGGCCGCTCCAGCGTGGATGAATCCCTGCTCACCGGGGAATCCCATCCGGTGGCCAAGCATCCTGGGAGCCCGGTCATCGGCGGTACCCTCAACCTGGAAAGCCCCCTGGTGGTGAAGGTGGAGAAGGTGGGCTCTGACACGGTGCTGTCCGGCATCGTCCGCCTGCTGGACCGGGCGCTGGCGGAGAAGCCCCGGCTCGCCCAGCTTGCCGACCGGGTTGCGGCCTGGTTCGTGCTGGTTCTGCTGTTGGTGGCAGCGGCAGTGGCAGGCATCTGGTACTGGGTGGATCCCTCCCGGGCCTTCTGGATCACCGTGTCGGTGCTGGTGGTGTCCTGCCCCTGCGCCCTCTCCCTGGCCACGCCGGCGGCCCTGACCGCCGCCCTTGGGCGGTTGACGCGCCTGGGGCTGCTTTCCACTCGGGGCCATGCTCTGGAGACCCTGGCCCACGCCACGGATTTCGTCTTCGACAAGACTGGCACCCTCACCACCGGCGAGTTCAAACTGCTGGATGTGGAAATTCTTCGCGGAGGCAAGGACCAGGCCCTGAGCCTGGCCCGCGCCCTGGAGCAAGGTGCGACCCATCCAGTGGCCGCAGCCCTGCGGGAGTCGGAGGTGGGAGAGCCCCTGGTGGCGGATCAGTTGAGCTATGTGCCAGGCCGGGGGGTGGCGGGCCGGATCGCGGGCTGCGAGTATCGTCTGGGCGCACCCGAATTTCTGGAGGCGTCGGCGCCGGAGGGACGCTTTCCCGGCGGAGTGACGGTGGTAGGCCTGGCCGATGCGGATGGGCCCTTGGCCTGGTTCGCCCTGGGCGATGGCCTCCGGCCCCAGGCCCGGCAACTGGTGGCCGATCTCAAGGCCCTGGGGGTTCGCTTGCATCTCTATTCCGGTGACCGGGCAGAAAACGTGGCGGCCCTCGCGGCGGAACTGGGCATTGCCGACGCCCGCGGAGCCATGTTGCCGGACGACAAACTGGCCGCCGTGCGGGAACTGCAACAGGCCGGCGCCATCGTGGCCATGACCGGCGACGGCGTGAACGACGCGCCGGTGCTGGCCCAGGCCCAGGTTTCCATCGCCGTGGATCAGGGCGCCGAGGCGGCTCAGGCGGCGGCGGACATGGTGCTCTTGTCCAGCGAGATCGGCCGCCTGTCCGACGGGGTGCGCCTGGCGCGGCGGAGCCAGATTGTCATCAAGCAGAATCTGCTCTGGTCGGCGCTCTACAATGCCTTGGCCATCCCCGCCGCAGCCATGGGCTACATCACACCTTGGATGGCGGGCATCGGCATGTCCCTGTCTTCGCTATTGGTGGTGCTCAATGCCATGCGGCTGGCCAGGGTCAGCAGGTCATAAGGAATTTTGATTGCGGGCGGGAATGGTTGAGAAATACCATCCGGTTGCGCATAAAGTAAATCAATGGACATCCTCTATCTTTTGATCCCTCTCAGCCTGGTATTCGTTGCGGCCATCGCCGTGGTGTTCTTATGGGCGGTCAAGAGTGGACAGTTCGAGGATATGGAGGGTCCGGCCCACCGGATTCTGTTGGACGAAGATGCGGCACCCCCGTCCGAAGATCCGGCCAAGGCGAAAAAAACCGATGATGGTGTCGGTTGACATAGATCAAGTGTCTATTTAGGATTTGAATGTCGGTTTTTCGGCGTTCGTTTTTCAACCCAGCCTCAAGTGCTCAAGGAGACCCGTATGGAAGCTACATACAACTACAAGGTCGTCCGACAGTTCGCCATCATGACGGTCGTATGGGGAATAGTCGGGATGCTGGTGGGCGTAATTTTGTCCGCTCAGCTGATCTGGCCCACATTAACTGAAGCTTTGGGACCGTTGGCTCCCTATCTTTCGTATGGGCGTATCCGTCCCCTGCATACCAACGCGGTCATCTTTGCGTTCGGTGGCTCTGCTTTGTTCGCCACGTCGCTTTACGTGGTGCAACGCACTTGCCAG
The DNA here is from genome assembly GCA_964646585.1 of uncultured Thiobacillus sp. Classification (GTDB taxonomy): domain Bacteria; phylum Pseudomonadota; class Gammaproteobacteria; order Burkholderiales; family Thiobacillaceae; genus PFJX01. The sequence continues at coordinate 9,391 of CAZYEY010000210.1, read as the reverse complement.
ACCCGGCTGCTTTCCGACGGGCTGGCTTCCTTCGTGTTCTGGGGCTGGCAACTCATCATCGTGCTGGCTGCGGTTTCCCTGCCGCTGGGTATCACCACCGGCAAGGAATACGCCGAGCTGGAATGGCCCATCGATCTGTTGATCACTGTGGTCTGGGTCGCTTACGCCGTGCTGTTCCTGGGCACGATCATGATCCGCAAGACCAAGCACATCTATGTGGCCAACTGGTTCTTCGGTGCCTACATCGTCACCATCGCTTTGTTGCACTTGGTGAACAGCGCTGAACTGCCCTGGGTGCTGGGTGGTGCCAGTGCATGGTGGAAGTCTTACTCCGCCTATGCCGGCGTTCATGACGCGATGGTGCAATGGTGGTATGGCCACAACGCCGTGGGCTTCTTCCTGACCACTGCCTTCCTGGGGATGATGTATTACTTCGTGCCCAAGCAGGCCGGCCGTCCGATCTTTTCGTACCGCCTGTCCATCGTGCACTTCTGGGCCCTGAACTTCATCTATATGTGGGCCGGTCCCCATCACCTGCTCTATACCGCGCTGCCTGACTGGGCCCAATCCCTGGGCATGGTGTTCTCCCTGATGCTGATCGCGCCTTCCTGGGGTGGCATGATGAACGGGATCATGACCCTGTCTGGCGCTTGGCATAAGCTGCGGACCGACCCCATCCTCAAGTTCCTGATCACCGCGCTGTCCTTCTACGGCATGTCCACTTTCGAAGGACCGATGATGTCCGTGAAGACCGTGAACGCCCTGTCCCACTACACCGAGTGGACCATCGGCCACGTTCACTCCGGCGCTCTGGGTTGGGTCGCGATGATCTCCATCGGCTCCCTGTACTACCTCATCCCGCGCCTCTTCGGCCGGGAGGAGATGTATAGCACCAGGCTGATCAATGTGCACTTCTGGTGGTCCACCATCGGTGTGGTGTTGTACATCGCCGCCCTTTGGATCGCGGGTGTGGCCCAGGGCTTGATGTGGCGCGCCACCAACGCCGACGGCACGCTGACCTACAGCTTCGCCCAATCCGTGAATGCGATGTATCCCTTCTACACCATCCGTCTGATCGGCGGCACCATGTTCTTCGCCGGCATGCTCCTGATGGCGTACAACGTGTGGAAGACCATCGCAGCCGGCAAAGCCGTCAACGACGCCCGCATCCCTGAAGCCGTCGCGGCCTAACGGACAAGGAGACAACGCATGTTCTCGCACAAGACCCTTGAAAAGAACATCGGCCTTCTCATGGTCCTGACCTTCGTCGTCGTTTCCATCGGCGGGCTGGTTCAGATCGTGCCTCTGTTCTTCCAGAAGTCCACTACCGAAGCCGTGCCGGGTTTGAAGCCCTACAACGCGCTGCAATTGACCGGTCGCGACATCTACGTCCGGGAGGGCTGCTACACCTGCCATTCCCAGATGGTGCGGCCGTTCCGCGCCGAGACCGAACGCTATGGCCACTTCTCCGTGGCCGGCGAGTTCGTCTACGACCGTCCATTCCAGTGGGGCTCCAAACGGACCGGTCCGGACCTGCATCGGGTGGGGGGACGTTACTCCGACGATTGGCATTACACCCACATGATGAATCCCCGCGACGTGGTGCCCGAGTCCAACATGCCGGCTTATCCCTGGCTTGCCGACGCTCCGGCCGATGCTGCCAACATCCAGGCCAAGATGAGGACACTCAACATCGTTGGCCACGGTTACACGGAAGCAGAGATCGCTGATGCGCCCAAGATGTTGGAAGGCAAGACAGAGATGGATGCGCTGATCGCGTATCTGCAGGTTCTCGGAACTTCCGCGCCCAAGGCCAAGTGACATGGAAGCGGGTTTCATCGGCTCGGTGATGACCGTCCTCTTTTTTCTGATCTTTGTCGCCATCGTCTGGTGGGCATTCCACAAGGGCAACAAGCAGAAATTCGATGACGCTGCCAATCTTCCCTTCCAGGAGGATGCCGGTGACACCCGCAAGCCGGACTGAATAGGAGATTCACATGATTGCTGGATATGCAATTCCCGACTTTGTCAGCGATTTCTGGCACTACTACATCGCCGTCGCCACCATCCTGGGCATTCTTTTCACACTCTGGATCCTGAAAAGCCAGACCACCCAGAAACTTGCGCCTGGTGAACAGGCGGAGTTGATGCATCATGCCTGGGACGGCGACCTGCAGGAATTCAACAATCCCCTGCCCCGCTGGTGGATGTGGTTGTTCTATGCCCTCATCATTTTCAGCATCGCCTACTTGGTGCTGTATCCGGGCGTGGGCAAGTTCTCCGGTATCTGGAACTGGTCTTCTGCTGATGCTTACAAGCAGGAGAAGGAGCGGGTAGACGCCGAGTTCAACAAGGTGTTCCAGCCCTTCATGGGCCAGGACATCATGGCGGTCGCGGCCAATCCTGAAGCCAAGAAGATGGGCGAGCACCTGTTCCTGACCTATTGTTCCCAGTGCCACGGCAGTCAGGCCCAGGGAGGCAAGGGCTTCCCCAACCTGACCGACGCCCAATGGCTGTTCGGCGGCACCCCCGACGACATCAAGTCCAGCATTGCCAACGGCCGTGTCGGCGAGATGCCCGGCGGCCTGGCGGGTGATGCCCAGGGTGCCAAGGAAGTCGCCAACTACGTCCTTGCCCTGGGCGGCAAGCCTCATGACGCGGCGCTGGCGGCTGCTGGCAAGGCCAAGTATGCCGCCTGCGCCGGTTGCCATGGTGAGGATGGTAAGGGTAACGCCGCTGCCGGCTTCCCCAACCTGACCGATGATGCCTGGCAGTATGGCGGCAGCGTGGATGCCATCACCGAAAGCATCGTCAAGGGCCGCAAGGGTGGCATGCCCGCCCAGTTGGAGGCCCTGGGCGAAGCCAAGGTCCACCTGCTGACCGCCTATGTCTGGGGTCTGGGTGGTGGCGTCAAGCCAGCCCCCGCGGCTGCGCCTGAGGCAGCCGCTCCGGCGGAAGCCCCTGCCGCCGCGCCGGCCAAGTAAGACGTAGGACCCGGGCCGGCCTTCCTGCCGGCCCCGGAATCCAGCCCATTCCCAAGGAGTGGGTTGGTTTCCGGGTCAGGTCCACCCAATCCAACGAACCGTTGTACGCATCCCCAGAACATTCGATCAGGGCCGGGGAACATCGGCCGTGAAGTCCGGAGAGAGAGCAGCATGAGCGCGCAAAAACCGCAAGAAATCCCGATCATCAAGAATGCCAGTGGAGAGATGGAGAAATCCCTCTACGAAGTGCATCAGAAGATCTACCCGCGGGCGGTGTCGGGCATCTTCAACTACTGGCGCATCGCGCTGGTGCTGTTCACCCAGATCATTTTCTACGGACTTCCTTGGGTCACCTGGAATGGCCGCCAGGCGGTGCTCTTCGACCTGGGCGGGCGCAAGTTCTACCTGTTCGACCTGGTGCTTTGGCCTCAGGATTTCGTCTGGTTCGCCGCCTTGCTGATCATCTCTGCCCTGAGCTTGTTCCTATTCACCGCCGTGGCTGGACGTCTGTGGTGCGGCTATGCCTGTCCCCAGACTGTCTATACCCAGTTGTTCACGTGGGTCGAACGCTGGTTCGAAGGGGACCACAACAAGCAGAAGAAACTCAACGCCACGCCTTGGAACGGCGAGAAGATACTGCGCCGGGGCGGCAAGCACGTGGCCTGGGTGTTGCTGTCTCTATGGACCGGCTTCACCTTCGTCGGCTACTTCACTCCCATCCTGGTTCTAGGGGATGAGGTACTGACCTGGACGCTGGGCCCCTGGGAGACCTTCTGGATATTCTTCTATGGCTTCGCTACCTGGGGTTTTGCCGGATTCATGCGCGAGCAGGTATGCAAGTACATGTGCCCCTATGCCCGTTTCCAGAGTGTGATGTTCGACCAGGACACCCTGATCATCACCTATGACTACAAGCGTGGCGAATCCCGCGGTCAGCGCAAGAAGGGCGCCGACTACAAGGCCCAGGGGCTGGGGGATTGCGTGGACTGCGGCATCTGCGTCCAGGTCTGTCCCACAGGCATCGACATCCGCAACGGCCTGCAATACATGTGCATCGGCTGCGCGGCCTGCATCGACGCCTGTGATCAGGTCATGGACAAGATGGGCTATCCCAAGGGCCTGATCCGCTACTCCACCCAGAACGCGGTGGATGGCAAGTACCCGGACAAGGAAATCCTGAAGCACACCATGCGGCCTCGAACCTTGTTCTACACGGTGGTGCTGACGGGTATCTGCGTGGCTTTCGTCTATACCCTGGCGACCCGTGTTCCGCTGCGGGCCGATGTCATCCGCGACCGCCTGACCCTGTCGCGGGAGGTGGAAAACGGGCAGATCGAAAACCTCTACCGGCTCCAGATCATCAACATGGATGGTCAGCCCCATCGCTATAGCATCAGCGCCAAGGGTATCGAGGGGCTCAGCGTGGTGAGCGGATCCAGTGTGGAGATTCCTGCCCTGGGTACCGTGGAACTCAACGTCACCCTGCGGGCGGATCGTCTCAAGCTCAGCAGGCCGACTCAGCCCATCTTCTTCACCATCCAGGCAGTGGATGCGCCCGCCATCAGCCGCGAGGCCAAGTCCAGCTTCCTGAAATAAGCCCATCGCCATGGCTCAGCTGAATCCGCAGACCGATACCGAGCTCCACCGGCAATGGTGGAAAGAACCCATGGTCTGGCTGATCGGCGGCCTGCCCCTGGCCGCCGTGGCGGCTGGCATTGTCACCGTCATGATCGCCGCCCATGATCCGGACAGCCTGGTCAACGAGGGGCATGTCAAGCAGGGCATGGCGGTAGTGACGCAGGAATCCGCAGCCGAGGCGAGGGCCGCAGCCTTGGACATCGGTGCCAGGCTGTCATTACAAGAAGGGCGTGTCCAGGTTGCTCTGACGGGTGCACTCGATACGCCGCCCGCTGGCCTGCGACTTTCCCTGATCCATCCCACCCAGTCAGGGCAGGACCGGGTTCTGCTGCTCAGGCCGACCGGCGATCTGACTTACACCGCATTTCTGGCAGATCCCGTGACAGGCAAACATCGACTCGTCCTGGAAGCCGAGGATGGGGCCTGGAGGCTATCCGGTGAAGGCATGCTATCCGCTGTGGAGCTTATGCTCGCGGCCAAGTCATCCCATTCATCAACCTACCCGTAAGGGCTGAAAGGAGCACGAAAATGGACGTTGTGATGAAGGAACTCTTCGGTTCGGATATTGGCTTGCTCAGCTTGTTCACCATCGGCTTCATCATCGCCATGGGGCTGTTCATTTGGGCCAAGATCAGCAAGATGAGCAAGTAATGAGCGTAACCCTGGGTTGAGCACCCACGTTCTCCAGCAGAACGTGGTGCCCGGCCCAAGCCTCCGGCACCGTTTCCCGGCTCAGACGGTTGCCAGCAGCATGTCGAGCCCGCGCCGGCTCGATGAGTAGTCTTCCTTGTCCAGAAAATCCTGGACGAGAAATTGTTCCATGCGCGGGTAGAGCGCGATGGCCTCGTCCAATTGGGGATCATTGCCCTTGGCATAGGCGCCAATGGTGATGAGGTCGAGGCTACGCTGGTAGCGGGCATACAAGGCCCGGAATTTCCTCACCTGATCCAGTTTCTCCTTGGGCAACAGCTCGGTGATGGCCCGAGACACCGAGGCCTCGATGTCGATGGCTGGATAGTGGCCTTGGTCCGCCAGAGCCCGGGAAAGCACCACGTGACCGTCCAGGATGGCCCGGGCAGCATCGGCCACCGGATCCTGCTGGTCGTCTCCCTCCATCAGCACCGTGTAGAAGGCAGTGATGGAACCTCCTTCCCTGCGGCCGTTACCGGCCCGCTCCACCAATTGGGGCAGCTTGGCGAACACCGAAGGCGGATAACCCTTGGTCGCGGGAGGTTCCCCAACTGCCAGGGCGATCTCCCGCTGGGCCTGGGCGAAGCGGGTGAGGGAATCCATGATCAGCAGCACGTTGAGGCCCTGGTCGCGGAAATGCTCGGCGATGGCCGTGGCGTAGGCGGCGCCGTGCAGGCGCAGTAGGGGGGGCGAGTCGGCCGGCGCAGCCACCACGGCGGCCCGGCGCAAGCCCTCCTCTCCCAGGATGTTCTCGATGAAGTCCTTCACCTCCCGGCCCCGTTCGCCGATGAGGCCCACCACCACCACGTCGGCCTCGGTGTAGCGGGCCATCATGCCCAACAGCATGAACTTGCCCACGCCGCTGCCGGCGAACAGGCCCATGCGCTGGCCCCGTCCCACGGTAAGGAGGGCGTTGATGGCGCGGACCCCCACATCCAGCACCTGCTTGATGGGTTCCCGCTCCATGGGATTGAAGGGTCGGGAATGGAGCGGCGCCCGCCGGCTGGTCTCCACAGGCCCCAGACGGTCCAGGGGGCGGCCGGCGCCATCGATGACCCGGCCCAGCAGCTCAGGGCCTACGGCCACCTGGCGGATGCGGTCCTCGATGCGGCGACGACGGTAGTAAGGCCGGTTGATGCGGGGTGGTTCGAAGCCGCAGACGGCTGCGGCCTCCACCGTGGCGCCGGGACCCAGGCCATAGACGTCGGTGGCGGGCATCAAGTAGAGGCGTTCGCCAGCGAAGCCGACCACTTCCGCGTCCACTTGTTGACCGCCCGGCATGGCGACGCGACAGGAAACGCCAGTGGCAAGCTTGAGGCCGGAGGCCTCCATGATCAGGCCGGCGACCCGGGTCAGACGGCCGGTGGTGCGCCAGGGGTTGATCTGGCATACCGCCTCCTGACAATCCCGCAGATAGGTGAGCAGTGCCTGGGAGGGGGTCAGCTCAGCCATGTGTCATCCACCCCCAGGCATTCGGTGATTTCCCGCCAGCGGGTGAGCAGGCTGCCGTCCAGTTCGCTGTAGGCGCTTTCGAAGCGGAAACTGCCGGGTTCCATCTGGGGGTCGGGCACGACCTTCCAGGTGAGATGGCCATGTTCGTGGGCCAGCCAGTCGCGGACCAGATCCACGTGATCGGGATGGGTGACGATCTTGTGATGACCGTTGAGGGCGGGGAGGGAGAGCAAGGCTTCCCGGATGCCATCGAGAATCAGCTCGGGCTTGATGCTGAAGACCCGGCGCACCACCTGCTGGGCCACGGTCAGAGCCAGAGCCAGGATTTCCCGGGCGACTTCCTCGTCCTGACGCAGGCGGCCGGCCTCCAGGGCGTGAACCAAGGCAGCCAAGCGCCGAGTGTACTCCTCACCGGCGGCACGACCGGCGGCGAAACCTGCTTCGTAGCCGGCTTGGCGGCCCTCCTCCAGGCCGAGCTCGTGGCCCTCGCGCCAGGCCTCCTGATGCAGACGCTCAAGGTCCTCGGCGGTAGGCAAAACCATCTTTTCCTCTGGGGCTGCGTCCGGGGCGGAAGTCGGCGCCGCCCCGGCGGGGCCGTCAAAGGCGGCCAATTCCCAACGCTGATAGGCGGTGAGTTGTTCCTTGGGGATGACCTTGGACACCGATCATGGCCTCCTGGCCAGGTTGGGAGCTGGCAATCCGCTCATTCCACCAGGCCCTCGTCGCCGCCTTTGCCACCCAGGACGATCTGGCCTTCGTCCACGAGCTTGCGCACGATCTTGAGGATTTCCTTCTGTTCCGCTTCCACTTCCGACAGACGGACGGGACCTTTGGCTTCCAGATCCTCCTTGAGAGCTTCCGCGGCGCGGGAGGACATGTTCTTGAAGATGTGGTCCTTGAGCTCCTGGGAGGTGCCCTTGAGGGCGATGATGAGGGTTTCGGACTGCACCTCGCGTAGCAGCAGCTGCACGGAACGGTCGTCCAGATCCAGGATGTTGTCGAAGGTGAACATCTGATCCTGGATCTTCTGGGCCAGTTCGGCGTCGTGCTCGCGGATGTTGGCCAGGACCGAGGCCTCCACCGCGCCACCCATGTAGTTGAGGATGTCGGCGGCGGCCTTGACGCCCCCGAGGGAACTCTTCTTGGTGATCTCACCACCAGACAGGAGCTGGGTGAGCACCTCGTTCAATTCGCGCATGGCCATGGGCTGCACGCCTTCCAGGGTGGCGATGCGGATCATGACGTCGTTGCGCAGACGTTCGGGTAGCAAGTTGAGGATCTCGCTGGCGTGGTCCCGTTCCAGGTGCACCATGATGGTGGCAATGATCTGGGGATGCTCGTTGCGGATCATCTCGGCGACGCTGGCCGAATCCAGCCATTTCAGGCTTTCGATGCCGGCACTCTCGTTGCCCTGGAGGATGCGATCGATGAGGTGGGCGGCCTTGTCGTCCCCCAATGCCTTTTTCAAGACCGAGCGGATGTATTCGTCCGAATCGGCCAGAGCTACCCGGCCCTCCGTCGCGTCGATGAACGAGTGCAGCACGGCCTCGATCTGCTCCCGGCTGACGTTGCCGATATTGGTCATGGCCGTGCCGAGTTTCTGCACTTCCTTGGGTCCCAGGTATTTGAAGACCTCGGCCGCCTCCTCGTGGCCCAGGGCGAGCATGAGGATGGCGCACTCGTTGAGGCTGGAGTCGCTCATTCCTTACTCATCCATTCCTTGACGATATCGGCGGTGACCTTGGGATTCGCCTTGGTGAAATCCTTGACCTTGGCCAGCGCCTCGGAATAACGGTCAACGGGTGAGGGGCCGGCGCTGGCTTCTGGACCTTCGCTGTCCAAAGCAACGCTTGCATCATGGGGGACGCCGGCCGCTACGCCCTCGGGTGGCTTCACGAGATCCCGCAGCAGCGGGCGCAACACGCCGAACACCAGATAGAAGGCCAGGCCGATGACCAGCAGATTCTTCAATAAGGACTTGGCCATGGAGACATTGTCCGGATCCTTCCACAGGGGGATGTCGATCTCGGTCTTGCTATCGGTGAAGGCCGCGTTGACCACATTGACGGTGTCACCCCGGGTCTGGTTGAAGCCCATGGCCTCCCGCACCAGATTGTTGATCTGGTTGAGTTCCTGGGGTGTCAGGGGGGTGGGCTTGCCGGGCTGGCCGTCAGCCCCCTTGGCAGCTGCCTTGTAGTTCACCACGACAGCGACAGAAAGGCGTTTGATGCGGCCCAGGGGCTCCTTGACATGGCGGATGGTCTTGTCGAGTTCGAAGTTGACCGTGCTTTCCTTACGGCTGGATGAAGCGCCTCCCGCGCCCGCTGCGCCAGCATTCGTGTTGGGACCGGCGTTGGCCCCGGGCGGGGCATTGAAGGGAGCGCTGGCGGGGCCTGGCGGCTGGTTGCTGAAGGCGCCGGGGACGCCCTGGGCCTGGCTGCCGGCACCGCCGGAGCTGGTGTCCTCCACGGACTGCTGACTGCGGATGGCCTGGGCATCGGGCGTGGGATTGGGTTTGAAGGTTTCGCTGGTGGCCTCGGATTCCGAGAAATCCAGGTCGGCGCGGACCTCGGCCTTCACGTTCTCCTTGCCGACGATGGGCTCGACGATGGCTTCGATGCGCTGGG
>CAZYEY010000209.1:0-4867 GCA_964646585.1 uncultured Thiobacillus sp. | reverse complement strand
GTCTCGCTGAGGGGGTCCATTGTAGGGGGGTGGCCAAAAGCCGGGCAACCGACCAACCTGACCGGGATCAAGGGCGAAGATGCTTCGGGCGGCGGGATGCTCCAGTTCTGCGATGGTGGGGCGGGCTCGCGACGGAATGTCCCGTTTGCTTGAGTGGATGACTCGGATTTCAACAAACGAGATGAAAAATTGCCGAACTTGATATATCTTTAGTAATAGTGATTGACCAAAACCGCGCCAATGCTGGCATCCGGAGCATCTGGTTGTGTGGCATGACAGTTGCTTATGCTTGGTCAGTCGGGGCAAAGTGCCCAACCCAACCTCCCTGACCGCCGCAATGGCGGTTTTTCAAGCGGCATCGGTTTCCGATGCCGCTCTTTTTTTGTGGCTTCGGATCCCACTGCCTCTGGAATAATCTCCCGTCACCATGGGAGAAGAAATGCACGACATACCTGCCGGGATCTTCAAGGCCTACGACATCCGTGGAATCGTTGGCAGCACCCTGACACCCCCAATCGCCAGTTTGATCGGGCGTGCCGTGGGTTCCCAGGCCAGGGATATCGGCCAATCCACCGTGGTGGTCGGTTGGGATGGCCGGCTGTCCAGTCCGGAGTTGGCGAACGCGCTAATCGAAGGGCTGCGGCAGACCGGCATTCACGTGATCAATATCGGCATGGTCACCACCCCCATGGCCTATTTCGCCGCCCACTGGCTGGAAACCGGCGCGGCGGTCATGGTGACGGGCTCCCACAATCCCCCCGAGTACAACGGCATCAAGATCGTCCTGGGGGGTGAGGCCCTCCACGGCGAGGCCATCCAGGCCCTCCGCGCCCGCATCGAAGCGGGAGACTTCCATGGGGGGCGGGGCGAGCACCGCCACGAGGACGTGTCAGAAGCCTACCTCCGCAGAATTGCCAGCGACGTCCGTCTTGCCCGGCCAGTGAAGGTGTTGATCGACGCGGGCAACGGCGTGGCTGGCGCCTATGCGCCCAAACTATTCCGCGCCCTGAGGTGCGATGTGGAGGAACTGTATTGCGAAGTGGATGGGCGTTTTCCCAACCACCATCCCGATCCTTCCATCCCGGAGAATCTGAGGGATCTCCAGGAAAGGCTGGGGACAAGCGAAGCGGAAATCGGTCTTGCTTTTGACGGTGACGGCGATCGTCTCTGGGCAGTGGCCAAGTCCGGCGAAATCGTTTCCCCGGACAAGTTGCTCATGTTGTTCGCGGAGGATGTGCTGGCACGCAATCCTGGTGCCCTGATCATCTACGACGTGAAATCCACCCGGCACCTGCGCCGATGGATCGCCGACCGGGGGGGGCGGCCCATGCTCTGGAAGACCGGCCATTCGGTGATCAAAGCGAAGATGAAGGAGACGGGGGCGCTCCTGGCCGGTGAGTTCAGTGGCCATGTGTTTTTCAAAGACCGCTGGTATGGGTTTGATGATGGTACGTATACGGGAGCCAGGCTTCTCGAACTCATGGCGGGGTGGGAGTGTCCAGTTAGCGGCTTTCTCAAGTTGCCGGTCGGCTGCTCCACGCCTGAGTTCATCATCCCGGTGGCGGAGGAACGATTGCCTCGTTTTTTTTCATCGATCCAAGTTCCCACGCTGATAGCGGGGGCGACATCGGTGCTGAGCGTCGATGGGCTGCGGATTGACTACGAGGATGGATTTGGATTGATTAGGCTGTCGAACACGGTGACGGCTGTCTCTATCAGGGTCGAGGCGGATGATACGGCCGGCCTTCAACGCATCCTGGGCCTGTTTCGAGGGGTTCTCTCGCAAGCGCTACCTGAGGTTGCTCTTCCATTCTAGCGCGAGGGTGTCGGTTTTTTTTACAGATGGCGGACCCGGGTACGGGAGGTGGGTTGTAACCATATGGTTTGATTCGACAATCATGCGTTGGTACAATGATTGCTTATAGTGTGCTGCCTTCAACTACCACTCAAGGTGACAAAATGATTAAACAGGTGCTTCTCGGAATGGCTGGCGTACTGTCTTTTGGCGCGGCCCACGCCACTGACGTACATCTTGGGGATATCACGGGGTCGATTTTCCCTCCCAGCGCTATTGGCAAGCCCAAGAACTTGCTTGGGTTCGAAGACCGCTATTTCTTCTCGGTGAATACGCCTTCGGTGGGCTCTGCCACCGTGGCCGACTTCCAAGTGGCTAGCGCCAATGGCGGTCTTTTCTGGAATATCGATAACCTGATGCTCGAGTTGTTCGACGACTTTGGCACCGTAGGTGTTCAGGACGCTAGCGATGTGCTGGTGAATATGTGGTCTGGTGACTTCATCCAGGCCACGGGGGCTCCCCTTCCTGCCGGTAACTTCTTCATCCGCGTGACCGGTGTTGCCAACGGGGATTTTGGCGGGGTCTATACGTGGCATGCTTCCGCATTGCCCGTTCCCGAAGCCGAAACCTGGGCCATGATGGCCATGGGCTTGGGGCTGGTGGGTTTGCAGCTGCGTCGCCGCAAGAACGCCGAGATGATTGCCTGACCTGAGTCGTCTCCCTGAAGAACGCCGGCATTGCCGGCGTTCTTTTTTTGGGGTTCCCGCGAACGTATCATTCACGTCTTTTCCCTCTGGATGCAGCGATGAACTCCCCCTTGGTCGGCCTCATCATGGGCAGCGTGAGCGATTGGGAAACCATGCAGCACGCGGCCGAAATCCTCGGCAAGTTCGGAATCCCCTTCGAAAAGCGGGTGGTGTCGGCCCATCGCACCCCGGACTTATTGTTTGATTACGCGGGAAGCGCCGCGGAGCGAGGTTTGCGCTGCATCATCGCCGGGGCGGGGGGGGCGGCCCATCTGCCAGGCATGGTGGCGGCCAAGACCCGGTTGCCAGTGCTGGGCGTGCCGGTGATGTCGAAATTTCTTACAGGTCTGGATTCCCTGCTGTCCATCGCCCAGATGCCCAAAGGCATCCCGGTGGCCACTTTCGCGGTGGGCCCGGCAGGGGCCGCCAATGCGGCGCTGTTTGCTGCTGCCCTGCTGGCCAACGAATTTCCCACCGTGCGCGAACAATTGGACGCCTTCCGCCGCGCCCAGACGGAATCGGTGCTGGCCATGAGCCTGCCTGAGCAGCCGTGAGTGCTGCGGTGCCTTTGTTGCCCGGCGCCACCCTGGGCGTGCTGGGAGGCGGCCAACTGGGGCGGATGTTCACCCTGGCCGCCAAGGTGATGGGCTATCGGGTGGTGGTGCTGGACCCGGATGCCGCCAGTCCCGCCGGGCAAATTGCGGATGTTCACCTCAAGGCCGGCTACAAGGATGCGGTGGCCCTGCTGCGCATGGGCGATCTGTGCGACGCGGTGACCACCGAGTTCGAGAACGTGCCGGCGGAAAGCATGGAGATGCTGGCCAGGCATTGCCGGGTGGCCCCCAGTGCTGCTTTGGTGGCGGTGGCCCAGGATCGCCTGGCGGAAAAGACCCATGCCCGCGCCTCCGGCTGCGAGACGGCGCCTTTCGCCAACATCGAAACCGCCGCCGACCTGGATGCCGCCTGGGCAACCGTGGGCGCCCCCGCCCTGCTCAAGACCCGCCGTCTGGGTTATGACGGCAAGGGACAGGTCCGGGTGGATAGCCGCGCCGGGCTGGCGGCCGCTTTCGAAGGGCTGGGCGCCGTCCCCTGTCTGCTGGAAGGCCTCCTGCCCCTGGAGCGGGAAGTCTCCGTGGTCCTGGCGCGCAATGTCCACGACGAAATCGCCTTCTTCCCCGTGGCTGAGAACCAGCATCGCAATGGCATCCTGGACATCAGCATCGTGCCCGCCCGGATTCCCGTCGATCTGGCCGACCGGGCCCGGGACATGGCTGCCCATTTGGCTCGGGAGATGGACTATGTGGGGGTCATGGCGGTGGAGTTCTTCGTCCTGAAGGATGGCCGCATCGTGTTCAACGAGATGGCGCCGCGGCCCCACAACAGTGGCCATTACACCCTGGATGCCTGCGCCACCGACCAGTTCCAGCAGCAGGTCCGCGCCCTGTGCGGCTTGCCTTTGGGGGATCCGCGCCTGCTGTCCCCTGTTGTGATGGTGAACCTGCTGGGTGACGTCTGGCAGCCGGAGCCCCGCTGGGACGCGCTCCTCAAGCACCCCGGGGTGCAACTCCACCTCTACGGCAAGGCCGAGGCCCGGCCGGGGCGCAAGATGGGGCACTACAACTGTCTCGCGGAAAGCGTGGAGTCCGCCCTGGCGCTTGCCCTGGAGACCCGCGCCGCGCTGGGTATCGGCGATTAGCCTGCCTGCTCCAGACTGAGCACCAACACCTTGCCCTTCTGGTCCAAGGTGCGGATCCGCAGGGGCAGCCAATGGCGGCCGGGCGCCAGCCAGACGTCCAGCGTGCCCTCGCCCGGACGACCGCCCTGAAGATGCAGGGTCTCGACCGGAACTTCTCCCACCGGCACCGTTTCCCGGCCCAGGATGCGGAAGTCGTATTCCCGCAGTTTCTTGCCGTTGGTGACGGGCAGGCGCCACTCCCCGTCCTCGTCCCGGGCGGTCATGGCCAGATGGAAGGGGAAGCTCAGCAGGTCCTGGGTCAGGGGGGGCAGTTCGATGCCGCCATCGGGCAGCAGCAGCCGGTTCTGGGGCCAGTCCATGCGCACGGGCGCTTGCCGCTTGTCGCCCTTGGCGATCCAGAATTGTTCGGGCTGCAGGCCGGTGGCGGTGATGCGCCCCTCGCTGGTCTGGACGATCTTGCCGCTGATGAACAGGGCAGTGATGCCGGTGGCCTCGGTGACGCCAACCAGGTTGTAGCGTCCCTCCCGGGCCAGCCAGGTGTAAGTGGTCCGGCCGGCAATGAAGCCGCTGTCCCCCGCCTGGACCTGGTAGACCAGGGTGAACTGGTTGGGCAACGCGCGCAGGGCCCGG
>CAZYEY010000208.1:0-7469 GCA_964646585.1 uncultured Thiobacillus sp. | reverse complement strand
CCTCGGCCGCCGGAGACGAAGTTCACGCCCACCAGGGTCAGGAGGAAAACGATGATCCCCGCGAACAGGCCAATGACCCAGGAGCCCAGCAACCAGCCACCGAAGAACGCCACCAGGCCCGCCAACAGGGCTCCCAGAAAGGTGCCGAAAATCGCACGCAGCATGCCGCCCACGATGAATACGAACAGCGCGGTCACTCCCAGGATGTCATCCAGGGACAGGTTGGAGGGCCAGGCGGAAGCCGTCTTTGGCTCGGGCAGGGGTTCGCCCTGGATGAGCCGGATCAACGCGTCCACGCCGGCCTGGATGCCACCGGGGAAATCGCCCTGCCTGAAGCGCGGGGCGATGGTTTCGGCGATGACGCGCTTGGCGACGGCATCCGGAATGACCCCTTCCAATCCGTAGCCCACCTCGATGCGCAGGGTCCGGTCGTTCCTGGCCACCAGCAGCAGGACGCCGTCGTCCACCCCCTTGCGCCCCAGCTTCCAGGTTTCCGCCACCCGCAGGCTGAACTGCTCGATGGTCTCGGGCTGGGTGGTGGGCACCAGCAGCACCGCCAATTGCGCGCCCCTGGCCTGCTCCAGTTGAGCCAGGCGGGCCTCCAGGGACTGCCGGAAGGCCAGGTCCAGGGTGCCGGTGAGATCGGTCACCCGACTCTTCAGGGCTGGCACCGGCACCTGGGCCCAGGCCTGTCCCAGCCCCAGGACGAGGCACAGGGCCAGCCACCCGAGCAGGGTCACGGCGGACAGGATGGGGCGATACGGCAAAACGGGCTCCGAAGGGGGAACAGGCGCGCCGGAATGAAGGGCTGGCGTGGACGGGAGGCATTATCCTGAAAACCGCAGCTGACCGCTCGCCGCCCTGATATACGCCGCAAGAATACTGGCTCATCCGGAGTCCCGGCCTGGCGCAAGGCTGGCTATCATGGGGGCTTGGAAAGCGTGACGCGGATCACCATGGAAGCTGCCGCCCTCCTCGCCAAGCTGGAACGACTCAACGCCATCGGCATAGCCCTGTCACGGGAAGAGAACATCGACCTCTTGCTGGAGCGCATCCTGCGCTCGGCCATCGAGCTCACCGGCGCCGACGCCGGCACGGTCTACCGGGTCAATCCGGACCAGGCCCTGGAGTTCCGCATCCTGGTAAACCGCAGTCTGGGCGTGCAATTGGGCGGCAGCGAAGGTGGCGAGATCGATCTGCCCCACATTCCCCTCTTCGACCCGGACGGCCATCCCAACGACCGCATGGTGGCGGCTTACGCCGCCACCCACCAGAAAACCGTGAATATCGAGAATGCCGCCACCGCCGAGGGCTTCGATTTTTCCGGCACCCGGGAGTTCAACCGGCGCACCGGCTACGTCTCCCAGTCTTTCCTGACCGTGCCCCTCATCGACCATCACCGGGACACCATCGGCGTGCTCCAGCTCATCAACGCCCTGGATCCGGAAACCGGCGCCATCCGCGCCTTCTCCGAGGAGGACCAGCGTCTGGCGGAATCCCTGGCCTCCCAGGCCGCCATCGCCTACACCAAGCGCCGACTCATCGACCAGCTGGCGGAACTGTTCGAGTCCCTGGTGAACCTCATCAACACCGCCATCGACGAGAAATCGCCCTATACCAGCAAGCACTGCGAACGGGTGCCGATCCTCACCATGATGATCGCCGAGGCTGCCCACCGTGCCGAGACGGGCCCCCTGGCAGACTTTCGCATGACCGACCAGGACCGCTACGAGCTGCGCATCGCCGGTCTGATGCACGACTGCGGCAAGATCACCACGCCCGTCCACGTCATGGACAAATCCACCAAGCTGGAAGCCCTGTTCGACCGCATCCATCTGCTGGACGCCCGCTTCGAGGTGCTGCGCCGGGACGCCGCCATCCAGCGCCTGGAGGCCCTCCTGGCGAGGCCGGAGGATCGGGAAGCCATCGAGGCCGCCCATGTGGCGCGGACTGCCCAACTGGATGCCGACCAGGCTTTTCTCCACCGCTGCAACGTGGGCGGCGAAGCCATGGCCGAGGCGGACCAGACCCGGGTGAGCCGTATCGCGGGCTATCGCTGGAAAGACGCCTCCGGACGGGAGCAGCCCTTCCTCAGCCCCGACGAGGAAGCCTGCCTGCGCATCCCCCGGGGCACACTCACCGATGCCGAGCGGGAAGTCATCAACCACCACATCGTCTCCACCATCCACATGCTGGAGGCCCTGCCCTGGCCCCGCCACCTGGAGCGGGTGCCGGAATACGCCGGCGGCCATCATGAGCGCATGGACGGCAAGGGCTACCCCAAGGGCCTCACCGGGGCCCAGATGCCGGTCCAGGCCCGCATCATGGCCATCGCCGACATCTTCGAGGCCCTCACCGCCGCCGACCGGCCCTACAAGAAGCCCAAGCCCATTTCCGAGTGCCTGGCCATCATGGACCGCATGGCCAGGGAAGGGCACATCGACCCGGATCTCTACGCCCTGTTCGTGAACGAGGGCATTCCGATCACCTACGCCCGGGAATTCCTGCTTCCCGAGCAGCTGGATGTGGGCTGAGCTGCCAAACCCCGGAAACCGGCTTCCCACCGCATCGGCATCTGGGATACCCACGCCCACCCGACTCGAGTAGGCTTCGCGGACAATCATCCAGACCCCACCGAGAGGAGACCACCATGAACGCCCCCACCGACTCCCTGCATGCCGAATTCGAATCCCTGGCACCCCCAGCCCAGCCCTTGGACCGGCGGGGTTTCCTGGTCACCGCCCTGGGCGCTGGCTTCGCCCTGGCGGTGCAACCGGTCATGGCCCAGACCGCCATCGCCACCGACACCGAAGGACTTGTCGCCGGAGAAATCCAGGTGCCCACCAGCGACGGCAACATGCCCGCCTACCGGGCCCAGCCTGCCAGCGGCGCCCACTTCCCCGTCATCCTGGTGGTCCAGGAGATCTTCGGCGTCCACGAGCACATCAAGGACGTCTGCCGCCGCCTGGCCAAGCTGGGCTACCAAGCCATCGCTCCCGAGCTCTACGCCCGCCAGGGCGACCCCCGCCAATACACGGCCATCCCCGATATCCTGGCCAAGGTGGTCTCCAAGGTGCCGGATGCCCAGGTCATGGCCGACCTGGATGCCTGCGTGGCCTGGGCCAGGGACAACGGCGGCGACGTGAAGCGCCTGGGCATCACCGGCTTCTGCTGGGGCGGCCGCATCACCTGGCTCTACAGCGCCCACAACCCCGCCGTGAAAGCCGGCGTGGCCTGGTATGGCCGCCTTACCGGCCCGGCAAGCGGGATGACGCCCAAGCATCCCCTGGATCTGGCCCAAGACCTGAAGGGTCCCGTGCTGGGCCTCTACGGCGGCCAGGACGCAGGCATCCCCAACGACACGGTGGAGCAGATGCAACAGGCTCTGGCGGCTTCCTCCAATCCCGCCAGCAAGTCCTCCGCCATCCATCTCTATCCCGACGCCCCCCACGCCTTCCACGCCGACTACCGGCCCAGCTACCGCAAGGAAGCCGCCGAGGACGGCTGGCATCGGATGCGGGCGTGGTTCACGAAGCACGGGGTGTGAATCGGCCCTCTTCTCCGCCGCCGTGACGGAAAGATGGCCGTCCGCGCCCTGCCCTGCATTCCCTGGCGCAAGCCCCGGATCGAACCCAGCCCGGTCCACCTGACGGCGGGGCGGCTCTACATTCTGCCCACCCGGGCCGGACTGGTGTTCGGCCTGTTGCTGCTGGGGCTGCTCATCGGCGCCATCAACTACGGCATCAGCCTGGCCTATCTTTTCACCTTCTGGTTCGCGGGCCTGGGAGTGATCGGCATCCTGCACACCCAACGCAACCTGTCCGGGCTCCGCCTGCGGGCCCTGCCCGTGGCGCCGGTGTTCGCCGGCGAGGTGGCGGAATTCGTCCTGGGGGTGGACAACCCCGGAAACCAGCCTCGCCACCGGCTGCGCCTGCGTCATCCGGCCGGGGAAAGCGAGGCCACCGACATCCCCGCCCTCGGCGCCGGCCGTCTGACCCTGGCATTGCCCCAGCCCCGCCGGGGCCGCCACCGGCCGGGACGGTTCTCCGTGCACAGCGAATATCCCCTGGGCCTGTTCCGCTGCTGGTGCGTGCTGGAGCTGGATTGGGAGGGGCTGGTCTATCCCGCCCCGGCCCGGGACGCCCTGCCCTTTCCCCTGGGGGATGATGGTGGGGAGGACGGCCTCTCACCCCAGGGCGAGGGCGGCGACTTCGCCGGACTGCGCGGTTATCAGCCCGGGGACCCGTCCCGCCGCATCGCCTGGAAGGCAGTGGCCCGGGGTGGCCACAACCTGGTGACCAAGCAGTTCTCGGGCGGCGCGGCCCGGGACTTATGGCTGGACTGGCAGCTGGCGCCCGATCGGGAGCCGGAGGCCCGGCTCTCCCGGCTCGCCCGCTGGGTGCTGGACGCCCACGCCGCCGGCCTGGCCTTCGGTCTGCGCCTGCCGGACCGGGAAATCCCGGTGCGGGCCGGCGAGCCCCACGTCCGCCAATGCCTGGAAGCCCTGGCGGTACAGGGCCTGCCACCATGAACGCCACCCTGGCTGCCCGGCTCTGGCTGATCGTCCCCCTCTTCCTGGTGCTGGCGCCCCACGCCCTCCGCCTGCCTGCCTGGCTCAGCCTGGCCTGGCTTGCCTGCGCCGGTCTCAGTCTGTGGAGTGCTGCCCGGCGACGTCCACCGGTGGGCCGGGCGTCGAAGATGCTGCTCACCCTGGCCGGCGTGGCCGGCGTGCTGCTCCACTTCGGTACCGTCATCGGCCCCGCCGGCGGCGTCGCGCTCCTCGTCTTCCTGTCCGGCGCCAAGCTGCTGGAACTGGAAAAGGAACGGGACTGGCTTGCCCTGCTGTTCGTGGGCGTGTTTCTGCTGGTGGCCCATTTCCTGGATGGCCAAAGCATGGCCACCGCCGCCTATATGGTGGTTGCCGCCCTGGCCCTCACCGGAGGCTTCATCGCTGGCCAGAGCCCAGCCACCGACCTGCTGGCGCCGCGGCGGCTGCTGGCGCCGGCTGCCGCCATGCTGGCCCAGGCCCTGCCCCTGGCCATTCTGCTGTTCCTGCTCTTCCCCCGCCTGCACGGCCCCCTCTGGGGCCTTCCCCTGCAGACGGCGGCCAGGAGCGGCCTGTCGGACCACATGCGTCCCGGCGATTTCAGCCAGCTCATCCTGTCCGATGAATTGGCCTTCCGGGCCGAATTCCCAGGCTCGGCGCCGGTGCCCGCCAGCCACCAGCTCTACTGGCGCGGCCCCGTGCTGTGGGAGTTCGACGGCCGCGCCTGGAGTGGCGCCCGGGCGGCGCCCCCTGGCCCGCCGCGCGCCGACGCCCGGGACGAGCCGGTGCGCTACATCCTCACTCTGGAACCCCACCGCCAGCATTGGCTGTTCCTGCTGGGCCTGCCGGCGGATCTGCCGGGCCTGCCGGCCAGTCTGGGTTCCGACCTGCAATGGCTGGCACGGGATCCGGTGAACCAGCGTCTGCGCTACGAAGCGAGCGCCCACCTGGATTACGTGCTGGAGCCCGAACTCGACGACGCTGCCCGCACGCGTGCCCTCAGCCTGCCCACCGGGGGCAATCCGCGTGCCCGGGAACTGGCCCGGGCCTGGCGGGCTGGCGCCCCTTCTGAAGCCGCGGTGGTGGAGCAGGCCCTGGCCCATTTCCGCCGGGAGAATTTCATCTACACCCTGGCGCCGCCGGCCCTGGGGGATCAGGCCGTGGACGAATTCCTCTTCGTCACCCGGCGCGGCTTCTGCGAACACTACGCCGGCGCCTTCACCTTCCTGATGCGCGCCGCCGGACTGCCGGCCCGGGTGGTGACCGGCTACCAGGGGGGCGAATACAACCCCATGGGCAACTATTGGATCGTGCGCGGCCGGGACGCCCATGCCTGGGCCGAGGTCTGGTTGCCGGGGCGGGGCTGGGTGCGGGTGGACCCCACGGCGGCAGTGGCCCCCAGCCGGGTGGAACGGGGCATCGACGCCGCCCTGCCGGCCACCGAGCGGCCCGGTGGGAAGCTCCATCTCGAGGGCCCCTGGCTGCGCCCCCTGCGCCTGGGCTGGGATCTGCTCAACAACCGCTGGAACCAGTGGGTGCTGGGCTACGACCAGGAACGCCAGCGCCAGTTGCTCTCCAGGCTGAGCCCGGCCCTCTCCACCTTGAAGGGCATGGTGGCCATCCTGGCCGTGGCGGCCACCCTGGCGGTGCTGGCGGCCGCCGCTCTGCTGTTCCGCCGCCCCCGGGGCCCAATGGACCGGGCGGCCCGGGCCTACGCCCGCTTCTGCGCCCGGCTGGCGCCCCTGGGCCTGGAACGCGGCCTGGCCGAAGGCGCCGAGGACTTTTCCCGCCGGGCGGCCCGGGCCCGGCCGGATCTGGCCAAGGCCATCGAGACGATCACCCGCCTCTACGTAGACGCCCGGTACGGACCGAAAGGCGGCGTCGAGGCGCTGGAGTCCGCCGTGGCCAGCTTCCGGCCGGCCCGGCGCGCCCCTTGATACACTGCCCTGGTCTCATCCGCGAGTCGTGCCATGGAACGCTTCACCATCTCCCTCGATGAATCCCTTGCCCGGGAATTCGACGCCCTCATCCGCGCCCGGGGCTACGCCAACCGGTCCGAAGCGGTGCGGGACATGCTGCGGCGTGAACTGGAGAACGACCGGCTGGCCCGGGAGGACGCCCCCCATTGCGTGGCCAGTCTGTCCTACGTCTACGACCACCATGAGCGCCGGCTGGCCGAGCGGCTCACCAGCCTGCAACACCACGCTCATGATCTGGTGGTGTCGTCCATGCACATCCACCTGGACCACGACAACTGCCTGGAAACCTTGTTCCTGCGGGGTCACACCGAGGAAGTGCGCGGCATCGCGGAGAAGATTTCCGCCGAGCGGGGCGTGCGTCATGCCGCCCTGAACCTGGTACCGGTGGACACCGAGGCGGTACCCCACCACGTCCACAGCCGGCCCCATACCTGATCCCGACCGGACCGAATGGGGCCTCCCATGGGGGCCGGCGAACCTACGATCGGCAGGCCCCGGAGGGGGGCAGGTTCAGCCGGCGTATTCCCGCAGGGCGCGAAGATTGGTGACGGTGATGTTGCGGCCCTTGACCTCGATGCAGCCGTCCCTGGCCAGGCGTCCCAGCACCCGGGAGAAGGTCTCCGGCGCCAGGTTGAGCTGGGAGGCGATGGTCTGCTTGTTGACCTCCAGGGTGATGTCGAAGCTGTCGGCCTCCCTGGGTGCCATCTGCACGAGGTAGTGCACCACCCGCTGGGCGCTGTTGCGCTGCACGCAGGTTTCCAGGTTCTCCACCAGCTCGCACAAGCGGGAACACATGTGGGTCATCAGGGCGGAGGACAGCACGCAGTTGCGTTCCATGGCCTCCAGCAGGGCGTGCCGGTCCAGTCGCAGCAGGATGCTGTCGCGCACCGCCTGGACAGCCATGGGGCAGGCCTTGTTGAGGAAGCACCCCTCCTCCCCGAAGG
>CAZYEY010000207.1:0-12184 GCA_964646585.1 uncultured Thiobacillus sp. | reverse complement strand
GGGGTGGGGAGGCGGCATGGTAGCGAATGGCGGACGGCGGGAATAGCCGGAACTCCGCCCCGACAAGTCCAATCGAGCCGCCACCCCCGGGCAAAGTCGCGATTGGGACGGCCCGGCGGGCGAACCCAGGGCAAACGATTCAAAGACTTGCCTAGCCGGTTGCGCGCCGGTATAGTGCGCGTTTTCCCGATGCTTCAGATCAAGGAGTCCCCGTATGGCTAACAGCGCCCAGGCAAAGAAGCGTGCCCGTCAGGCCGCCGCCCAGCGACTGCACAACATGGCCCAGCGCTCGGCTTACCGGACCGCTGTGAAGAAGGTTCGCAAGGCGATCGAGGCTGGCGACAAGGCTGCCGCCCAGGCCGCGCTCAATGAGAACATGGCCATCATCGACAGCCTGGCCGACAAGAAAATCGTGCACAAGAACAAGGCCGCCCGTCACAAGAGCCGCCTGTCCGGCGCCATCAAGGCCATGGCCTGAGCGTTCCGCGCTCCAAAACCAACCGCCCGCTCCAGCCGGGCGGTTTTGTTTTGGCGCCTGGCATGGCAAGCCTAACCGCGCTCTGATCGGCGCCCCTCGCACAAGGTCAGCTCGTTCTGCCTGGCGAAATCCATGAGGAAGCGGAACAGGCGGGCATCCTCCTGTTCCAGACCCCGGTTGACCACCACGCAACGCACGCCCTCCCGGGTCACGGGGCGCACCTTGTCGGAAAAATTCAGCCGGTTGTCGCAGCCCACGCAGGAAGCCACGCCGGCCAGCCTTTCCGCCCAATCGCTGGGCCTGAAGGTACGCCCGTTGCTGGTGATGCCTTGGATGACCACCTCGCCGGCAAATGTGCTTTCCATGTTTGCAGCAATGCTCCTGACAGATTGGCGTGAATCTTGACGCCTATAATCGGCCCCTGTTCGAAAAACTGGAGAACTCAATGAGCTTGGATCGTGTGCCCGCCGGCCGGGACATCCCCAACGATTTCAACGTCATCGTGGAAATCCCCGCCCACGGCGAACCCATCAAGTACGAAGTGGACAAGGACAGCGGCGCCATGTTCGTGGACCGCTTCATGTCCACCGCCATGCACTACCCCTGCAACTACGGCTACATTCCCCACACTCTGTCCGAAGATGGGGATCCGGTGGATGTGTTGGTCATCACCCCCATCCCCCTCATCACCGGCGTGGTGGTGCGCTGCCGCCCCGTGGGCATGCTGAAGATGGCCGACGAGGCCGGCGAGGACGCCAAGCTGCTGGCCGTGCCCGTGGACAAGCTCACCAATCTGTACCGGGACATCGAATCCCCCCGGGATCTGCCCGAGTCCATGCTGAACCAGATCTCCCATTTCTTCGAACACTACAAGGATCTGGAAGCCGGCAAGTGGGTCAAGGTGCAAGGCTGGGTGGGCGCCGAGGAAGCCAAGGCCGAGATCCTTGCCGGCGTGACCCGCTACCAGGCCAGCCCGGAAAAGCCCGGTTTCTGATGCGGGTCTGCATCCTCTCCGACAGCCACGACAACCGCCGCCTGCTGGAACACGCGGTGGCGGACGCCAAGGCAAGGGGGGCCCAGGCGGTTCTCCACTGCGGTGACGTGGTCGCCCCCACCACCCTGCGGGTGCTGAAGAAGTTCGAGCTGCCGGTGCATGCCATCCATGGCAACAACACCGGCGATCTCTTCGCCATGCACCAGCTGGCCCATGAGCCGGACAGCCCGGTGCGCTATCACGGCCAGGACGCGACCATCCATCTGGGCGGCCGCAGTCTGTTCCTGGTGCATTACCCCCATTACGCCAAGGGCATGGCCCTCACCGGAGACTACGATCTGGTCTGCTGCGGCCATGACCACCGGGTCAGCATCCAGGCCATCGACAACGTCAAGGGCGGGCGCACCTGGCTGGTGAACCCGGGCACCGTGGGCGGCGTGGGCAAGGACCCCACCTATGTGCTGGCCGATCTGGAAGCCTTGAGCTTCGCGGTCTACGACGTGCCCACGGCCCCCGGCGAAGCCTGCAACACCCCACCGGTGAGCGTCCACCTCTGATCATGGCCTGGCCGGGCGGAACACCGTCTGGTCGGCGTAGAAATCCGGGATTTCGTTGGCCGGCCACCAGCCGGGAATTCCCAATACCGGCATGGGAAAGAGGCAGGCTGGCTGGTCGATTCCGCCGCCCCGCCACGCTTCGGCCGCCCGCCTGTCCGCCTCATCCCGCCTGGCCTGATCCGGGACATCCGGGTCCATGGGCAGGAACAGACATTTCGCGGTGATGCCCGGCCAGGGCGCCAGCAGTTTCTCCAGGATCCCGTGGCCGATGACGTAGGCCCGGGTCTGCTTCCAGGCATCCCTGCGCGCCACGAAAGCCTCCCGCCATCGCCGGGCCGCCAGCAGTTCCGCCAGTTCCGGAGCGGGGCCGGCCAGGATCAGGCCGCTCTCGTCGAACAGAGTGGCGGCGTCGGACACCGGGCCCCGGGGCCGGCCCGGTTCGATGGCCGCGCACTGGACCGCGTTCAGCGCCATCTTCGTCCGGGGAAACGCCAGCCAGCACAGGGCGTTGAAGAGGTCGTGCCAGTTGTCCTCCCGGGTGGGCACCTGACCCGTGGCCAGGATGCCCGTCTCGTAATCCCGCTGGCCGCAACGCCGGTCCTGACGCGCGAAGCGCAGGGGCAGGCCGTGGGCGTTGGTCAGGCCGGCGGCCTCGGCCAAGCGGTTCAGCCGGTCCAGGCCGGGCCAGCCCTCCCCGGCCAGGCGCTCCGACCAGGGCTGGAAAGGGGCGAAGGGGGGCGCACCGGCGAAATCCAGCCGCCAGACATCGGTCATGAATGGAGCCCGGCCAGGGCAGCCCGGAAACGCCGGGTCAGGGCATGTTCGGCTCCGAGCGTGTCGAACAGGGCCAGCAGGGCGCGGCGACCGACGTCCTCGCGGAAGTCCCCGCCCGTGCGGGCCAATTCCAGCAAGTGATCCAGGGCGACTTCCATGCGGTCGTCGAACAGGGCCCGGGCCGCCACGGTCAGGCGGGCGGCGTGATGGGCGGGGTCGGCGGCCAGTTCCGCTTCCGGGTCGTCGGGGCCGTTTGCGGCGGCGTCGATGAGTTCCAGGTGGGACAGCAAAGGCGCGATTCCCCGGGAAGCCCGGGCCGGCGGCGGCAGGGCGGAGAGCAGTGTCAGGGCTTCTCCCGCACGCCCCGCCAGGGTGAGCAGCTTGGCCAGGTCGGCGGCCACCGCCAGATCCCCGGGCCGATCCACCGCAATCCTCGCCAGCAGGGCGATGGCCTCCTCGCTGCGGCCGGCCTGGTGCAGGGCCAGGGCGGCCAGGCGTTCCCGATCCGCCTCGCTGGCGAGGAAGCGCCCCAGGGCCTCCCGGAAGGTACTGTCCGGTTCGGCGCCATGGATGGTGTGGACGCACTCGCCGTCCAGAAAGAACTTCACCGTGGGCACGCTGGTGACGCCCCATTGCCGGGCCTGCCTGCCCAGTTCCTCGGTGTTGGCCATGACCAAGAGGAAACGGCCACCGTATTCCGTGCATAACTGGACCAGGCGGGGCATGAGGATCAGGCAGGGCCCCGCCTTGGGTGTCCAGAAATGCGCCAGGACCAGGCCCTTGCGGGAATTTCCCAGGACCAGGGCCTCGAAGTTCTCGGGCGTGGCATCGAAGACGAAGGGGGAAAGGCGGTTGGTCATGTATGGATCCTCGTCCATCAGTAGCCCCACAGCCGTTTCCAGTCGATGGCCGGCCACGTGGGTTCGATTTCGATGACGCTGCGCAGTTGGTAGGTTCGCGTGCTGACATCCCGTTCCCGGGGCGGATCCAGGGGCCGACCCCGAGCATCCAGGAAACTGACGCCGAGACGGACTTGGCCGCCCCGGCCCAGGCGGGCGATGCAGGCGCTTTCCCGATTCGCCAGCCGCACCAGGGTTCCGGGCGGAAACAGGCCCACCCGTCGCAGCAGGAGGATGGCGATCTGGCCGTCCAGGCGGCCCTTCTCCCGCCCGAAGATTTCCTGGAGAGCGAAGCGGGCAGACTTGGGCGGCCGGTAATGGCGGCCGGTGATCTTGGCGCAGTAGGTGTCCGCCACCCGCAGGATACGGGCGGTGAGGGGGATGTCGGCGCCGGACAGGCGGTTCGGATAGCCACTGCCATCCATGTTCTCGTGATGCCGGGCCACGGTTTCCAGCCAGCCCGCGTCGCGGACGCCGGCACGCTCCAGCAGCTCGGCAGCGCGGACGGGATGGGAATGCAGGCGCAGCTTCTCGTCGTTGCCCAGACTCCCGGCCTGGTTTGCAAGGCGGTCGTGGAGGGGCAGGTCGGCCAGGTTCATGGTCAGGGCGGCGCAGGCGAGGCCCGCCCGCTCGCCTTCGGACAGATCCATCTCATCGGCCAATAGCTGGCTCACGAAGAGGACATGAAGACTGTGGGCGACAGCGGGTCGGGCCAGTTGCACCAGGCGCGGGTAGCCCAGGCAGAGGTCCGCGTCCACATGGAACAGGGCGCACAGGTCGCCGGCCGCCTCGGCGATGGCAACGGGGTCCAGGGCCTCGGGCTCCATGTCCAGCGCAGCGCCGATCCGGGCCGCCAGTTCCGCCAGCCGGTCCGGCACGCCTCCGGCGATGTGTCCCGATTCGATCTTCAGGAACAAGGGCCGGCTCACCAGCCGCAGGAAGTAGGGTTCGTCGGGGATGACCATGCCCTCCCCCGCCACCAGGACACCGGATTCGGTGAAGAGATCCCAGGGCAGGGGCTGGCCGATGAGGGAGAGGTCGAGTTGGGCGGGACGCAGCACGCGGTTGGGCTTCAGAAGGGCCGATGAGCCGGAGTATTATCCAACGCATCTTGCCGTGGGAGCCCCAACATGACCGTCCATGCCCTGAACGACCAGGAAGTCCGCCTACTGCGGGAAGAGCTCGAGCTCCTGATGGCCGAGCGGCAGAAACTGCTCCAGGTGGTGGGCGCTGCCGCCGTGCTGGTGGCCAACCTGGATTCGGAATCGCTGCCCCAGGATCAGGACACCATCGACGCCGCCGAATTGCTAGCCGAGGGCCTCAACGCCCTCTCCGAGGAAAGTCTGAAGGACGCGCTGGAATCCGTGCGCGCCGAATTCGACACGGAGGCCCAACAAGCCGACGCCCGCGCCGTCTGAGCAGGAGGCGTCAGTCCGCCTTGCCCAGCAGACGGACTTCCCGCTGGGGAAAGGGGATCACGATGCCGCCAGCGCGGAAACGCTCGAGAATGGCGCGGGTTACCTCGCCGCCGGCATCGTTGTAGTCCTCCACCTTCGTCCATGGCTTCACCGCGATGTTCACGCCGGAATCCGCCAGGGCACGGACCTGGATCACGGCCTCCGGATCCTTCAGTATGCGGTTGTTGCCCGCCAGGATGTCCCGGATCAGAGCCAGGACCTGCTCCATGTCGGTGTCATAAGCCACCCCCACCTGGATGTCCAGTTGGCGGATGGCGCCATGGTTGTGCAGGATTTCCCCCACGATCTTGCGGTTGGGAATGACCACCCGGGAGCGGTCGGCATGGCTCAGCACCGTATTGAACAGGCTGATTCCCTCCACCACTCCCTCCTCACCGACGATGGCGATGTACTCGCCCAGGCGGAAGGGCCTCGTGAAGATGATGGTGAGCCCCGCCACGACGTTGCCCAGCACCCCCTGCATGGCCAGGGCAACGCCGGCGCCGGCCACGCCCAGACCGGCGATCAAGGGCAACAGTTCCACGCCCAAATTCTGCAGGGCCAGGATCAGGAACAACCCCAGGACCAGGATGCGCACCATGCGCACCAGCAGCAGCCGCACCGGCGGGTCGACGGCCAGCTTCACCAGCATCCGCTGCGTGAGCCGGCCCAGCCAGCGGCCGACGAAAAAACCCGCGACCAGGATGAGCAGAGCCACCAGCAGCTTGGGGCCGAAACGGATGGCCAGGTCGATCAGCGTGCTTCTCACCTGGTCCAGGGCCATGATTTGTTCGTTCATGAGAGATTGGGCGTTTGCGCCAGGATCAGGTCATACATCTCCCAGGACAGCCTGGCTTCCTCGGCACTCGCCTTGCGGACCGCCTGGCCCACGCTGACCATGACATAGTCGCCCACTGCGGGCGGGTCATCCTGGAGCAGGAAAAGGGAAATCTCACGTTCGCTGCCGCGGGCTTCACAGCGGGCCATAAGGCCGTCGACAGCAGTGATTTGCATGGGAATGGCGAGGCACACGGCGGACTCAATTGAAATAATCAATGGCGGCGATAAGTCGTTGAATGCAGACGGGCAAGCTCGGAATATTGCAGAAATATTGAGCAATATCAATATCTTGAGAAAAATCGTCTGTTGTTTTTGCTGCATGTGCGAACTATGCTTTCTGCCATGAAGACCCTTGTGCTCGGTATCGGCAATACCCTGCTCAGCGACGAGGGGGTCGGCATTCACGTCCTCAAAGCCCTCGCTGCCGAGCCCCCGCTACCCGGAGACGTCACCCTTCTCGACGGCGGCACCCTTTCCTTCACCCTGGCCGGCCCCATCGAGGAAGCGGAAGCCCTGATCGTGGTGGACGCCGCCAACCTCCAGGCCCGGGCCGGCGTCTGGGAACTGTTCGAGGGAGAGTCCATGGACGCCTTCCTCATCGGCAACCGCAAGTCCTCTGTGCATGAGGTGGGCCTGACAGACCTGCGTGCCATCGCGCTACTGGCGGGTCATTGGCCGGAAAAGCGGGCCATGCTGGCCATCCAGCCCCAGGTGGTGGACTGGGGTGAGCATCCCACTCCGGCCGTGGCCGCCGCGATCCCTCCCGTATGCGCGGCCATCCGGAACCTGATCCGGGAGTGGAACCATGCCCCTTGAAGACATCCCCGTCGTTCAATTCGTCGATCCCAATCTTTCCGGCAACGCCCCCGTGCTGCTGCAGGAAACCGCCGAGCATCTGCGCCGTCTGCTGGACACCGGAGAAACCACCGCCATCGACCTCCAGGCCCTGCCCCTGACGCCGGGCGACCGGGTCTGGCTGCGGGAGCGCCTGGGCCAGGGCGAGATCAGCGTCACCCTGCGGGCAGATGGCGAATCCAGCCTGGACGAGACCGCCTGTCCGGGCGTGTGGTGGATCACCCATCGCAACGAAAAGGGCGTGGTGACCACGGAATTCATCGAGGTGACCTTCGTGCCCGAGCTGGTGAAGGCCCACCCCGAGGACGTCAAAATCGGATTAGAACATCTGGAATTACTGATTTCTGATCTATGCTGAATTGTGCCCGCCAGGGGGGGCATTCGGTGCTCGGTTGAGCGTTGTGAGCCAGGAGGCGAAGCATCATGCAAGGTCCATTGATCGACACACTCGCGCGGCAGGGCGTGACCCGTCGCACCTTCTTCAAATATTGCGCCACATTGGCATCCCTGATGGCATTGCCCCCATCGGCGGGACGGGCCATGGCGGAAGCCATGGCGGCGGCGCCGGCGGCCAGCAAGCGGCCCTCGGTAATCTGGCTGCCTTTCCAGGAATGCACGGGTTGCACCGAATCCATCACCCGGTCCCACTCGCCCTCCATCGAGGGACTGATCTTCGATGCCATCTCCCTGGACTATCAGGAAACTCTCATGGCGGCCGCCGGCCACCAGGCCGAGGAGGCCCTGCACAAGGCCATGAAGGAGAACGAAGGCAAGTACCTGCTCATCATCGATGGCTCGGTCCCCCTGGGGCTCGATGGTGCCTACTCCTGCATCGCCGGCAGGTCCAATCTGGAAGCCCTGAAGGAAGCGGCCAAAGGCGCGGCGGCCATCGTCGCCATGGGCTCCTGCGCGGCCTTCGGCGGCATCCCCAAGGCGAACCCCAATCCCACCGGCGCGGTGTCCGTGTCCGATGTGATCAAGGACAAGCCCATCATCAACATCCCCGGCTGCCCGCCGATTCCCGTGGTCATGACGGGCGTGCTGGCCCACTTCCTCACCTTCGGCAGCCTGCCGGAACTGGACAAGCTGGGACGGCCGAAAGCCTTCTACGGCGAGACCATCCACGATCGCTGCTACCGGCGTCCCTTCTACGACCAGGGCAAGTTCGCCAAGACCTTCGATGACGAGGGTGCGCGCCGCGGCTGGTGCCTGTACGAGCTGGGCTGCAAGGGTCCGGTCACCTACAACGCCTGCGCCACGGTGAAGTGGAACGGGGGTACTTCCTGGCCCGTGGAATCCGGCCATGGCTGCCTGGGTTGCTCCGAGCCCGATTTCTGGGATGCGGGGGGCTTCTACAAAGCCCTATCGATGCCGGCCAACCCCCTGAAGATGGCCTCGGCGGCAGCGGCTGCGGGCGCCGTGGCGGGCGTGGCGGCCAGTTTCGCCAACCGGGCCAAGAAGAGCGCCGCCAAAGCCGGTCATGAGACCACCACCCTGGCCGATCTGGAGAAATGAACATGAACGAAATGCAATTCCTCACCTGGGTACGCGGCACGGGCCTCAACATCGCCGTGGGCATTTTTCTGCTGGGCGTTCTCTGGCGCCTGCTCGAGATCTACAGCCTAGGCCGCAAGAAGGATCTGTCGGCGCCCCGCCATGTGGCAGGCGCGTCCGGATGGAACACGGTGTTCCGCCGCTCCCTGCCGCCCAAGGACATGGGCATGGTGAAACGGTCTCCCGTCAGCTACATCGGTGGCTACATCTTCCACATCGGCCTGGCGATCATCGTTTTCCTGTTCGCCCCCCACATCAAGACCATCCAGGGCCTCACCGGGCTGTCCTGGCCCGGCCTACCCTCCCAGTTCGTGGATCTGGTGGCCGTGGTGACCATCGCCGCCATGGTGGTGGTGCTGGTGGACCGCATCAACAAGCCGGTCAAGCGCTACCTGTCCACCTTTGAGGACTGGTTCACCTGGCTGGTCACTTTCCTGCCGGTGCTCACCGGCTGGCTGGCCGTGCGCCACCTGCTGCTGCCCTACACCACCATGCTGGCCATCCACATCCTCACGGTGGAGATCCTCCTCATCGTCCTGCCGTTCACCAAGCTGTTCCACGCCTTCACCCTGTGGGGCTCTCGCTACTACAACGGCGCGGTCAATGGTCACAAGGGGGTGGCGGTATGAGCAGGGAGCAGGGGCCCGCGCAGCGGGGATGCGACTGGCCGCGAGTCTTTGCAAATGCGCCGCCGGCGAGCGGCTCGCTGTCGCCCACTTCACCAATCTGACCAAGGAGCGAGTGGTATGAGCGCCACAATGGAAAAAGGCATCCGGGTTCTCAAGGAAGTCATGGACGCCCCCATCGCCAGCTACCTCAACAGTTGCGTGCATTGCGGCCTGTGCGCCGAAGCCTGCCTGTTCTACACGGAAACCGGCGATCCCAAGTACACCCCCATCCACAAGCTGGAGCCCCTGCGTCGGCTCTACAATCAGGAATACACCCTGCTGGGTCGGCTGATGAAGATGGTGGGAATCAGCAAGCCCCTGACCGACGCCGAACTCGCCGAGTGGCAGGAACTGGTCTACAACTCCTGCACCCTGTGCGGACGCTGCTCGGTGGTCTGTCCCGTCGGCAACGACATCGTGTACATGGTGCGCAAGCTTCGGGAAGGCATGTCCGCTTCCGGCAACGCCCCGGACGGCATCAAGGGCGCGGTGAACCGCACCGTCACCATCGGCAGCCCCATGGGCGTGAAACTGCCGGCGGTGAAGGCCCAGATGAAGCACGTGGAAGAAGACTACGGCCTGCCCATCCCCCTGGATGCGGAAGGGGCCGAATACATGGTCATGCTGTCCTCCATGGAGATCATCAATTTCCCCGAATACCTGGGCGCCATCGCCAAGATCATGAATCAGGCGGGCAAGACCTGGACCCTGTGCTCCACCGCTTTCGAGGCCACCAACGCCGGCATGCAGATCGGCAACTCGGATCTGGCCCGTCTGCTGGTGTCGCGCATCGTCGATGGGGCCGAGAAGCTCAAGGTCAAGACCGTCATCAGCCCGGAATGCGGCCACGCCTACACGGCCTTGCGCTGGGAAGGCGCCAACCTCATCGGCCGGCCCTTCACCTTCCAGGTCAAGCACATCATCGAGGTGCTGGACGAGTTCCGCAGCCAGGGCCTGCTCAAGACCGAGGGCTTCGAGACCGACCGGCTCACCTTCCATGATCCCTGCCAACTGGCCCGCCGGGGCGGCGTCATCCAGCCCCAGCGCAACCTCATGAACCTGGTGGCGAAGAATTTCGTGGAAATGCCCGATGCCGGCTTCATCAACTGGTGTTGTGGTGGTGGTGGCGGCGCCTCTGCCATCGAAGAAGGCGAGGAACTCCGCATCGAAGCCTTCAAGAAGAAGAAATCCCAGTTGGAGGCGGTCAAGCCGGATCGTCTGGTCACCGCCTGCGCCAACTGCCGCATCGTGCTGGAGGAAGGCTTGGAGCACTACCAGATGGACATCCCCGTGGTCGGCCTCACCGAGATGATCGCCGGGCACATTCCGGAAAAAGGAGCCTGAAACCATGGCAATCGGCAATGACAAGGAATTCAAGGCCGCCCTGGCTGGACTGCCCATCGCCAAGCAGCGCCAGGTGGCAGCCCGCTTCGTGCAGCGGGTGTTCGATCTGTCCAACGACGTGCGCGTCAAGGCCGCCCTGGAAGTAGCCGGGCGCCCGGAAATCTCCGATGCGGAACTGACCGTGGTGTCCGCCGCCGCCAACACCGCCCGGGTGGAAAGCTTCACCCAGTGCGGCAGGGAAACCGACTGGGCCGCCCAGGCCGGACTCTTCGTCGCCAAGGCTGCGGTGGCCTGTGTCGGCAACCCGGCGCCCGGCAGCAACCTGGCCTGGGACGCGGCCATGCAGGCGCGCCTGGCACGCACTTGCCAGACCGTCGCGGACGGCTCCGGCACGGAAAACCGCGAAGCCGAGGAGCAGTACCGCATCCTCGAAGCCTTTTTGAATCAATAAGGAAACACGGCCATGACAGCTCGTATCGTCGTTGACCCCATCACCCGCATCGAGGGCCACCTGCGCATCGAGGCGGAAACGGACGAATCCGGCAAGATCACCCGGGCGTCCTCCGCCGGCACCATGGTGCGCGGCATCGAGATCATCCTGAAGGGCCGGGATCCCCGGGACGCCTGGGCCTTCGCCCAGCGCATCTGCGGCGTCTGCACCCTGGTGCACGGCATGGCCTCCATCCGCTCGGTGGAGGATGCCATCAAGCGGTCCGTCCCCAGCTACACCATCCCGGCCAATGCGGAAATCATCCGCAACCTGATGATTGCGGCCCAGTTCGTGCACGACCACGTCATGCATTTCTACCACCTGCACGCCCTGGACTGGGTGGACGTGGTCTCCGCGTTGAAGGCCGATCCCAAGGCCACTTCGGCCCTGGCCCAGAGCATCAGCAGCTACCCCAAGTCCTCGCCGGGCTACTTCGCCGACGTGCAAAAGAAGGTGAAAACTTTCGTCGAGCAAGGCCAACTGGGGATTTTCGCCAATGCTTACTGGGGCCACCCGGCCTACAAGCTGCCTCCCGAGGCCAATCTGATGGCCGTGGCCCACTATCTGGAAGCCCTGGCCTGGCAGCGGGACGTAGTCAAGCTGCACGCCATCTTCGGTGGCAAGAACCCCCACCCCAACTTCGTGGTGGGCGGCACCCCGGCCGCCATCTCCGTGCAGACCGGTGGCGGCCAGGGCAAGGGCCCCATGCACCGGGGTGGCCAGGACGCCACGGCTGTCAACATGGTGGGCCTGCAGACCGTGCAGAACGTCATCAAGCAGATGAAGGACTTCGTGGACCAGGTCTACATCCCCGATCTGCTGGCCATCGCCTCCTTCTACAAGGACTGGGGCGCCATCGGCAGCTCCGGCGGCAACTACCTGTCCTTCGGCGACCTGCCGGAGAAGGACATGTGGACGCCGGAATCCTTCCTGATCCCCCGGGGCGTCATCCTGGATGGCGACATCAGCAAGGTGCACCCCATCAACCTGGATGACGACAACGAGATCCAGGAATTCGTCAGCCACGCCTGGTATTCCTACCAGGGCGGCGACGACAAGGGCCTGCACCCGTGGAAAGGCGAGACCGCCCTCAACTACACCGGTCCCAAGCCGCCTTACGAGTACCTGGACGTGGACAAGAAATACTCCTGGCTCAAGTCGCCGCGCTGGAAGGGCAAGCCCATGGAAGTGGGCCCCCTGGCCCGGGCCCTCATCATGTACGCCAGCGGCAACAAGCAGATGAAGGAATTGGTGGATTACACCCTGAAGACCCT
>CAZYEY010000206.1:0-12224 GCA_964646585.1 uncultured Thiobacillus sp. | reverse complement strand
ATTTTTTGTTGTGATGGTGCGGTACTACATGGGGTCTAACATGAGTGTGGCGCTGGCAGTGTCGGAGGTGTATGAGAGACAGAGGTGGCACGGGCCGGCGACGGCCCTGTCGGGGTGGTGGTCATGGTGTTGGGGAGTCATGGCTGAAACTTTCCAGTCGCTGCGATGGGTCTTGGCGGTAGCACCGCCGCATTTGCCCTTAGACGGCGGGATACTCCGCCACCAGCAGGTCCGGCAGCTCGAAGAAATATTCCGAGAGCACGGCGAAGAACTCCGCCGGGCTCTCCGCGGCATAGGGGTCCAGGTCCAGTTCCCGCCCCGCGGGCCCGGCGTGGTCGACGCGCCGGCAGAAATCGACATAGGCGGGTTCGAAGGCGGCGGCCCAGCCGGGGGCGTCCATGTCCGAATGCAATGGTGGCAGACCGTCCACGGCGCCGTTCTTCATATCCAGCTTGTGGGCGAATTCGTGGATGACCACGTTGTAGCCATCCCGCCAGCCGGAGGCGGCCACGTCGTCCAGGGAGAGGATCAGGGGACCACCTTCCCAGGCCTCGCCGGAGAGAGGCTGGCGCACCCGGTGCACCACGCCGAAGTCGTCGGTGAACTCCCTTTCCGGCACGAACTGCCCGGGATAGAGAATGATCTCGTTCCAGGTACCGTACCAACCGGCGCCCAGGTTCAACACCGGCAGGGCTGCCTGGGCGGCAATGGCGGCGATGTCCCGGCCGGCGGGTTCGGCGCCGGAGACGGGGGTAATGGTCTTTCGCTCGAGAAGCTGCTCCGCCAGGGCACGCACCTGAATGCGTTCCGTCTGTTCCAGGCCGTCGAACACCGGCAATTCCAGCACCTCCCGCCAATCCGCCTCGGTGGGACCAGGCACGGGGACGGGCTTGCCGAACAGAGCGCGGAGGAGACCCGCCATGGCGCAGGCGCGTCAGGCGCCTTCCCGGGCCGCCCGCTTGCGCTCATGCTCATTGAGGAAGCGCTTGCGGATGCGGATGGTCTTGGGGGTGACTTCCACCAATTCGTCGTCGGCGATGAACTCGATGGCCTTCTCCAGGCTCATGTCGATGGGCGGCACCAGGCGCACGGCCTCGTCGGTGCCGGAAGCGCGCACGTTGGTGAGCTGCTTGCCCTTGATGGGGTTCACCACCAGATCGTTTTCCCGGCTGTGGATGCCGATGATCATGCCTTCGTACAGCTTGTCGCCCGGGTTGACGAACATGCGGCCCCGGTCCTGGAGCTTCCACAGGGCGTAGGCCACAGCCTCGCCATTCTCCTGGGAGATGAGCACGCCGTTGCGGCGCTCGGCCACACCTCCCTCCTTCACCGGTGCGTATTCGTCGAACACGTGGGAGAGCAGGCCGGTGCCCCGGGTGAGGTTCATGAATTCCCCCTGGAAGCCGATCAGCCCCCGGGCGGGAATGCGGTACTCGATGCGTACCCGGCCCCGGCCGTCCGGCACCATGTCCAGCATGTCGCCCCGGCGCAGTCCCAGGCTTTCCATGACCGCGCCCTGATGGCCCTCCTCCACGTCCACGGTGAGCTGCTCGTAGGGTTCCATCTCCACGCCATCGATGACCTTTTTCACCACCCGGGGCCGCCCCACGGCCAGCTCGTAGCCCTCGCGGCGCATGTTCTCGATGAGAATGGACAGGTGCAGCTCGCCCCGCCCGGAGACGTCGAAAACGTCCGGATCCTTGGTATCGTGGACCCGCAGGGCCATGTTGGTGAGCAGTTCCTTGTGCAGGCGGTCGCGGATCTGGCGGCTGGTGACGAACTTGCCTTCGGTGCCGGCAAGGGGGCTGGAGTTCACCATGAACTGCATGGACAGGGTGGGCTCATCGATCTTCAGGAGCGGCAGGGCCTCCGGCTGCTCCGGGTCGGTGATGGTGGCGCCCAGCACCAGATCCTCGATGCCGGTGATCTGGACGATGTCGCCCGCAAGGCCCTCGTCCAGCTCCACCTTGTTCAGGCCCTGGTAGCCGAACACCTGGCCCACCTTGGCTTTCACCGGGACGCGCTCGTGCTCGGCCATTTCCTCGTCGGTGCCGAACAGCACCAGCACCTGCTGGCCCGTCTTGACGCGGCCGCGCTGGATGCGGCCGACGCCAATACGGCCCACATAGCTGTTGTAGTCCAGGGCGGAAATCTGCAATTGCAGGGGTGCCTCCACATCCGTGGCCGGCGGCGGCACGTGCTTCAGCACGGTCTCGAACAGGGGTTTCATGTCCACCCGGGGATGGTCCAGCTCCAGGGCCGCCCAGCCGTTGAGGCCGGAGGCGTAGACGATGGGGAAGTCCATCTGCTCATCGCTTGCCCCCAGCTTGTCGAACAGATCGAAGGTCAGGTTGACGGCGTTGTCGGCATCGGCGCCGTCCCGGTCCACCTTGTTCACCACCACGATGGGCCGCAGGCCCAGGGCCAGGGCCTTCTTGGTGACGAAGCGGGTCTGGGGCATGGGGCCTTCCACCGCGTCCACCAGCAGCAGCACGCCGTCCACCATGCCCAGCACCCGCTCCACCTCGCCGCCGAAGTCGGCGTGGCCGGGGGTGTCGACGATGTTGATGTGGACACCGTTGTAATTGACCGAGGTGTTCTTGGCCAGGATGGTGATGCCCCGCTCCTTTTCCAGGTCGTTGGAGTCCATGACCCGTTCGGATACCTGCTGGTGGGCGGCAAAGGTGCCGGACTGGCGGAGCAGCTGGTCCACCAGGGTGGTCTTGCCGTGGTCGACGTGGGCGATGATGGCGATGTTGCGAAGGGCGCGGGACATGGGGCTAAGTTCTTATCAGCAAAGCCGAATATTCTACACCGGCCCTGTTTCCCGAACCGCTCCGGACGGATTCGAAGGCGAAAAATACTGGGTGCCTGTGTCGGCAACGGGCCGCACCCGGGAAGCCGCTTCCTTGGCCCGGGACCGGGCTTCCGCCACGTCCCTGCCCTCGGCCAGGGCCACGCCCATGCGGCGGCGGGTGAAGGACACGGGCTTGCCGAACAGGCGCAGATCCGCGCCTGGCACCCTGAGGGCCGCATCCACGTCTTCGAAACGGATGCCCTCCGCCTCGACGCCGCCATAGATCACTGCCGAGGCGCCGGCATTGCGCAGGGACACGTCCACCGGCAGGCCCAGGATGGCCCGGGCATGGAGCTCGAACTCGCTCTGGCGCTGGGTGGCCAGGGTCACCAGGCCGGTATCGTGGGGGCGGGGGCTCACCTCAGAGAACCAGACCTCGTCCCCCTTCACGAAGCACTCCACCCCGAAGATGCCCAGCCCGCCCAGGTCGTCGGTAACCGCCTTGGCGATCTCCCGGGCCCGGGCCAGGGCCGTTGGATTCATGGGCTGGGGCTGCCAGCTTTCCACGTAGTCGCCTTTCACCTGAACGTGGCCGATGGGCTCGCAGAAATGGGTTTCCTGCACGCCGTCGGCCCCCAGGGCGCGCACCGTGAGCTGGGTGATCTCGTAGTCGAAGTCCACCACCGCCTCGACGATGACCCGGCCTTTGTTCACCCGGCCGCCGGCATTGGCGTAGTCCCAGGCCCTGGCCAGTTCCTCCGGACGATCCACCCGGCTCTGACCTTTGCCGGAGGAGGACATGACCGGCTTGACGATGCAGGGGTAGCCGATGCCACCCTTCCCTTCCACCGCCCCCTTCAATTCCTCGAAGGTGCTGGCGAAGGCATAAGTGGAAGTGGGCAGCTTCAGGGTCTCCGCCGCCAGGCGGCGGATGCCCTCCCGGTTCATGGTCAGATTGGCGGCCCGGGCCGTGGGCACCACCCGGCAGACCCCGGCGGCTTCCAGTTCCAGCAGGGTTTCCGTGGCGATGGCCTCGATCTCCGGCACCACGATGGCGGGCTTTTCCGAATCGATGAGCCGGGCCAGCACGTTGCCATCGCTCATGTCGATGGTCTGGGCCCGGTGGGCCACCTGGTGGCCAGGGGCGCCGTCGTAGCGGTCCACGGCGATGACCTCCACGCCCAGGCGTTGCAAGGCGATGATGACTTCCTTGCCCAGTTCCCCCGCGCCCAGCAACATGACCCGGGTGGCGGACGGTGAAAGCGGCGTACCGATATGCATGTTTTCCAACTCCTCTCGCACCCCGATGGTGCCTATCTTGGTCAGGCGGCTTATAGTTGAATGCGAAGCTTAACTGAAGAGCCTCCCATGCGTTCCCGCTCCGCTGTATTCGCCCTGTTCGGCGTTGCATTGTCCTTGAGCGCCCAAGCCGCCGATTGGTTGTATCTCACCTACCCGGGCGACACCCTGATCGGCATTGGCAGGCAGTACCTGAAGAATCCCAGGGACTGGCCCAAGGTCCAGTCCGCCAACGGGGTACCCATTCCGGAACATCTTCCTGCCAATACCCGCATCAAGATCCCTGTCCACCTGCTCAGGGTAACGCCGGCCCCGGTGACAGTCACCGCAGTCTCCGGCAACGTCCGCTTCAAGACCGCCGATGGCGGTTTCCAGCCCCTGACCGCCAGCACCCAGCTCAATGGCGGGGAAACCGTGCTCACCGGACCCCGCAGCAGCGCCGCCTATCGCTTTGCCGACAACACCACGCTCACCCAGCAGGATTCCAGCAAGCTCACCTTCGGTCGCCTGGCCGCCTACGGCAAGACCGGGATGGTCTCCACGGAGCTGACCCTGGACAGTGGCCGCCTCGAAGCCAGCGCGGCGAAACAGCACGCGCCTTCGGGCGGCTTCAAGGTCAGCACCCCGGTGGCGGTGGCGGGACTGCGAGGCACCGGCTTCCGTCTGAACGTGGACGAAAGCGGCAAACGCATGACCAGCGAGGTCACGGAAGGCAGCGTGGCCGTTTCCGCCCAAGGGAGGGCCGTGGCGGTCAACGCCGGCTTCGGCACCTATGCCGAGGCCGGCAAGCCCCCCGCCCCGCCCCGCCCATTGCTCGCTGCGCCAGACCTGGCGGGAGTACCCGAGAAGATCCTGGGCCTGCCCCTGACGGTATCCTGGCCGTCCCAGCCTGGTGCCGTGGCCTGGCGCGCCCAGGTGGGCACGGACTCGAGCTTCGCCACCGTGGTTCTGGACGACGTGGTCAAGACACCCTCCGTCAACTGGGGGGAAGCTTTGCCGGACGGCACCTACGTGCTGCGGGTGCGGGCCATCGACGATGCCGGCCTGGAAGGCTTGAGCGCCAGCCGGGAGGTGGTGCTGGATGCCCGTCCCCTGCCCCCCGTGCTCATCGCGCCCGCGCCAGGCGAGCGTCTCTACCAGTCCCAGGCCCATATCGCCTGGAGCGCCGTGCCCGATGCCCGGGGTTACGTCCTGCAGATGGCGCCCACGCCAGACTTCAGCGGCGGAGTGGTGGAGCGACGCCTGCCGCCGGTCATCCAGCACCAGGAAATCCTGGGTGAAGGGCAATGGCATTGGCGCGTGGCCAGTCTCGACGATGCCGGTGAGCCCCATGTTTTCAGTCCCCCGCGGCCATTCCTCATCCAGCCCCTTCCCCAGCCTCCCACCGGCGGCCGGAGCAGGACGGAGGGGGGCCTGGCCCACTTCACCTGGAGTCCGGCGAAAGGCGCCCACAGCTATGGCTTGGAAATCACCCGGGATCAGAGGATCGTCACCAGCCGGACCGCCAGCGGAACGACGACGGCCGAGCCCCTGGAACCGGGCAGATACCACTGGCGCGTGCGCAGCCAGGAGGAAGACGGCCAGGCAGGCGGCTGGAGTTCCGCCAACGTGGTCATCCTGCCGCCGGCGCCGCCCGCGAATGTGAAGGTGGACACGAAGACCAATCCCATCACAGTCACCTGGCAGGGCCAGGCTCCCCGCTACCGGGTCGAGGTGGCGGCCGATCCCGCCTTTGCCAGGCCCATCCTCAGTCTGGAAAGCGATACGGCCAGCACGACCCTGAGGAATCTGTGGCCTGGCAACTACGGCATCCGTGTCATCGCCCTCGGCAGCGAAGGCGTGGACAGCCTGCCCAGCCCCGTCGTGTCCTTTACCGTTGAACGATACGCCCCGTGGTGGTGGTGGCTCATGTTGGTGCCCATGTTCTGACCACTATGTTCCGATTCGTATGACTGCCCTGCCTGAAACCCCGGATGCCTCTGAAGCCCTGCTGACCAACATCATCACCCTCACCGAGCAACGGGACCAGCATTCCCTGGAGTACAGCCTGTTCCAGGCCTTGGAAGACATTCTGGAACCCCAGTCCCTGTTGGGCCTGGAATGGCAGGAGGCCGGCGGTGACTTCCTGGTGGTGCATGAAAGTCCGCGTCTGCCCCGGCCCCCTCACGAAGTGCTCAGGGCGGCCCGGAAGAGAGAGCAGGCGTTCGAGCACCTGGGGCGTCTGGAAGGTCAGGACTGGCTCTGCCTGGGTATCGACACCATGGCCGACAGTCCCAGGCGCCAATTGATCCTGGGCCTGGCAGAGTGGCGCCAAGCTGAACTGCGCATCGCCCGGGGCATGTTGCGGGTCTATCAAAACTTCATGCGGCTGCTCAACGACAGCGAGAAGGACATCCTGACAGGACTCATGAACCGGCGCCGGCTGGAAAGGCATCTGGCCGATCTACTGGCCGCCAGCCGCCTGGGTCGCCGCGATCACGACCGTGACCGGCGCGACTACCTCGCCGTGCTCGACATCGACCACTTCAAGGCCGTCAACGACACCCACGGCCATCTCATCGGCGACGAGGTGCTGCTGCTGTTCGCCAACGTCCTGCGCCAGACCCTGCGCGACGAGGACCGCTGCTATCGCTACGGCGGCGAGGAATTCATCGTGCTGCTGCGGGACATCGGGCGGGAATATGCCCTCACCGTCATGGAGCGCCTGCGCCGGGCGGTTTCCAACCATGCCTTCCCCCAGGTGGGTCACATCACCGTGAGCATCGGCTTGACCCAGATTGAACACCAGCGCCTACCCACCCAGGTCATCGAGGAGGCGGACCGGGCCTTGTACTACGCCAAGAACCACGGCCGGGACCAGGTGCGGGAGTTCCGGGCCCTGTTGGCGGCGGGGGAGATCCAGGTGTCTGACGTCAGCGGCTCGGTGGAACTGTTCTGAGCCGCCGGCTCGTTCCCCGGGTCAGCCCACCCACTGCCGCGCGTTGCGGAACAGGCGCAGCCAGGGGCCGTCCTCCTTCCACCCGTCCGGCCGCCAGGAATGCTGCACTGCGCGGAATACCCGTTCCGGGTGGGGCATCATGATGGTGAAACGGCCGTCGGGGGTGGTGAGGCCGGTGATGCCCTTGGGAGAACCGTTGGGATTGAAGGGGTAGTCCTCGGTCTTGCGGCCCCGGTTGTCCACGTAGCGCAGGCAGACCTCCGCCGCCTTGCGCTGGGACTTGGCGTCGAACACTGCCCGGCCCTCGCCGTGGGCCACCACGATGGGCATCCGGGAACCTGCCATGCCGGCGAACAGGATGGACGGGGTCTCAGGCACTTCCACCATGACGAAGCGGGCCTCGAACTGTTCCGACAGGTTGCGCTCGAATCTCGGCCAGTGCTCCGCGCCGGGGATGATGTCCTTGAGTCGGCTCATCATCTGGCAGCCGTTGCAGACCCCCAAGGCGAAGCTGTCATCCCGCTCGAAGAAGGACTGGAACTCGTCCCGGGCCCGGGGGTTGTGGAGAATGGACGCGGCCCAGCCGCCACCCGCCCCTAGAACATCGCCGTAGGAGAAGCCGCCGCAGGCGGCCAGGCCCTTAAACCCCCTGAGCTTCACCCGGCCGGCCAGGATGTCGCTCATGTGCACGTCCACCGGCGCGAAGCCGGCCCGGTGGAAGGCGGCCGCCATCTCCACCTCGCCATTGACGCCCTGCTCCCGCAGGATGGCCACTTTCGGCCGGGCCCGCCGGCTCTTCACGAAGGGCGCGGCCACGTCCTCATCAGGATCGAAGGTGAGCTTGGCGTGCAGACCCGGATTGTTCTTCTTCGCCAGGCCCTTGAACTCCTGCTCGGCGCAGGCCGGGTTGTCCCGCAGGGCCTGCATGCGGTAGCTGGTCTCGGACCAGGCGGCGAGCAGGTCGGTCCGGGCTTCGTCGAACACGGCCACGCCCTCCCGCAGGATGCGGACCCGGTCCGTCTTGTTGGGCGCGCCGATGATGAAAAACTCGTCGCGCAGGTCGGCCTCCAGGATGGCGTCCATGACCACCCGGGTGTCGCGCTTGCGCACCTGGATCACGGCGCCCAGTTCCTCGTTGAACAGGATGCCGAAGAGACGGCCGGTGTAGGGCTCGTGGGGATCGGGCGCGTCCGCCACGTCTTCCATGATGTCCTGGTGGATGCGGTGATACCTGAGCTCGTCCACGTCCAGGTCCACCCCGCAGCGGCCGGCGAAGGCCATCTCGCAGACTGTGGCGAACAGGCCGCCGTCGGCCCGGTCGTGGTAGGCCAAGAGCTTGCCCTCGGCGTTCAGTTTTTGGATCAGGGCAAAGAAGGTCTTGAGCCGGGCGGGCTCATCCAGGTCCGGGCAGGCATCGCCCAGTTCGCCATAGACCTGGCCCAGGATGCTGCCACCGAGACGGTTGCGGCCCCGACCCAGGTCGAACAGGATCAGGTCCGTCTCCCCCTGGTCGGCGCGCAATTGCGGTGTCAGCGTCCGGCCTGCGTCGGCGCAGGGGGCGAAGGCGGTAATGATCAGGGACAGGGGCGAAACCACGGCCTTGTTCGCGCCCCCCTCCTCCCAGAGAGTGCGCATGGACATGGAGTCCTTGCCCACGGGAATGCTGATGTTCAGGGCCGGGCACAGCTCCTTGCCCACGGCCTTCACCGTGTCGAACAGGGCCGCGTCCTCGCCGGGGTGGCCGGCAGCGGCCATCCAGTTGGCGGACAGACGGATGTCGCCGATGTCGTTCACCGCCGCCGCCGCCAGGTTGGTGATGGCCTCGCCCACCGCCAGACGGCCGGAGGCCGCCGGGTCGATGAGGGCGACGGGACTGCGCTCGCCCATGGCCATGGCCTCGCCCAGATTGGTGTCGTAGCCCAGGGTGGTCACCGCCACGTCCGCCACCGGTATTTGCCAGGGGCCCACGAACTGGTCCCGGGCGGTGAAGCCCCCCACGGTGCGGTCGCCAATGGTGATGAGAAAGCTCTTGCTGGCCACAGTGGGATGGCGCAGCACCCGATAGGCGGCCTCCACCAGGTCCAGCCCCTCGGCGGTGAAGGGCTTGAGGCTGGGCGCCAGACGATTGACCTTGCGCGTCATGCGCGGCGGCTTGCCCAGCAATACATCCATGGGCATGTCCACCGGCTTGTTGCCGAAATGGCGGTCGGCCACCACCAGCTGGCCATCTTTCGTCGCCTTGCCCACCACCGCGAAGGGACAGCGCTCCCGCTCGCAGATCGCCTGGAACAGCGGCAGATCCTTGGCGGCGATGGCCAGCACATAGCGTTCCTGGGCCTCATTGCACCAGATTTCCCTGGGCGACATGCCTGGCTCCAGGCTGGGCACGTCGCGCAGTTCGAACTTCGCCCCCAGCCCGGCGCCGTGGGCCAGTTCGGGCATGGCGTTGGACAGGCCGCCGGCGCCCACGTCGTGGATGGAGAGGATGGGATTCGCCGCCCCCATCTGCCAGCAGCGGTCGATGACCTCCTGGGCCCGGCGCTGGATCTCCGGGTTGCCCCGTTGCACGGAGTCGAAATCCAGGGCCTCGGCGTTGCTGCCCGCGCCCATGCTGGAGGCGGCGCCGCCACCCAGGCCGATGAGCAGGCCGGGGCCCCCCAGCTGGATCAGCAGGGTGCCGGACTTGAAACGCTTCTTGTGGATGTGGTCCTCGCGGATGTTGCCGACCCCACCGGCCAACATGATGGGCTTGTGGTAGCCCCGCACCTGACCATCCGGCGTCTCCATCTCGAAGGCCCGGAAATAGCCGGTGAGGTTGGGCCGGCCGAATTCGTTGTTGAAGGCGGCTGCGCCGATGGGGCCTTCCAGCATGATCTGCAAGGGGGAGACGATGCGTCCGGGGCGGCCGTGGTCCTTCTCCCAGGGCTGGATGAAGCCGGGAATCCGCAGGTTGGAGACGGTGAAGCCGCACAGCCCGGCCTTGGGCTTGGAACCCTGGCCCACTGCGCCCTCGTCCCGAATTTCGCCGCCGGAGCCGGTGGCAGCGCCCGGGAAGGGGGCGATGGCCGTGGGATGGTTGTGGGTCTCCACCTTCATGAGGATGTGGGTGGGCTCCTCATGGAAACCGTAGACGCCCTTCTCGTCGGGGTAGAAGCGACCGATGCGGGCGCCCTCGATGACCGAGGCGTTGTCGGAATAGGCGGACAGGGTGCCTTGCGGCCGTACCTGATGGGTATGGCGGATCATGGCGAACAGGGACTCGTCCTGTTTCCTGCCGTCGATGATCCACTCGGCGTTGAAGATCTTGTGGCGGCAATGCTCCGAGTTGGCCTGGGCGAACATCATCAGTTCCACGTCGGTGGGATTGCGCTTCACCGCCTTGAAGTT
Organism: uncultured Thiobacillus sp.; assembly: GCA_964646585.1. Taxonomy (GTDB): domain Bacteria; phylum Pseudomonadota; class Gammaproteobacteria; order Burkholderiales; family Thiobacillaceae; genus PFJX01. Next base: position 1,803 of record CAZYEY010000206.1, on the reverse strand, counting down.
CTTCAACAGGTAGTCGATCTCGTCCGCCGACAGGGCCAGGCCCCACTCAGCATTGGCCTTTTCCAGGGCTTTCCTACCGCCCTTGAGGACGTCCACGCTCTGGAAGGGTGGCGGCTCCACGTGGTGGAACAACTGGCCGGCCCCCGCTTCGTCGAACAGCACGCTCTCCGTCATGCGGTCGTGCAATTGGGGCAGAGCGGCCTGGATGGTCTCGGGCGGCAGGCGACGCCCCTTCTTGCCGGTGAGTGTCCAGCGGATGCCGCGCTCCACCCGGACCACCCCCTTCAGGCCACAGTTGATGGCGATGTCAGTGGCCTTGGAGGACCAGGGAGAGACCGTGCCCAGGCGGGGCACCACCAGCACCACATCGGTTTCCGGCCCATGGACCCGGGCATGCAGCAATTCGCCAAGGAAGGCCAAGGCTTCCGCGTCCAGTTCCGCTGCCAGCTCGACGAAATAACGGAACTCCGCTGCGATTCCGGCCACCCCCAGGGGCTTGAGGCCGGCCAGCAGTTTTTCGATGCGGAAATCGGAAAGGGCGGGTCCGCCCTTCAGATGAATGACGCGAGACATGGGCTTGCCCAGGGTGGTTGGGAGGCCCTGGATTTTAGCCGAAGGTGTCCGGCGACGCCCTCATGGCGGCGCGAAGGGCTGCCCCCACCCGGCCAGCCTTGAAGGGTTTGACGATGAAGCCCACGGCGCCGTAGCCCATCGCTTCCCGAACCGTGGCCATGCTGGTATCCCCCGAGATCATGACCACCTTGCAGTCCGCGAATCTGGTTTTGATGGCCTTGAGCACATCGATGCCAGACATGCCGGGCATGTTCACGTCCAGGCAGACCAGATCCGGCTGCATACGCTCGATCTGGGCCAGGGCGCTTTGGCCATCCTTGGCTTCCCCCACCACCTGGAACTCCTCATCGCGCAACAGGGCCTTGAGGACTTCCCGCATCAAGGTATCGTCGTCCACAACCAGGACTCGAATGGTTTTCTCCATGGGTCTTTCAAGAGTCGATAAGCCGGCGTAAACCGGCTTATCGACAACACCAGGGAAAACTTTACGACCTTGATGGCACCACCGGGCTAGTCATCGGCTTCGGGCGAGGCCCACTTGCCCAAGTACTCCAAGCCGCAGTAATGGGCTACGAAGTCCACCCCATCCGGCGTTTCCATCAGGGATGGGGCATAGTCGTCCAGCTCGGCGTCGCAATCCAGAATGGGGCAGGTTTCATCCTGGTCGCAGGGCAACAGCTTGGCACCAGCGGGAGTCTGTGGAGTCGCCATGACAATCTCCTGCAAATGGGCTGTAATGCTTTTATAGGAGATTGATTCGAAAAGAGAACCATGCCTGAGGCAAGCTTGATCTCCCTGCCTGCCCGCCTCCGCAGCCGCCCCATCGACTGCCATAAGGGTGACTTCGGCGCGGTAGGCGTTCTGGGCGGCGCCCCTGGCATGGCGGGGGCAACGTTGCTGGCAGGGCGCGCAGCCCTGGCCTGTGGCGCGGGCAGAGCCTACCTGGGCATGTTGGACGAGCGTATCGCCGTGGACCCCGGCTCGCCCGAACTCATGGTCGTCCCACCCCAAAGGGTCCTGGAACTACCCGGCCCCGCCTGCCTGGTGGTGGGTCCGGGCCTGGGTCTGGGATCGGCAGCCCGGGAGTGGCTGCTCCAGGCCATGCTTCTGGCCCACCCCCTGTTGCTGGACCCCGCCCCCCCCAATCCCACCGCCGGGGCCCCGGAACGTCTGGACCACCCCCCCCCCCGGCCCGTGCCCCCCCCACCCCCCCCCCCCCCTCCCGCCTGG
>CAZYEY010000205.1:0-11227 GCA_964646585.1 uncultured Thiobacillus sp. | reverse complement strand
CGCCGGTGGCGTGACGGCTGCGCTGCTGGCGGCGGGTGTGTGGCATTCCCTCGCTTCCAGGCCGTCTGTTCCGGAACAGGTCTATACCCCGCCCGCCACTGAACAGCCCATCACCCCCATTCCCGATTCCCTGGCCCTGGATGCCCGCAAGGTGGAGCTGGGCCGGCGGCTTTTCCACGACAAGCGCCTGTCCCTGGATGACAGCATCTCCTGCGCCTCCTGCCACGACCTGAAGCTGGCGGGCATGGACGGCAGACCAGTCGGGGTGGGCGTGGCCAACCAGATGGGCATGGTGAACAGCCCCACGGTGCTGAACAGCGTCTTCAATTTCCGCCAGTTCTGGGATGGCCGCGCCGCCACCCTGGAGGAACAGGTGGAGGGCCCCCTGCACAACCCCATCGAGATGGCCACCAACTGGAAGATGGTGATCGAAAAGCTTTCCCGGGATCCATACTACCCCGGCGCCTTCCAGGCCATCTGGCCCGACGGCATCCAGGCGGTCCACATCCAGAGCGCCATCGCCGAGTTCGAGCGCAGCCTCATCACGCCGGATTCCCCCTTCGACCGCTACCTGAAGGGCGACCAGCAGGCCCTGTCCGCACAAGCCCGCAAAGGCTGGGACCTGTTCCGCAACCTGGGCATCCTGGGGGATTATTTCGCCGACCGGGGCCGGCCCCTGGTCAAGGCCGATCTGGGCCGCTTCAACATCACCGGCCGGGAGGAAGACCGGCACATGTTCAAGGTGCCCAGCCTGCGCAACGTGGCCCGTACCGCACCCTATTTCCACGATGGCAGCATCGACACCCTGGAGAAAGCGGTGGACACCATGGCCCGCTATCAACTGGGCCAGGAACTCGGCGCCGCCGACCGTCAGGCCCTGGTGGCCTTCCTCCAGTCCTTGAACGGCCGCCTGCCCAAGATCGAGCCATGAACCACCTGGGACGCATCCAGCGCTGGCTGCTGCTCGCCATGCTCACTGCGGTCCTGGCCACCGCCCTGCTCCTGCCCACCGTGCTGGGGGAAATGGCTGACCACGAGGCCCTGCGCGCCCGGCTGGAAAACCTCCAGACCAGTGAAAGCCGCTTCCGGGAACTGGTCATCCGCCTGCGTCACGGCGTTGCCAGCAACTACGACGAGGCCAATCTCTGGATGGCCCGGATACGCAGCGATCGCGCCGCCCTGTCACGGGAAGCCGGAATCAACGGGGAATTGAAGGCTCTGGCCGACCGCTACGAGGACGCCGTGGGCGACCAGGAAGCCCAGTGGAACGACTTCAAGCTGCGCAACGCGGTGGTGCGCAACTCCCTGCGCTATTTCCAGAACGACGTGGTCCTCTTCATCGGAAGGCTGCCCCATGACCCTGTGGGGAAAACCCTGCGCCACGAATTGATCCGCCTCAACAACGCCCTCTTTCTCCAGGCCCTGGGTGAGGTCCGGGAGGTGGGGGAAACCGCCATGATCACCCTGGATGGCCTGCGTCCCCTGGCCGCAAGCCTGCCTCGGCCCCTGCGCCTGGAATTCGGCCGCCTCTCCCGCCACGCGGAGATCATCGGCAGCAACAGTCCGCGCCTGGAAGCCGATCTCCAGGGCCTCATCCACAGCGACGGCCGCGCCATCCTGGCCAGCCTGGCGGAAGCCAACCACCAACTGCTCATCGACGAACAGACCCGGTCCGGGCGCTACCGGGCCGGCCTCCTGGCAGGCGTGGCCATCCTGCTCCTCGCCCTGGCCCTGCTGGCCGCCCGCCATCTGGAGAGCCTGCGCCAACGGGCCAAGGATCTGGCCCTGGCCGGAACCGTGTTCGACAACAGCCAGCAGGGCATCGTGGTCACCAACCGGGAAGGCACCATCATCCGGGTCAACCCGGCCTACTGCCGCATGACCGGCTACGACGAGGCGGAACTGCTGGGCAGGAATCCGCGCATTCTCAAGTCCGACCTCCAGGAAACCGCCTTCTACCGGGAGATGTGGAAAAGCCTGGTGGAAACCGGGCGCTGGCAGGGGGAACTGCACAACCGCCGCAAGAACGGCGAGCACTACGTGCAGTGGACCAACATCGACGCGGTCCGCCCCGACGACGCGGTCCGCTCCGGCCAGGTGGGCGAGACCCTGTACGTAGGCATCGCTTCGGACATCTCGGAACTGGTGGAAACCCGGGAGCGTCTCGCCAGCCTGGCCTATTACGACACCCTCACCGGCCTGCCCAACCGGGTGCTGTTCCACGACCGGCTGCGACAGGCCCTGGCCCAGACCCGGCGGGAAAAAGAGTCACTGGCCCTGATCTTCGCCGACCTGGACAACTTCAAGACGGTGAACGACACCCTGGGCCATGCCGCCGGCGACGAACTGCTCATGACCATGGGCGAGCGCCTCAAGGGCTGCGTGCGGGAATCCGACACCGTGGCCCGGCTGGGTGGCGACGAATTCGCGGTGATCCTCATGGACGCCAAAGGCCCCCAGGAAATGGCCCGGCTGGCCGACAACATCGTGGAAACCCTGTCGGCCCCCTGTCGGATCATGGGCTACGAAGTGACCAGCGGCGCCAGCCTGGGCATCACCTTCTACCCCGACGATGGGGAAACCCCCGATGAATTGCTGAAAAACGCCGATGTGGCCATGTACCGGGCCAAGGAACGGGGCCGCAACAACTACCAGTTCTTCACCGGCGACATGGCCACCGGCGTCGCCGAGGCCCTGCGCATCGAGGGCGGACTGCGCCGGGCCCTGGCCCAGGGCGAACTGACCCTGCACTACCAGCCCCAGATCTCCCCGGACATCGGCGTGGTGGCGGCGGAAGCCCTCATGCGCTGGACTTCGCCGGAATTGGGCGCCGTGTCCCCCAGCCGCTTCATTCCCGTGGCGGAGAAATGCGGCCTCATCACCGAACTGGGGAATTTCGCCCTGCGCGAGGCCTGCCGCCAGTGCAGCCAATGGCGGGAGACCCTGGACCGGAACCTGCGGGTGGCCGTCAATCTGTCAGCCGCCCAGTTCCGCGACGAGGCCCTGGAAGAGAAGGTGGCCGCCATCCTCCACGAATTCGGCCTGCCCGGCTCGGCCCTGGAACTGGAGATCACCGAATCGGTGGTGATGGAGGACGTCTCCCGGGGCCAGGCGGTACTCCAGGGCCTGAAGTCCCTGGGTTGCCGCCTGGCCATCGACGATTTCGGCACCGGTTATTCCTCCCTGGCTTACCTCAAGCGCTTCCAGGTGGATGTGCTGAAGATCGACAAATCCTTCGTGGACGGACTGGGCTCGGAAGCCGACGACACGGCGGTAGCCCGGGCCGTCATCAGCCTGGCCCGCAGCCTGCGCCTGGAAGTGGTGGCGGAAGGCGTGGAAACCGAACTGCAACTGCGCAGCCTGACCGAACTGGCCGGCGAGGAAGGCTTCATCGCCCAGGGCTACCTGTTCGCCAAACCGGGTTCCGCGCGGGATTTCGAGTCTGCTTACCGCACCCCGCCCACCACCTTGCTGGAAAGGATACGGCCCACCCGGTGCGGTGAGGCTCAGGGATCCGCGGGGCCGGGCCGGACCGGAAGATAGCCGCCCTGGGGCAGATAGGGATTGGGCGCGCTCGCCGGCGGCACGGGGCTTTGGGGCGGCGCAGGCGGCGAAATGAAGAAGGGAAAGACGAAGACGGGCTGAGGCGGCGCGTAGGGGGTCCTGGAGGTGTCGGGCGGCGCCAGCTTTTCCTTGAGGTTGCGCGCCAGATCCTTCTCGAGCTGCTTGATCAGATTGTCCATGTAGTGGCCACCCTCCTTCTTCAAGCGCGCCAGCAACACCTCCAGCTTGAAGGCCAGATCCGGGGGCAGACTGACTTCTTCATCCTTGAAGGCGGCGACCACGGAATCGCGCATGTATTGGAACAGGGTGTCCAGTTCCTCCTCGGTGAAATAGCTGCGCAAGGAGCGCCCCAGATCGGAGAGGGTGGGAGATGCCGCTTGCGGCGCGGCGCTGCCGGGCTTCACGGGCGCGGCCGAACCGTTGGCGGCGGCTGCCGACCCAGCGCCGGCCCCCAGCGAGAAGGCCGTCAACAGCCCCAGGAGGGACTTGCGGGTGGATTTCATGGTTCTACTCGTAACGTAAGGCTTCGATGGGCGCCAGGCGGGAGGCCTTGCGCGCCGGATACCAGCCGAAGAATACGCCCACCACGCTGGCGGAAGCCACCGAAAGCAGGATGGCCTGGCTTTGCAGGGCCACCTCCCAGCCGGCGAAGCGGCCCAGGGCCAGCGTGCCCCCCACGCCCAGGGCAATGCCCACCAGGGCGCCGCCCAGGGACAGGATCACCGCCTCGGAGAGGAATTGGGTCAGGATGTCCTTGCGGCGGGCTCCCACCGCCAGGCGGATGCCGATCTCCCGGGTACGCTCGGTGACCGAAACCAGCATGATGTTCATGATGCCGATGCCCCCCACCAGGAGGGAAACCGAAGCGACGGCGGCCAGCAGGCCGGACAGCACCTGGGATGCGGCCTGTTCCGCCTGGACCACCTCCGACAGGTTGCGGATGTTGAAGTCGTCGTCCTGCTCCGGTTGCAACCGGTGGCGCTGGCGCAGCAACTCGCGCACCTGGGACTCGGCCTGCTTCATGTCGGTGCCGTCCGCCATCTTTACGTTGATGTGGCCCACCGTGCGCAGGCGTCCCTGGGCCTGGCCCAGGATGCGGCCCCGGGCGGTACCGATGGGGATGAGGACCACGTCGTCCTGGTCCTGACCGCTGAAGCTCTGCCCCTTGGCTTCCAGCAGGCCCACGATGGTGAAGGGCACATACTTCACCCGGATGGTCTGGCCAGTGGGGTCGGTGCCGCCGAACAGCATCTGGGCCACGGTCTGGCCCACCAAGGCCACCTTGGCCGAGGTGCGGACATCGTTGTCGTCCAGGGCCCGTCCCCGGGCGATGGTCCATTCCCGGGCCGCCAGGTAGTCGGAGGTCACGCCGTAGATGACCGTGGACCAGTTCAGGTTGCCATTCACCACCTGGCCGGTGCCGCGCAGGGCGGGAGCGGCGGCCACCACGTTGGCGATCTCGTTCTGGATGGCGTTGGCGTCTCCTTCGGTGAGGGTGTTGCGGCTGCCCGTGGACAGACGCACGCCACTGCTGGTGACCGTGCCGGGCAGGATGACCATGAGGTTGGACCCCAGGCTCTTCAACTGTTCCGCCACCTTGATCCTGGCCCCTTCGCCCACCGCCAGCATGGTGATGACCGCCGCCACGCCGATGATGATGCCCAGGGCGGTCAGGGCGCTGCGCATCTTGTTGGCCCGCAGGCTGCGCAGGGCGGAACGGCCGGTGTCGAGGAGGTTCATGGCCGGTCCCCGGGATTGAAGATTGAGGGGAACCCCCAGGCAACGCGCACCGTCACGCCACCTTCCCCAGCATCTGTGCCGCCCGCTGGGGATGCTCCACCCACCTGTCCTCCACCACCCGACCGTCCCGGAACACCAGCACCCGCTTGGCAAAGGCGGCGATGTCCGGCTCGTGGGTCACCAGCACGATGGTGATGCCGGCGTCATTGAGTTCCTGGAACAGGGCCATGAGTTCCAGGCTGGTGCGGGTGTCCAGGGCGCCGGTGGGCTCGTCGGCCAGGATCAGGGGCGGGTCGTTGACCAGGGCGCGGGCGATGGCCACCCGCTGCTGCTGGCCGCCGGAAAGCTGCATGGGGCGGTGGCCAGCTCGCTCCGCCAGACCCACCCGGGCCAGTTTATCCCGCGCCCGGCGGTGCCGTTCGGCGGCCGGGACGCGGGCATAGAGCAGGGGGAGTTCCACGTTTTCCTGGGCGGTGGCCCGGGGCAGCAGATTGAAGTTCTGGAAGACGAAGCCCATGCGCCGGTTGCGCAGTTCCGCCTGCCGATCCGGGTCCAGGCCGGTGACTTCCTCACCGTCCAGGACGTAGCGGCCGCCGCTGGGCAGGTCCAGGCAGCCCAGCAGGTTCATGAAGGTGGACTTGCCGGAGCCGGACGGGCCCATGACCGCGACGAACTCCCCCGCCTCGATGGCCAGGCTGACGCCGCGCAGGGCGTGCACGGCGATCTCGCCGATGCGGTAATCGCGGGTGAGATCGGTGACTTGGATCAGGGACATGGGTGTGGGAAGGGGTTCTCGGCCCCGGATGCCCGAGTCACATGCCCATGCCGAAGGGCCGGTTGGGCTTGGCCGCCTTGTTCAGGCTGGATTCCTCCACGCCCAGGATGATCTCCTGGCCGGCCTGCAAATCCCCCTTGAGCATTTCCGTGGCCTTGCCGTCGGAGACACCCAGACGGACGTTGATGGGGGCGGGCTTGCCCTCCTTCAGCACCCATACCCGGCCCGGGATGCCCGGGCCTTCCTCGCGGCCCCGCACCTCCAGCTTGATGGGCGTGCCGTCGGCCTGGACGGGACGGAAGCGCAGGGCCTCGTTGGGCAGTTTCAACACGTCCTTGCGCTCCTCGGTGAGGATGCGGGCGCTGGCGGTCATGCCCGGCAAGAGCTTCAGCTCCGGGTTGTCCACCCGGGCCATGACGCTGTAAGTGACCACGTTGTTGCTGGTGATGGGCGCCTTGCGGATCTGGGTGACCTGGCCCATGAATCGCTCGCCGGGGAAGGCATCCACGGTGAAGCGCATCTTCTGGCCGGTCCGCACCCGGCCCACGTCGGCCTCGTCCACCGCCACGTTCACCTCCATCTGGCGCAGATCCCGGGCGATGGTAAACAGCACCGGCGCCTGGAAGGAGGCGGCCACGGTCTGGCCCACGTCCACGTTGCGGCTGATGACCACGCCATCCACGGGGGAGCGGATGATGGTCCGGTCCAGGTCCAGGCGGGCCTGCTTGAGGCCGGCCTGGCGCTGGGCCACCTGGGCCCGGGCGCTGCCCACCTGGGCCTGGGCCACGGCGAGATCGGCCTGGACCAGGTTGAGCTGTTCCCGGGCCGTATCCACGGCGGCCTGGGCGGTATCCAGCTCGGCGGCGGAGATGAAGTTCTGCTTCACCAGGGCGCGCTTGCGTTCCAGGTTGCGGTTGGCGTCATCCAGGGCGATCTTTGCCTTGCCCACTTCCGCCTGACGCACCGCAAGGTTGCCCCGGGCCACCTCGGCCGCGCTTTCGGCGGCTTTCAGGTCGGCCTCCGCTTGGGCGACCCGGGACTCGAAGGTTTCCGGGTCCAGGCGGGCGATGATCTGGTCCTTCTTCACCTCGCTGTTGAAGTCCACCCGGATGTCCTTGATCTGCCCGGAAATCTGGGAGCCCACCTGGACGGTGATGAGGGCGGACAGGGTACCGCTGGCGGTGACGGCGGCGGACAAAGGGCCCCGCTCCAGCTTGGCGAGCCGGTATTGGGGGCCAGACTCGGCCTTCTTCCAGGGCTGCCAGGCGTAGAAAGCGCCTGCGCTTGCGAGCAGGAGGACGGCAGTGAGGATCCAGGTTCGGCGTTGGCTCATGGGTGGATGTCCGGGTCAGGCGCTTGCTGGACCCCGGAACAGCCGGGCGAGTTCCGCGCCGGGATCGGCGGCGCGCATGAAGGCTTCCCCTACCAGGAAGGTATCCACCCCGTTCTCCCGCATCAGCGCCACGTCCACCGGGGTCAGGATGCCGCTTTCCGTGACCGGGATGCGTTCTCCCGCCGAACGGATGCGGGGCAGCAGATCCAGGGTGGTGGCGAGTTTGGTCTCAAAGGTGCGCAGGTTGCGGTTGTTGACCCCCATGAGGGGGGTCCGGAGCTGGAGGGCGGATTCCAGCTCGCCGGCATCGTGGCTTTCCACCAGCACCGCCATGCCCAGCTCCAGGGCCAGGGCTTCCAGTTCCCGCATCTGGGCCAGGCTCAGGGCGGCGACGATGAGCAGGATGCAGTCGGCGCCCATGGCCCGGGCTTCATAGACCTGGTAGGGATCGATCATGAAGTCCTTGCGCAGCACCGGCAGGTCACAGGCATCCCGGGCGGCCTTGAGGTAGTCCGGCGAGCCCTGGAAGTAGTCCCGGTCGGTGAGCACCGACAGGCAGGCAGCCCCGCCAGCGGCATAGCTGGCGGCGATCCCGGCGGGGTGGAAGTCGGGCCGGATCACGCCCTTGCTGGGGCTGGCCTTCTTGATCTCGGCGATGACCGCGGCCTGGCCGGCGGCGGCCCTGGCCACCAGGGCGCCGACGAAATCCCGGGCCGGCGGCATCCATTCGGCGGCTTCGCGCACGGCCTCCAGGGGTTCGGCCTTGCGGGCCGCGGCCACCTCTTCGCGCTTGGTGGAGAGGATCTTTTCCAGAATGTCAGACATGGGGTTTCCCTCAGATTTCCGCCACCGGCACCCGGGGCGCCAGGGCAGTGAACAGTTCGTAGGCAATGGTGCCGGCGGCAGCAGCCACCCGCTCCGCCGGCAGGTCGGCACCCCACAGGGTCACCGGGCTGCCCACGTGGGCGGCGGGTACCGGGGACAGGTCCGCGAACAGCATGTCCATGGACACCCGGCCCAGGGTACGGGTCTGTCGGCCTTCCACCAGGATGGGGGTGCCGGTGCCGGCGTGGCGGGGGTAGCCGTCGGCGTAGCCACAGGCCACCACCCCCACCTTCATGTCCCGCTCGGCCACGTAGGCGGCGCCGTAGCCCACGCCCTCCCCCTTGCGCACGAACTGGGTGGCGATGAGCCGGCTCTCCAGGGTCATGGCGGGCAAGAGGCCCAGGTCGGCGCCGGTCTGGTCGGCGAATGGCGAGACGCCGTAGAGCAGGATGCCGGGACGGACCCAGTCGCCGTGGCTCTCGGGGTGACGCAGCAGGGCGGCGGAGTTGGCCAGGCTGGCCGGCAGGTCCAGGCCTGCGCTGGCGTCGCGGAACAGGGCAAGCTGGGCCGCGACGCTGTCCGGGTCGTCGTCGGCCCGGGCGAAATGGGTCATGAGGGTGATGCTTCCCACCTGGGGCGCGGCGCGCAGGACCGCCAGGGCATCCTTGAAGCGCTTCGGGCTGAGGCCCAGGCGGTGCATGCCGGTGTCCACTTTCAGGAACACGTCCAATTTGTGTTCCAGCCGGGCCCGGGCCAGGATGTCCGCCTGATCCTGGCGGTGGATCACCGGCCGCAGGCGCAGGCGGGCGATGTCCGGCAGCTCGTCGGGATGGAAGAAGCCCTCCAGCAGGACGATGGGATGGGTGTAGCCCGCGCCACGCAACTGGGAAGCCTCGTCGATGGACAGGACCGCGAAGCCGTCCGCCGCCCGCAGGGCCCGGGCCACCCGGGCCAGGCCGTGACCGTAGCCGTTGGCCTTGACCACGGCGAGGATCTTGGCGTGGGGCGCAGCCTGGCGCGCCACGGCCAGGTTGTGGGCCAGGGCAGCGCTGTCGATGCGGGCGACGAGGGGGCGGGACATCCGTCTATGCGGCCGGAAGCGGACGCTGCCTACTCGCCATACCCGCCGCCGCCGGCAAAGCTCTCGAAGCGGGTGTACTCGCCCAGGAAGGTGAGGCGCACGGTGCCGATGGGGCCGTTGCGCTGCTTGCCGATGATGATCTCAGCGGTGCCCTTGTCCGGGCTGTCCGGGTTGTAGACCTCGTCCCGGTAGATGAACAGGATCACGTCGGCGTCCTGCTCGATGGCGCCGGATTCCCGCAGGTCCGACATCACCGGCCGCTTGTTGGGGCGCTGTTCCAGGGAGCGGTTCAGCTGGGACAGGGCGATGACCGGCACATGGAGTTCCTTGGCCAGGCCCTTCAGGGAGCGGGAGATCTCGGAGATCTCCGTGGCCCGGTTCTCGCTCTGGCCGCTGGCGCTGCCGGACATCAGCTGCAGGTAGTCGATGACGATGAGCCCCAGGGGACGGTCGTCCTGGCACTGCCGCGCCAGGCGTCGGGCCCGGGCCCGCACCTCCATGGCGGTGAGGCCAGGGGATTCGTCGATGAAGAAGGGGGTCTCGTTGAGACGGCCCAGGGCATGGGTCAGGCGCGGCCAATCATCCTCGGAAATGCGGCCAGTGCGCAGCTTGTGCTGGTCCAAACGGCCCACGGAACCCAACATGCGCATGACCAATTGGGCGGCGCCCATTTCCATGCTGAACACCGCCACGGTGAGGTTGGCGTCCAGGGCCACGTTTTCGGCGATGTTGAGGGAAAAGGCGGTCTTGCCCATGGAGGGCCGGCCGGCCACGATGATCAGGTCCCCAGGCTGGAGGCCCGAGGTCTTGGTGTCCAGGTCCACGAAGCCGGTGGGCACGCCGGTGACCTCGCTGGGGTTGTCCCGGTTGTAGAGCTCGTCGATGCGGGTGACCACTTGCATCAGCAGCGGTTGCACCGCCTGGAAGCCCTGGGTGGTCTTGGCCCCCGCATCCTTGATCTCGAGCACCTTGGCTTCTGCCTCGTCCAGGATCTGGGCGGCGGTGCGGCCGGCGGGAGAGAGGGCGGAATCGCTGATCTGGGCGCCCACTTCCACCAGCTTGCGCAGCACCGAGCGCTCCCGGACGATCTCGGCGTAGCGGCGGATGTTGGCGGCGGACGGGGTGTTCTGGGCCAGGGCCGCCAGGTAGGAAAGCCCCCCGGCCTGGTCCAGCTGTTCCAGGGACTCCAGGGCCTCGGCAACGGTCACCACGTCGGCAGGCTTGTTCTCGTCGATGAGGCGGACGATCTGCTTCCAGATGGCCCGATGGTCGGCCCGGTAGAAATCCTGCTCGTTAATGAGGTCCGCCACCCGCTCCCAGGCGGTGTTCTCCAGCATGAGGCCGCCCAGCACCGACTGCTCCGCCTCCACGGAATGGGGGGGCAGCTTGAGGGCGGAAAGTTCGGGATCGAAGACGGCGGACATGGGGGGCACTGGCGAGAAGCGGCATTGTAATTCGGGACGCCTCCGGCTGACACCGAAGCCGAGTCCGCCCCGGCTTGCACAAGATCAAGGCAAGGGTGGACGCCTTGCGCTTGAATCCGTCACATTCCTTCTCCGACGAGGATTGCCATGCGTTTTCCCGCCTTCTTTCAGGATGTCCCGCTCCTCACTCTGCGGGATCCCCTGGCTGCCCTGCTGGGGGCTGCCGAGGATGGCCTCATGGACTTCCGCTACGCCGACGCGGTGAAGCTGGCGGGCCACTCCTGCCCCACCGTGGCCGGCGCCTGGCTCATGGCCAGGCGTGGCCTGGCGGCGCTGTACGGCGATGAACTGCCGGAGCGGGGCGGCATGGGGGTCGATTTCAAGGCTGCCCGGGATGCCGGCACCACCGGGGCAGTACCTTATACACATCTGATGCTGCCGACGGCCTCCTCCGTGTAAATCCACGGAGTGGCGGTGGCAGGGAA
>CAZYEY010000204.1:0-14524 GCA_964646585.1 uncultured Thiobacillus sp. | reverse complement strand
CTATTACATAAGCCATATCCTCCCGACGGCGCATGGAATATAGGACCTGGATGTGCGTGGTGTGCGGCCTCATCTACGACGAGGCCAAGGGTCTGCCGGAGGAGGGAATCCGGCCGGGCACGCGTTGGGAGGATGTGCACGTGAACTGGGCTTGCCCGGAGTGCGGGGCGCGCAAGGAAGATTTCGAAAGGCTGGGGGTTTGACCCGGGGATTTCCTGATCAGGCCGCCACCCGGACTCGAATCGAGGGGAAGCGAGTGAACCGGAGGACAGACATGCGTGCAGTCGCGGCGTTTTTGCTCATGGCTTTGGCCTGGACCGCCCAGGTTCGCGCCGAATTGATCCTCAACGTGACCCTGGATTACGACCAGGAGCGGGACCACGTGGTCACCCAGAGCGTATTCAACGACCTGGCCAAGTTCCTGGGCGGCGCCATCGGCCAACCCGTCAAGCTGATCATGACCCAGAACGCCGAACGGGTGGGCGAGCGCATCCGGACCGGCAGCTACACCATGTTGCTGGCCCCCGCCCAGTTGGTGGGCCTGGCCATGCGCAACGGCTATACCCCGGTGGCCAGGACCGAGCGGGATGCCCAGGTGGTGCTGGTGGCGGGCAAGACCGCCCAGGTCAAGTCCCTGGAAACCGCCCGGGGCAAGCGCATCGTCCTGCCCCACGCAGAGTCCCTGGTGAGCTACATGGTGCGCGGCGAGCTGAACGCCATGGGGCTTTCTCCCAGCCGCTATTTCAGCCAGGTCACCCACATGAACCAATACGGCGCCGTGCTCTACGCCCTGGAGATCGGCCAGGCCGACCTGGCGGCCATGAAGGAGGACGTGGCCAAGGAATGGATTGGCCGCAATCCCGGCGCCGCCATCGTCAAGACCCTCGTCAAGGTGCCCCAGGCCGGCGTCGTGGTGAGCGACAAGGTGGACCCCGCCCTGCGGGAACGGATCCGCGCCGCTTTCACCAAGCTCGACAAGGATCTGGAAAGCCGCCTCAAACGCAGCCGCCTGGGTGCCTTCGACCCCGCCGACAAGGCGGATTTCGAGTTCGTCGCCACCCGGGGGTTCTATTCCCCCGAGGTGCTGCCCGGCGCCACCATTCCCACCGCCGAGCTGGTCAAGAAGCTGATGGCCCAGGGCGTTCCCCTGTTCGATGTGCGGCCCGTGGCCCACTATCGGGAGGGCCACATCCCCGGCGCCGTCAACGTGCCCTACGTGATGAACAGCCCCAAGGAAGTGGACTACGACGATTCGGTGGACAGCTTCGACATGTCGAAGCTGCCCAAGGACAAAAACGCCCCCATGATCTTCCAGTGCAACGGCGCCGAATGCTGGTACAGCTACAAGGCCGCCCGCTACATGGTGAAGCGGGGCTACACCAAGGTTTACTGGTTCCGCACCGGACTGCCGGCCTGGAAGGGCGCCGGCTACCCGGTACAAAAAGGCGCCTGATCCCCGGGCAATACAAGGAGGTTGCGTGGAAAATCAAAACGAACTCTCCGGCATCAAGGTAATGGTGATCGACGACAGCAACACCATCCGCCGCAGTGCCGAGATATTCCTGCTCAAGACGGGCTGCGAGGTGATCCTGGCCGAGGATGGCTTCGACGCCCTGGCCAAGATCACGGACCATCAGCCCCAGGTCATTTTCGTGGACATCATGATGCCGCGCCTGGACGGCTACCAGACCTGCGCCCTGATCAAGAAGAACCCGCGCCTCAAGGACATTCCGGTCATCATGCTGTCCAGCAAGGACGGGCTGTTCGACCGGGCCCGGGGCCGCCTGGTGGGCTCCGACGAATACCTCACCAAGCCCTTCACCAAGGACACCCTGCTGGAGGCGGTACGCCGCCACCGGCCGAAGAACGCCTGAGAAGAACGCATCATGCCCATCAAGAAAGTGCTCGTCGTCGACGACTCCCCCACCGAACGTTTTTTCCTCACCGATCTGCTGCGCAAGCAGGGTTTCGACGTGCTGACGGCGGAAAGCGGTGAACTGGGCGTGGCCGTCGCCAAGACCGAGAAGCCCGACCTCATCCTCATGGACGTGGTCATGCCGGGCCTGAACGGCTTTCAAGCCACCCGCCAGCTCTCGCGCAATCCGGAAACCCAGGCCATTCCGGTGTTCATGTGCACCACCAAGGGCCAGGAGACCGACCGGGTCTGGGGCCTGCGCCAAGGCGCGGTGGATTACCTGGTGAAGCCGGTGGTAGCCGAGGAACTCATCGCCAAGATCAAGGCGCTGGGCTGATGGAAGCCAAGGAAAGCCTGCGGGAATTCCAGACCCGCCTGGCGGCAAAGCTCAAGGCTGCCGAGGCGGCCAAGGGCGCTTCCTCCAAGCTGGGTTTCGTGGCCGGCGGCCGACACTGGCTGGTGGATCTCAACCAGATCAATGAAGTGGTGACGGTACCCGCCCTCACCGAGGTACCCTGGGCCAAACCCTGGTTCGTGGGCGTGGCCAGCGTGCGCGGCGCCCTCTACGGCTGCGTGGACCTGGCCGCCTATGCCGGTCTGGCCGAGCCGCTGCCGCCGGGCGAAGCCCGCATCCTGCTGGCCCATCCGCGCTTCGGCGTCAACGCCGCCCTGCGCGTGGAGCGGGCCCTGGGCCTGCGCGGCATCGCCGAGCTGGCGCCCGAACCGGCACAGGCGGACGCCGCGCCCTGGCAGATATCGCGCTGGCACGACCGGGAAGGTCAGTTGTGGACCGAGATCAGCATGGAACGGCTGGTGACGCGGCCGGATTATCTGGAAGCAGGACTTTGACGGCAGCTTCGGCCTGATTAGTTATGGAAAGGATGCTTTGATGGCGATGAAGAAACCGCGCATGGATATCGGCCCCGTCTTTGGGCTGCTGGCCGAGCGCATGGCCCCGATGATCAAGGGTTTCACCGAGCGCTGGGCCGGCGTGGACCCGGAGAACATCCCCCTGCTCAACCGCATCGCGCCGGAACAGCGCCACTCGGCCGTGGTGTTCACCCTGCTGGTCTCCCTGGTCCTGGCCGGTTTGCTCGTCGTCTGGAACATCGTCCAGGTGGGCAACCGGGCCGACTACATCGAGATCGCCACCCGCCTGCAGATGCTGTCCCAGCGCTACACCAAGACCGCTCAGCAGGCGGCTTTGGGCAACAAGGCTGCCTTCGCCCAGCTGGACGAGAGCCGCAAGGCTTTCGCCGAGGGGCTCGACGCCCTCATCGACGGCAACGCCGACGTGCCTGCCTCGCCCGGTTATCTCCAGGCCGACCTGGCCGCCATCAAGAAGCGCTGGGAAACCTCCCGCAAGGACATCCAGACCCTGGTGACCCAGCAGGACGTGCTGGTGCAGCTGGGCCGCGACCTGGCGGAAATCAACCAGAAGAACGCGGAACTGCTGGACCTGACCGAGCAGGTCATCGCCCTGCTGCCGGCCGATTCCAAGAAGCAGCTCGCCTTCGCCAACCAGCAGGCCCTGTGGACCCAGCGCATGGCGAAAAACGCCAACGCCCTGCTCTCCTCCGACCAGATCAACCCGGAAACCGCCTACCAGCTGGGCCAGGACTTGCGCACCTTCCGCGAGGTGCTGGACGGTCTGCTCCAGGGCAGCGGCAGCCTGGGCGTGGTGGCGGTGTCCGACACCAGCGCCCGGGAGAAGTTGCAGGAACTCCAGGACGTGTTCAGCCGGTTCGAAAAGCAGGCCACCAACATCCTGAAGAGCATGCCCCAGCTGGTGGAGGCCAAGCGCGCCGCCCGGGAACTGTTCGACGAATCCGAACAGTTGCTGACCCTCACCAGCCAGCTCACCCAGCGCTACCAGGACATGGGCGCCGGCTTCACCCTCTTTCTCGCCATCCTGTTCGGCCTGCTGGCTTTGGCTGCCCTGCTGGTGCTGGGCGTGCTCAACGTGGGCCAGGCCCAGCGTCGCGCCGAGGAAGCCGCCCAGGAGAACCAGCGCAACCAGGACGCGATTCTGCGGCTCTTGAACGAAATGGGCGACCTGGCGGAGGGCGACCTGACCGTACAGGCCACGGTGACCGAGGACATCACTGGGGCCATCGCCGACTCCGTCAACTACGCCATCGAGGAGTTGCGTACCCTGGTTCAGGGCATCAACCGCGCCGCCGACCAGGTGAACCAGGCCACCACGGATGCCCGCGCCAGTTCCGACGAACTGCTGGCCGCCGCCGAGCGCCAATCCAGGCAGATTACGGAGACCACCGAGTCGGTGAACCAGATGTCGGACTCCATCAACCAGGTATCCCGGAACGCCGCCGATTCCGCCCGGGTGGCGGAACAATCCCTGGC
The DNA here is from genome assembly GCA_964646585.1 of uncultured Thiobacillus sp. GTDB lineage: Bacteria > Pseudomonadota > Gammaproteobacteria > Burkholderiales > Thiobacillaceae > PFJX01. Next base: position 10,245 of record CAZYEY010000204.1, on the reverse strand, counting down.
CACCGCACGCAAGGGCGGCGACTCGGTGCGGGGCGCCATCGCCGGCATGAACGCCATCCGCGACCAGATCCAGGAAACCTCCAAGCGCATCAAGCGGCTGGGCGAATCCTCCCAGGAGATCGGCGAGATCGTGGACCTGATCTCGGACATTACCGAACAGACCAACGTGCTGGCCCTGAACGCGGCCATCCAGGCCGCCGCCGCCGGCGACGCGGGCCGGGGTTTCTCGGTGGTGGCGGAAGAGGTGCAGCGGCTGGCGGAACGTTCCGCCCAGGCGACCCGGCGCATCGGCGCCATCGTCAAGACCATCCAAAGCGACACCCAGGACGCGGTGAACGCCATGGAAGCCTCCACCCAGGGCGTGGTGGAGGGAACCGCCCGTTCCGACGCGGCCGGCCAATCCCTGGCCGAGATCGAGGCGGTGTCGGAAGAACTGGCCAGCCTCATCCAGAGCATTTCCGAGGCCACCCGGATCCAGGCCGGCACCGCCCAGCGCATTGCCGGCAACATGCGTCAGATCCTGGACGTGACCGAGCAGGCCTCCGAGGGTGCCCGCCGCAGCGCGGAATCCATCGGCCAGTTGGCGGTGCTGTCCAACGAACTGAAGGTGTCGGTCTCCGGCTTCAAGTTGTAAGCGTCTATAGGAAATCCTGCCATGAGCGCGGATAACGAGTTCGACATCGGCCCTCTCACCTGGATCAAGGGTGAGGTGGACAATGCCCTGGAGGCGGCCAAAGCCATCCTGGAGGACTGGAACGGCGAGGATAGCGACCCCCTCAAGGCCGCCGCCGCCCACTTGCACCAAGTCTACGGCGCCCTCCAGATCGTGGACCTCCAGGGCGTCTCCCTGCTCACGGCGGAGATAGAGCATCTGCTCGGCGACATGTCCGGCCACGCCGACAAGCGCACCCGGGAGGCGGCGGATACCGCCGTCCGCGCCATCGGCGCCCTCAAAGGCTACCTGGATGGACTCATGGCCGGCGCCCCCCACGCCGAACTCCAGCTCTCCGCCATCTTCCAAGAGGTGGTGGCCCGACGGGGTGGCGAGCCCCCTGCCCCCAGCGAACTGTTCTACCCGGACACCAGCATCCGCGCGCCGCGCAAGGAAGCCGAGCTGCCCTTGGACGACGAAGCCCGCGCCCGGGCCATCCGCGCCGCCCGGGGTCAATACCAGCGCGGCCTCTTGTCGTTCCTCCAGAACAAGGACGCCATGGCTGGCCTCATGCAGATGGACCAGGCCGTGCGCCAGGTGGAAAAGCTGGCGCCGGGCCCAGCCCAATACACCTTCTGGTGGACCGCCGCCGCCCTGATGGAACTGCTCCGCCGGGGCGGCGTGCCCGTGGATTATTGGCTCAAGCGCCTGTGCGGCCGCATCGATCTGCAGATGCGCAGGCTCATGGAAGGCTCCCGGCAACTGGCCGATCGCCTGTTCCGGGACGTGCTTTATTACGTGGCCCAGGACGACACTCCCGGTGGCCGCAGCGCCGAGGTGCGGGAACGTTTCCGGCTGGAACATTTCTTCCCCGCCGAGGCGGGCACCGCAGGGAGCGACCAACAGCGCCATCTTGCCAGTCTGCGCGACAGCCTGGGCACGGCCAAGGACCACTGGATCCGCTATTGCGCCGGCCACGCCGACAGTCTGGAGCCCTTCCAGCAGGCGGCCCTGGCGGTGTTCGAAATGTCCGCCCGACTGCCCAACCCCGCCATGCAATCCCTCACCCGCATGGTGCAGGCCGTGGCCAAGCGCCTGCCCGGCGTCGCCGACGCCAGCCAGAACGAATCCCTGCAACTGGAGATGGCCACCGCCCTCCTGCTGGCCCTCAACGCGGCGGAACATTTCCAGGCTCTGGGTGGCGAATTCGACCGCCAGTCGGAAGTCCAGGCCATGCGCCTGCAGGCTGCCATCGATCCCCATTTCAACGCCAGCCGCATTCCCGAAGTGGACATGCTGGACGAGCTTTCCCGCGCCGCCCAGGAGAAACTGGTGGTGGCCCAGGTCACCCACGAGATCAAGGCCAACCTCAACCAGGTGGAGGAGATCCTCGACAAGTTCTTCCGGGACGCCAAGGAGCGGGCCGGCCTGCCCATGGTGCCCGGCCTCATGAAGCAGGTGCTGGGCGCCCTCAACATCCTGCAACTGGACGTGGCCGCCGAACTGGTGAGCGAGACCGTGCGCCGCATCCAGCACTTCTCTGATCCGGAAGCGACCATCGCCCCGGAAAACCTCAACTGGGTGGCCGAGGCCATTTCCACCCTGGGCCTCTACGTGGACGCCCTGCGCCATGGCAAGGTCGACAGCCGGGCCCTGGCCGGCCTGCTGGCCCAACCCGAGGTGGCCGCCACGCCGGCGGAGAAATCGGTGGAGACCCAGATCAAGGCCGACGCCGAGCGGCTCAAGGAGTCCGTGGAACAATGGGCCACCGAGGGCGCCGACGCAGGCGAACGGGAAAACCTCAAGGCCGAGCTGGGGCAGCTGGCCCGGGACGCCGACCTGGTGGGCGACGCCGCCCTGCGCGGCAAGGCGGACGCCGCCCTCAAGGCCCTGGATGCCGCCGCCCCCCCGGAAGTGGTCAAGGAAGCCGTGGGCGGCCTGTCCGGCGCCCCCGCCGCCGCGCCGGCCCCCAGCTCCCAATCGGTACGTCTGGCCGCCGCCTCCGACGAGGAGGTGGATCGGGAACTGCTGAGCACCTACATCGAAGAGGCCAACGAGGTGCTGGGCAGCATCGCCGTCCAGACCGCGCGCCTGCACGTGAGCCCCTACGACAAGGAAGCCTTCACCGTGGTGCGGCGGGGCTTCCACACCCTCAAGGGCAGCGGCCGCATGGTGGGCCTCACCGACCTGGCCGAACTGGCCTGGGAGGTGGAGCAGACCCTCAACCTATGGCTGCGCGACGAGAAATCCCCCACCCCGGAGATGCTGCGGTTCCTGGAGGACGTGGCCAACGGCTTCCAGGCCTGGGTGATGGAACTGGAGGAGCAAGGCCATGCCCGGGTGGAATCCGCCAGCCTGACCCAGGCCGCCCGGGCCTTGCGGGGCGCCGCCGAGGCTCTGCCGGAGCCGCCGCGCCCAAAGCCTGAGGCCGGCGTCTCGGCGACTTCCGCCCAGGCCGCCGGCGAAGCCTCCCCCAAGGAAGCGGTCATCGACCCCGAAGGCGAGCGGGCCATTCTCATCGGGGATCACAGCCTGCCTTCGGAGCTGTTCCACATCTTCACCGCGGAAGCCGGCCAGCGGCTCGCCGACCTGGGCGCGGCCCTGGCCGAGATGACCCGGGGCCACCGCCCCACCGCCTGGGATGGTTTCATCCGTGCCGCCCATACCCTGGCCGGCATCTCCCGCACCACCGGCTTCGGCCCCCTGGCCGATGCCGCCCATGAGGTGGAACTGTGGGCCAGCCGCTGGTCGGACAAGACCCGGCCCCTGGCGGAGGCGGAAGCCTTCGCCGTCGAGGCGGTGATCGGCGAGTTGGACAACTGCGTCAAGGGCATCCTGGCCCGTCGCTTCCCCGAGGCCATGGATCATGTGGCGGAGTGGCTCGCCGCGCTGAAAGGCGAGGTGGTGGAGGACTCCCTCCATATCGAGCATCGCCTGGCCAGCGAGGATGCCGCCGAGCACGCGGCGGCCGGCGAGGCGGAAGCCGAGGCATTGCCCGAACCGGTTGCCGAGGCCCCGCCGCCTCCGATCCTCACGCCCGACCGGGCGCCGGAACCCATCGTCGCCGCCGTGGACGATCTGGACCCGGACCTGCTGCCCGTCTTCCTGGAAGAGGCGGCGGAACTCATGCCCCGCGTCGGCGAAGCCCTGCGCGAATGGCGCCGGCAACCGGCCGCCACCCCGCCCCGGGACGCCCTCAAGCGCGCCCTCCATACCCTGAAGGGATCTTCCCGCATGGCCGGCGCCATGGTGCTGGGCGAGGCCGTCCATGCCCTGGAAACCCGGATCATCAACCTGGGCGGGGCTGCAGCCGGCCATGCTTTCCTGGACGACATGGAAGCGGAGTACGACCGCTTCGCCGAGATCATCGAACGGCTCAAGGGCAGCGAGCCCGCGCCACCTGCGCCGCTACCGGCGGCCCCCCTGGAAGCCCCGCCCCAGAAGACATCCGACGCCCCCGTGGCCGACGTGCCACCGGCACCGGCCGCCGCGCCCATGCTGCCACCCCAGCCCAGCGCCGCAGCCCGTCTGGACGACGAAGTGCGGCTGCGCCAGTCCCTGCGCCTGAAGTCCGACATCCTGGACACCCTGCTCAACGAGGCCGGTGAAGTGGCCATCGCCCGGGCGCGGATCGAGAACGTGCTCAACGCCTACAAGCAAACGGCCCAGGAACTGGCCAGCAACGTGGAGCGCCTGCGCGGCCAGTTGCGGGAACTGGAGATCCAGGCCGAGACCCAGATGCGTTCCCGCCTGTCCCAGGTGGACGAAAGTCATTTCGATCCCCTGGAATTCGACCGTTTCTCCCGTCTGCAGGAGCTCACCCGCCTGCTGGCGGAGAGCGTCAACGACGTCTCCACTGCCCAGGACAATCTTCTGGCAGGACTCAACGAGGCCGATAGCGCCCTCATCCAGCAGTCCCGCATGGCCCGCACCCTGCAACAGGAGCTCATGCGCATCCGCATGGTGCCTCTCAACACCCTCACCGAGCGCCTGCGCCGGCTGGTGCGCCAGGCTTCCAAGGAAACCGGACGCAAGGGCCAGTTGGAAGTGGACGGTGGCCAGACCGAGCTGGACCGGGCGGTGCTGGACAAGATCACCGCGCCCCTGGAACACCTGGTGCGCAACGCCGTGGCCCATGGCATCGAGACGCCGGAAGTCCGCAAGGCCGCTGGCAAGCCGGAACATGGCGAGGTCCGCCTGGCCGCCCGCCAGGAGGGCAACGAAATCGTCCTGACCCTGTCCGACGACGGCGCCGGGGTCAATCTGCCGGCGGTCCGTGCCCGGGCGGAGGCCATGGGCTGGCTCAAGCCCGGCGAGGAACCCACGACGGAACAATTGGAACAGTTGCTGTTCCGCTCCGGCTTCTCCACCGCCGCGGAGGTCACCGAACTGGCCGGCCGGGGCGTGGGCCTGGACGTGGTGAAGAACGAGATCGCCGGCATTGGCGGCCGCGTCCGCCTGGACACCGAAGCCGGGAAGGGCAGCCGCTTCACCATCCGCCTGCCCCTGACCCTGGCCCTGACCCAGGTGGTGCTGGCCCGGGCCGGCGGCCAGACCTATGCCCTGCCTGCCAACCTGGTCACCCTGGTGCGGGAAGTGCGCGTCGACCAGATCCAGGCCCTGCACGAGGCAGGCCAGATGGACCTCTCCGGCGAGGCCTATCCCCTGCGCACCCTGGCCGAACTGGTGGGCCGCAAATCCCAGCCCGGCGAGGGACGCTACCGCACCATCCTGCTGCTCAAAGCGGGCGACCAGCGTCTGGCGCTGCGGGTGGATGCCCTGGAAGGCAACTTCGAGGCCGTGGTGAAGAACATCGGTCCCCAGCTCGCCCGCATCACAGGCATCAGCGGCGCCACGGTGCTGGGGGATGGCCGTGTTGCCCTCATCCTCAACCCCTTCCTGCTTGCCGAGCGGGCGCCCCAGCTCAGCGTCGAGGAGGAAGTGGCCACCACCGCGCAGCTTCCCCTGGTCATGGTGGTGGACGACTCCCTCACCGTGCGCAAGATCACCAGCCGCTTCCTGGAGCGGGAAGGCTTCCGCGTCATCGCCGCCCGGGACGGCGTCGAGGCTCTGGAGCTGCTGGAGGACGAGCTGCCCGTGGTCATGCTGCTGGACATCGAGATGCCGCGCATGGACGGCTTCGAGGTGGCCCGAACCGTGCGCGCCAACAGCCGCACCCGGGATCTGCCCATCATCATGATCACCTCCCGCACCGCCGAGAAACATCGCGGCCACGCCGAAGAGCTGGGAGTGGACGCCTACATGGGCAAGCCCTACCAGGAAGACGAGCTGCTGGCCGAGATCCGCCGCCTGGCAGGACTGGATGTGCCGGCCTGAGGCAGACTGCGGCACATCGAAAACGGCTTGCCTCGCTGCGGGCCGTTTGTTTGATTGGCGTCCGGACGCCACTTCGGCCAATTTCCCACCATAGAGATGGTGCGGCGCTGGATGGTGAGCCCGCTGAGGGGTCGAAGCGGACAATAGGGGCTGCCCCCACAGCCGGGCGTTAAGGTGATGGGTGTTCAGGCAATAGTGGCCCCTTGCCCAGTCCACGCCGAAGTGAAATTGCCCCACTCACCCTGGGCACACCCTCTGCCTGATGAGGATGGCGACATGCCCGGGAAGGGGGAATCGGAAGAATCTGGCCGTGGTCAGATGAGTTGTTGCTGGCGCAGGAAAGCCACCAGGATCTCCAGTCGGGCAACGGGGTCGTTCATCTCCAACATGGCCTGGCGGGCGGTGGCTTTCAGCGGGAGAAGTTCCGCCAGGCGGAAGCCCACCCAGGTGGCGTCGTCCTGGAGCGGACCGGGAACCGCCTCGGGGACGCGCTTGGCGATGTGGGCCAGCACGTCCAGGGCGGGCCGGCACTGGACGGGCACCGGCAGCGTGGACTCCTCGCCCTTGGCCCGGGTCCGGGCCGTCAGGAGCTGGTCGGCTCCGGTATGAAAGCTTTCGATGACGAAGCGTTCGCCACCGGTCACCCGCAGCAGCAGGATGCCCGGGGTGTCCATGTCGGCCTCGACGATATGGGCCAGGGTGCCCACGGTTTCCGGTACGGCGCCGCCCCCCACCTCGGGGCCGGACCTGATGAGGCAAACCCCGAAGGGGCGCCGGTCGCGCAGGCGTTCCCCCACCATGTCCAGATATCGCGCCTCGAACACCTTGAGGCGCAGGCTGCCGCCGGGAAAGAGGACGCTGTGGAGGGGGAAAAGGGGAAGTTCCAGCTCAGCCCCCTTCGCCCCAGCGGGCCATGAGGCCATGGGATAAGCCCAGGTGATCCAGGACGCGGGCGACGATGAAATCCACCACCTGGTCCACGCTATGTGGCCGGTGGTAAAAGCCGGGATTGGCGGGCAGAAGAGTGGCGCCGGCCTCCGCGAGCAGGGTCATGTTGCGCAGGTGGATGAGGGAAAAGGGGGTTTCCCTGGGCACCAGGATGAGGGGCCGCTTTTCCTTGAGCATGACGTCGGCAGCCCGCTCGATGAGGTTGTCGGCCATGCCGTGGGCAATGGCCGCCACGGCACCCATGGTGCAGGGGCAGATCACCATGGCGTCAGCCGGGTTGGAGCCCGAAGCGGCGGGCGCGAACCATTCCTCCTTGCCATAGGCGGCTAGGGCGCCCCCGTGACCGGAAAAGCGGGCGTCGAAGAAGGCGGCCAGGTCGCCGGTGTCGGCGGGCAGGGTGAGGTCCAACTCCTGCCTGGCGACGATCCGCGCCGCGTTGGAGACCAGCAGGTCAACCCGGCAGCCCGCCCTCAGCAGGCATTCCAACAGCCGGATGCCGTAGCCCATGCCGGAGGCACCGGTGAGGGCGAGGGTGATGCGCTTCATGGCGAGGACTCCTCGGGAGGGCGAGGTGGAGATTTGAGCAGATGGGCGGCGGCAAGGCCATTCCCCAATCCGGTTACCCAGGCGGCGGTGAGGAACAACGGCATGAGGGCCAGGAGGCTGGCGCCGGGCATGAGCCAGGCATCCACCACCAGCAATTGGGCGCCGATATGGGCGAAGGCGGCCAGCACCGACAGGCCCACCGGTCCGAACCAGCGGCGGGGCAGGCGGATGGCGACGGCCAGCACGAGCAGGCTCATGACGCCGCCGCTCAGGCTGAGCAGGAAGGCGGGAGTGAGGAATTGCCCCAGGGCCAGGGCCCCGGCGACGATGCGCAGGCCCGCGACCCAGGCCGCCATGCGCCAGCCATAGCGATACAGCACCACCAGGGTGACGATGTTGGCCAGGCCCGGCTTGACGCCGGGAATGGGCAGGGGAATGGCGGCCTCGGCCAGGGTCAGGCCGATGGCGGCGGCTGCCAGGGTGGCTACGCGCCGGTCGGTTTCGCTGGCCTGGAGTTCGATGGGCATGCCGGCATGGTAATGCCGGCGCCGCGAGGAGGCATTACCGCGACTTCAACCCGGATTGTCCATGAGACGGCCCTTCAGACCCACAGAAGCACTGGCGGCCGTCATCTCGCGTCCCCATGGATCATCCGGGCTCAATGCACCTCTTCCCAGCCGGTGATCATGGCCTTGAGGTGGGAGGTCAGGGTGACCCCGGTGGTGACCAGATAAATGTGGGCGATGAAGAAGGTCAGCATCATGAACGCCCCGGCAACGTGGGCGGCGGCCACCCATTCGAGGGACAGGAACTTGTCCACGCCCCAGTCCGCCCAGGAGCCGTAGAACAGGTAGAACCAGCCCGAGATCCAGATGGTGGGGGAGATCACCAGCCAGAAAAACAGGTAGGCCAGGCGCTGCAAGGGGTTGTGCTTCTTCAGGGCGGTGATCTTCACCGGGTGGGGCGCGTTGGTGAAGATACCGGTCAGGTAGTACTTGATCATGGCGTCCACCTTGTCCAGCGTCGGAATGTATTGCCTCCACTCACCGGTGGTGAAATGCCAGAAGATGGCGAACACCCAGAGGGTGACCAGCGACCAGGCGGCGAAGGTGTGGATATCCACCGCGCGCTGGAAGCCAAAGATCTTGTAGACCCCGTGCAGGTCGAAGCCGCTGAGCATCAGGGTGATGATCAGGGCCGCCTGGGCCCAGTGCCAGAAGCGTTCGAAAGGCTTGAAGATGTAGATTTTTTCCCTGCTCATGTCAGTTCCCTGCCTTCTTGCTGAGGTAGATGCGAATCCCGCCATGGAGGAACACGCCCAGGAGGGCGCTCATCACGGCGATCCAGCCCAGGGTATCCAGCCAGGGCTTGTTGTCCCGCCCCGGGATGTAGATGCCGGGAACCTTGTCCAGACGGCCACCCTTGACGTGGCACTGCTGGCAGGACAGGGCATCCCCCTTGGGGGCCACCATGTGGGTGATGGGCCAGGACATCTCGGTATCCACGAAGGCGAACTTGCCGCTGTACTCGGCGCCGATCTCCTTCATGCCATAGGCGATGGCCTTGTCCCAGTTGAAGTTCTCCCACAGGGCGCTGTCGTCCTTTCCGGCAGTGTGGAAGACCAAGAGCTGGTTGTTGCCGATGTCGTAGGGCTGCCGGCCGGTGAAGCGCTTGATCGGCCAGATGCGGGATTTGCCGTCGGTGGCGCTACCCTCGAAGCTGTTGATCCTCACCACCTTGGTCGGGTCGAGCTTGGTTTCCCGCAGGGTGTAGTTCACCGTGCCATTGAACCAGATGTATTCGGGGATGACATTGGTCTCGTACTTGAAGTTGCCCTTCTTGCTGTCGTACTCGTCACCCAACGGGCCCTTGCGCTTGAAGGGCTTGCCGTCCTTGTCCATCCTGCCCATGGTCGACCAGTCCCAGTGGGTCTTGGTCCCCTTGCCGCCCCGGGCGAACTCGGGAATATGGCAGGTCTCGCAGGCGATCTTCCTGGCGTGGTTGTTGAGCCGCTCCATCTTGTGGGGCTTCGGGCTGTGACAGGACTCGCAGGCGGTGAGGTTCACCTCCCGCTGGCCGGGAATGTAGGCGCCCTTGCGTTCATAGTCCGCCTGGGGCGTGTAGCGGCTGCCGGGGACGTCGTGACCCTTGGTCATGTGGCAGGTGGCGCAGCTGAAATTGAGGCCGTCCTTGTCCATGTGCACGTCCAAGTACTTCGTCGGCATGGTCAGGGAGCTGTCCAGGTCGCCATGCTTCACGGCATCGCCACCGCCGCCATAGAAGTGGCAGGCGCCACAGGTGCGGCGGCTGGTTTTTCCCACGTTCTGGGCCACGTTCCTGAGATCTGGCGCCTTGACGATCTTGCCGGAATGGGGCGGGTATTCCACGTCCTTGTAGGGCGGATGGCCCGCGTCGCCCGGCAACTTGCGATAGGTACCGGTAGTGTCGTGGCACACCAGACAGTCCACATTGACCTGGGAGGTGAAGTCGAAGGAGTCGTCCTTCCAGCCGAACCCCACGTGGCAGGCGGTACAGAACGCCTGGTTCGAGGGGACGGCCGGGCAGCAGTTGTTGATGACGGTCTTCTTGCCCGGCTTCTGGCCGGTGGCAGGGTTGTTGAATTCCGAGGTCCTGTGCTTGGTGCGAGAGAGCTGCCGGGCTGCCTCGGTGGGGCGGGTCTGACAGGACTTGGCGACCTCCGGGCCGGGGGCGAAAGCTTTGTCCAGTTCCTTTGACCTGCTGAGAGCGGCCTTCGGTACGAG
>CAZYEY010000203.1:0-5127 GCA_964646585.1 uncultured Thiobacillus sp. | reverse complement strand
CCGTTTCCCTTCCCCGAGGCCATTTTGGACGCCCACGCCCTCGCCCCCGAAGAGCACTTCATCCAGAAGGAACCCTATTACGAACCGGTCGGCAACGAGATCGCCATCTTCGAGGCTGCTTACCGGCACAAGCTGCCGGTGCTGCTGAAGGGGCCCACCGGCTGTGGCAAGACCCGTTTCATGGAATACATGGCCTGGCGCCTCGCGCGGCCCCTCATCACCGTGTCCTGCCACGACGACCTCACTGCTTCCGATCTGGTGGGCCGCTATCTGGTGAAGGGTGGAGAAACCGTATGGGTGGACGGCCCACTCGCCCGGGCCGGGCGGGTGGGTGGCATCTGTTATCTCGATGAGATCGTCGAGGCCCGCAAGGACACCATGGTGGTCATCCATCCCCTGGCCGACGACCGCCGCACCCTGCCCATGGAGAAGCTGGGCCAGTTGCTGGAGGCGCCGGAGGACTTCTGCCTGGCCATTTCCTACAACCCTGGCTACCAGAGCGTGCTGAAGGACCTGAAGCAGTCTACCCGGCAGCGCTTCGTGGCATTGGAGTTCGACTACCCGGCGGCGGAGCTGGAACGCAAGATCGTCGCCGCCGAATCCGGCGTGGACCCAGCCCTGGCCGACAAGCTGGTGAAGTTCGCCCGCATGACCCGCAACCTCAAGGGCAGCGGCCTGGAGGAAGGCGCCTCCACCCGCCTGCTGGTCCACGCCGGCAAGCTCATCGCCGGCGGCATCGACCCGGTGGCCGCCTGCCGGGGCGCCGTGGCCCAGGCCGTCACCGACGATCCCGACATGCTGGCCGCCATCCAGGAACTGTCCTCCTCCCTCTTCTGATGGCCGGCCTCCACCGCACCGCCGGGGAGATCGCCGAGCTGCTGGAAGGCTGGCTGGAAGCGGATTTCTCCTTCCGCAAGGTGGGGCCCACGGCGGAGAAGATCGCCGCCCTTTCCACCTCCGACCAGGAATTCATCCTGGACTGGACCCGCCGGGTGGCCAGCTCCAACCTGGAGGTGGCCTGGCAGTTCGCCCGGAGGGCGCCGGCCCTCATCGGCACCATGGACCGCCGCCTCATGGAGGCCTGGGTGCTGGGCGCCTGCGACGTCTACGACCTGCGCGGCCTGCGCCACGCCCTGGTGGTCATGGAAGAAGCCGACCACTTCGCCGAGCGGCAACTGGAAATGACCGCCGGCGTGCTGTTCGAGGATGTGGCCGGGGTGCTGGGCAACTTCGTGCGCGGCCTGTCCGGGCGCAAGCTGGCCATGGAGCAGGCCCAGCACATCCACACCGACACCGAGAAACTCTTCCTGCCCGGGGTGCTGGCCCGCTTCCCGGCCGTGGAGGACAACTTCAAGCTGGCCAAGGCCATGGTGGCCCTGCTCTGGGCCCAGACCCGCTTCGGAACCTTCCGCGCCGACCTGGCCACCGCCTGTGGGAGCTTCCCCGACCCGGACCGGGCGCTGCGCCAGCTCCACGGCCTGGAGACCCTGCGCCTCACCGCCTGCATCGGCCGGGAGCTGCCGGGCCTCTACCGGGACATGGAACGCCTGCGCCATGAGCTGGGCGAGGCGCTGCCGGAGGGCTGGGCGCCCTTCGCGGAACGGCTGGCCCAGCCGGAGGCGGACATCGAGGACAGCCTGAAGCTCCTGGGCGACGCCTACCGGGCGGCGGATTTCACCCCCTGGTGCTACCAGGGCGAACTCCGGCTCGAGGCAGTGGCCGCCGCTTTCGCCGCCCGCCGGGAAAAGGAGAAGGCGCGTCTGCGGGTGAAGCTGGGGGAACTGCTGGACGAGCACGCCCGGCACCGGGATCGCGAAGACGAAGCCGAGGCGGCCCAACCCCGCTTCGAGGCCGAGATCCGGGACGAGGATGGCCGCCTGGACATGGAACTGACCCTGGATGGCCTGCCGGTGGCGCCACCGGAGGACGTGAAGCAGCTCATGACCTCGGTCTATCTGGATTTTGGAGAGATTCCGCCGGAATACCTGGTGCCCGCCGGCCAGGGGGACTACGACGCCAGCCTCCTGGGGGAGCAGCGGGCCGATCCGGACGCGGTGTGGCAGGGCACCTACCACGAGGAGGGCGCGACCTTCTATTCCGAGTGGGACATGGGGCGCCAGCACTACCGCAAGAACTGGTGCGTGATGCGGGAGAAGGACGTCACCCCGGTATTCGACGGCTTCCATCGGGAAACCCTGGAGAAGTACGCCGGACTGGTGAAGCACCTGCGCCGTGCCTTCGAAGCCATGCGCGACGAGAACCGGCTGCTCAAGCGCCAGGCCTACGGCGACGACGTGGACATCGACGCCCTGGTGGAAGCCATCGCCGACGCCCGGGACGGCAGCGAGATGTCGGACCGCCTGTTCGTGCGCCTGCACCGGGCCGAGCGCAACATCGCCGTGGCCTTCATGGTGGATATGAGCGGCTCCACCCGGGGCTGGATCAACGAGGCCGAGCGGGAGGCCCTGGTGCTGCTGTGCGAGGCACTGGAACTGCTGGGGGACCGCTACGCCATCTACGGCTTTTCCGGCATCACCCGCAAACGCTGCGAGCTCTACCGCATCAAGACCTTCGACGAGCCCTATTCGGAAGAGGTGAAGGCCCGCATCTCCGGCATCCGGCCCCAGGAATACACCCGCATGGGCTTCGCCATCCGCCACCTCACCGAACTGCTCAAGGGCTTGGAGGCGCGGACGAAAGTGCTGGTGACCCTGTCCGACGGCCGCCCCGATGACTACTTCGACGTCTACCGGGGCCAGTACGGCATCGAGGACACCCGCATGGCCCTCATCGAGGCCAGGCGGGCCGGCGTGCACCCCTTCTGCATCACCATCGACCGGGAAGCCCGGGACTACCTGCCCCACATGTACGGGGCCGCCCGCTACATCATCCTGAACGACGTGAAAGACCTGCCCTTCCAGGTCTCCGACATCTACCGGCGGCTGACTTCCTGATCCAGCCGCCGGGCGGGGTCCGCCTCCCGGACCGCTTCAATGCTTGGCTTGATCAGGCCCCGCGCCGGCGCGCGGCGAGGCCCAGGAGGCCCAGACCGGCGAGCATGAGGGCATAGGTTTCTGGTTCCGGCACCGCCTGGGTGAAGGCAAGATCGTCGATGGCGGTATAGGTGCCGTACCAGGTGGTGGCGTTCATGTCTCGGAGAGCCAGGGTCACCAGGCCGGTGGTGGTGGCGGTGTACTCGGCGGAGAAATAGGTCCAGGCGTTCTGGACGGTGACCAGCGTACCCAGATCGGTGCCGTTCACTTCAAAGCGGACCAGGCCGTCGTTGACGCCGGGATTCTCCGAGTTTGCCTCCCGGCCCCAACCCGAGAAGGTGTAGGTCTTGCCCGCCTCCACGTGCACGTTCTGGTACCAGATGCGCCAGGCGGAAGGGGAAGCGGGCGGGTCGTACAGCAGCATCCCGCCGGTGCCGCTGGTGTGGTCGTTGAAGACTTCCACGTAGCCGGGGGCGTTGTACCAGGACAGGGTATTGCTGTTGACCCCCACGCAGGAGATGCAGCCATGGGCGCTGGGGGTGTAATCGCTGCCGAAACCGGTCATGCCTGCTTCGAAGTCGCCGTTGACGATGAGATTGGCCGCGTTGGCGGTGGCGGCCAGGCAAAGCAGGGCCAGGGTGGTGGAGATACGGGTCATGATATGCATGGACGACTCCTTGTGAATGAATGGAGCCACGTCCCTGGGCGGGCGTGGGAGAGGACGAACCACCCGGGAGACGCTCGCGAGGATCGGACAAAACGGTTTCATCGCCGGGCATCACGCTTCGGATGGATGATGGAGCCAGATTAGCGGCCCGGCCTTGCGCCGGGCATCCCCCGCTCCGGGGTGTCGGAAAGTCTTACACCAGTCCCATGTTTCGCGCCGTCAGCGCTGCCTCGGCCCGGGAAGAGACGTTGAGCTTGCGGTAGATCTCCTTTACGTAGGAGGGCACCGTGTTGGCGCTGATCTGGAGCAGCCGGGCCACCTCGGCGGTGGTGAGGCCCTTGGCGATGAGGCGCAGCACCTCCGTCTCCCGTTCAGTGAGCATGGGGGTGGCAAACTCCGGGGCGACCCGGAAATGGCTCAGCAGCTTGCGCGCCACCGCAGGCGACAGGGGCGGCCGGCCGGCGATGATGCCCTGGAGCAGTTCGGTGATGGCCTCCCGGCCCTGGTCCTTGAGCAGATAACCCTGGGCGCCGGCGCGCAGGGCGGGAAAGATGTGCTGGTCGTCGTCGTAGATGCTGGCCACCACGCAGACGGTGGCGGGGGCCCGGAAGTTCAGTTCGGCGATGAGGTCCACGCCGCTGCCGTCGGGCAGGCCCAAGTCCACCAGGGCCAGGTCGGGGGCCGGCTGGGCGGCCAGCCAGGCGCGCGCATCCGCAAGGCTCCCGGCCTGGGAAACGACCATATCAGGGAAGCTGCTTCGGACCGCCTGGGTCAGCCATTCGGCGGCTTCAGGCACATCCTCGACCAGGAGGCAGGTTTTCATTATTGAACCTCGCTATTACGGCTTTTCTTGCAAAATAGCGGCTTTCCGAACCCAGCGACACCCCTGAACCGGGGGGATAAGAAGGAATAAGAACATGTCCCCCATTTTTTCCCGCTTTCTTTGCCGGGCCGCTTGCCTGGCCGCGATCACCCCCCTTCCGGCGTCGGCCCAGGAACTGGCCGCCCCCGGCGCCCTGGGGGCCGACATCCTGCCCAAGGGGCGTTCGGCCATGCGCCTGGAAACCCGGGCCAGCTGGGCCAAGGACGAGTTCAACCGCCATGGCGACCGGCAGGCGCTGCTTTCGGACTACGACGATCTGCGCCTGGACAGCAGCGTGATCCCCCTGGTTCCGGCGGGATTCTCCCTGGGAACCACTGATCTTTCCGCCCGCATGACCGGCAGGCAGGCCCGCCTCACCATGGGCTATGGATTCACAGACGACATCACCGTCGGCTTCCAGGTGGGCTATGGCGAGGCAGTGAACAAGGTGAATGCCTCCGTGACCCCGGGCAACATCCCCCCGGCGGCGGTGGTCCCCGGCGCCACCAGCGCCACCCAGGCGGTGCAGACCCTGCTCAGCAACCCCGTCTTCGGCTACAACTACAAGCCCATCCAGAGCAGCACCTGGCACAGCGCCCTGGACC
>CAZYEY010000202.1:0-4082 GCA_964646585.1 uncultured Thiobacillus sp. | reverse complement strand
CCCCCCTGGTCTTCGCCCTGCTGGGCGCCGCCGGCGATCTCGCCTGGCGCCTGGTGGTCCCCGCCCTGTATGACCTCTACCGTGGCGGCGGCCTGCCGGAGCGCTTTGCCCTGCTGGCCCTGGACCGCCAGCCGGGCACCGCGGCCGACCTGGCCGAGCGCCTGCGCGCGGGCGTGGCGCGCTTTTCCCGCCTGGGCCTGGGGGACGAGGCGGCCTGGCGCGCCTTCGCCGGGCGCCTGGACTACCTGCCCGGCGAGGTGGACCGGGCCGGCGCCCTGCTGGCGCCGAGGATTGCCGCTCTGACGCGGGACTGGGGCGAGGCGCCGCTCACCCTGTTCTATCTGGCCACGCCACCCCATCTCTTCGCCCCCGCCGCGGCCAGCCTGGCCGCCGCCGGCCTGGCGGCGGACGCCGAGCGCGCCCGTCTGGTGGTGGAAAAACCCCTGGGCCGGGATCTGGCGAGCTTCCGCGCCCTGGACGCGGACCTGCGCACCCATTTCCAGGAGGCCCAGCTCTACCGCATGGACCACTTCCTGGGCAAGGAGACGGTGCAGAACATCCTGGCCCTGCGCTTCGCCAACCCCCTGTTCGAGCCCATCTGGGACCGGCGCTACATCGACCACGTGGCCATCACCGTGGCCGAGACCCTGGGGGTGGAGCATCGCGCCGGCTACTACGAGGGGGCGGGGGCCCTGCGCGACATGGTGCAGAACCACCTGTTGCAGATTTTCTGCCTCACGGCCATGGAGCCCCCCGCCCGTTTCGGGGCGGAGGACCTGCGCGACCGCAAGCTGGACGTGCTGCGCGCCCTGCGCCCCATTCCGCCCGACCGGGTGAGCGACTTCGCCGCCCGCGGCCAATACGGTCCCGGCCACATCGGCGGCAAGCCGGTGCCGGCCTATCGGGACGAGCCGGGGGTGGCCGCGGACTCCCAGACCGAGACCTACGCCGCGCTGAAGCTCTTCGTGGACAACTGGCGCTGGCAGGACGTGCCCTTCTACCTGCGCACCGGCAAGCGCCTGGGCGCGGACGTCTCCGAGGTCTCCATCCGCTTCCGCCCCGTGCCGCACCGGGCCTGGCCGCGCGCCGCCGCGCCGGAGGAAGGGCCGGTGCGCCTGGTGCTGCGCCTGGCGCCGGACGAGGGCATCGACTTCAAGCTGGCCATGAAGGTGCCGGGCAGCCACTTCGCCCTGCGCCAGCAGGTGCTGCGCTTCACCTACCGGGAGGCCTTCGCCGCCGAGCCGCCGCGCCCCTACGAGACCCTGCTTGCCGCCCTCATCGAGGGCGACCGGGGGCTGTTCATGCGCGCCGACCAGGTGGAGGCCGCCTGGGCCCTGCTGGAACCGGTGCTGGCGGACTGGGCGGCGCGGCCGGCCAGCTTTCCCGACTATCCCGCCGGCAGTTTCGGGCCGGTGTCGGCCAGCGAGCTGATCCGCCACGACGGCCGCGACTGGCTCACGCCGGGGGCGAGATGAGCGCCGCCGGACAGACCGCGGGCCACGCCCCCGGCGCGCCGGGCATCGCGCCCACCTGGTGTTCCGCCGACAAGGACCTGGTGGGCACGGCCCTGGGGCCGGCGCGGCTGTGGTTCACCCCAGGAGCCTGTCGGGCTTTCCACGCGAGATGCGTTGGGCGTCTGTTCGGATGGATGCAAGGCGCTGCGCGCAGCGAATGGTCGTTCCATTCGCAAGCGGCGCAACGCCGCAGACGCCGAACAGACGCCCAACCCGGAGGGCCGGGGGCGCTTTTGGCGCAGCTGCGTAGGTCGGGTTAGCGCAGCGTGAGCCGACGATGCCGGCTCAGCCGAGGGCGCCGGACAGCAGGTTGATGACCAGTCCCAGCACCAGCAGGTTGAAGGCGAAGGCCACGAGGCCGTGGGCCAGCACCAGGCGGCGCATGGCGGCGGAGGCGATGCCCACGTCCGCCACCTGGGCGGTCATGCCGATGACCGCCGAGAAATAGGCGAAATCGGCATAGGCGGGCGCCTCCCCGCCGGGAAACACCAGGCCGCCCTCCGTGGGGGGGCAAGCAACATTGGATGCGGCCTGGCGCGTTTCCCGCGGGCGGTAATAGCGCCGCGCATAGCGCAGGGCGAAGATGCTCTGCACCAGGAGCCAGGTCACCGCCAAAGAGGACAGGGCGAGCCCGATATGCCCCCAGCGAGCCGCCCCGGCCAGGGTCCGGGCCGCATCGGCCACCAGCAGCACGCCCGCCAGGCTCACCCAGCAGGCGGAGACGATGGCCGCATACAACGCCGCCGTGCCCGGGTCGTAGCTGGAGGCCCGCAGCCGGGTCTGGCCCGCGTCCAGCCGGCCGATGCCCCACCAGACCACGATCAGGTACAGCGTGGCCCCCGTGGTCCACGCCGCCAGCAGCCGCGCCTCCCACAGGGGGAAGGGGGCCAGTTGCGCGGCCAGCAGACCGGCGAGCGCGGCCAGGCTCAGCCGGTGCCAGGCGCGCAGCCGCGCCAGGGGGTGCAGGTCGCGGTGGGGGAAGGGCAGCAGTCCTTTCATCGCCGTCCCGGCCCTGACTTGCGGCGCAGCCGCAGCAGCCCGTGGGCCGCCAGCGCGAGGCCGATCACCCCGGCGAACAGCCAGTGCTCGAAGCGGGCGATGTCGCCCAGATGGCGCGTGATCAGGGCGCCGAAGCCCCAGCCCAGGCCGGCCACCAGGGGCGCCCAGAGCAGGGCGGCCAGGGGGTTGAGGACCAGGAAACGGGCGCCGGACACCCGGCTCAGGCCCAGGGCGATGGGCAGGGCAGTGCGCATGCCCCAGAGAAAGCGCATGGCGAAGATGATCTTCAGCGGATGCGCCTCGATGAGGGCCAGGGCGCGCTCGATGCGCCCGGCCAGGGCCGGCCTGCGCGCGATGAGGCCCTGGCCGTGGCGCCGGCCCAGCCAGAACAGGACCTGATCCCCCAGGGTCGCCCCCAGCCAGGCCACCGCCACCACGGCGGCGAAATCGAGATAGCCCCGGTGGGCGGCGTAGCCCGCCAGCAGCAACACCGTCTCGCCCTCCAGCACGCTGCCGAGGAACACGGCGATCAGGCCGTAGCGGGTGATGAGGTCGATGAGCTCCATGGGCCGGATTGTCGGGGCATCAGTGCGCGGCCGCCAGAGCCCCGTAGGTCGGGTTGGCGCAGCGTAACCCGACTCTTCCCGGGTCCATGCCGTCCGTGGCGATGCGTCGGGTTACGCCCTTCGGGCTAACCCGACCTACGGGACTTCCCAATCCTCGATGGCCAGTCCCGTAACACGGTTGAATTCAGCCGTGTTGTGGGTGACCAGCGTCAACCCGCGTGCCTTGGCTTGACCCGCGATCAGGATGTCATATGGCCCGATGGGGCGCCCCTGTCTGGCCAGCTCCGCGCGGATCTCCCCGGCCTGCCGCGCATCTTCCCGGTCGAAGGCGAGGACTTCGAATTGCAGGGCGTCCACCAGGGCGACGTTATGCTCATGACGCACGCTCTTGAAAGCGCCGTAGTACAGCTCATGGGCGACGATGGCCGGCAAACCGACGGCCTGCGGATGCTGCGCCCGCAACCTGGCATTCATGGCCGCATGGCCGTTCAATGCCGCAATGACGGCGTTGGCATCGAGCAGGTACTTCATTTGAAAAACGCATCCACAGGGGGGCGTTCTTGCTCGGGCACGGGTTCTGCCACGGCGTTGACGAAATCGCTGTCCAGCTGCCCGGTCAGGGCATCCAGCCAGGACCAGCCGGTCACGATGGGCTCCAGGATGACCGCGCTGCCATGCCGGCGAATCCGTACCACATCGGTCTCGAAGCGATATTCCTTGGGAAGCCGAACAGCCTGGGACCGACCGGACCAGAAAACTTTGGCGCTATCCATCGTTATTCCATGCAAAGAAAGATATATCAACAGAATATATCGGCAACCGGGTGACGTAAACCGGGCGAGTGCTCTCGCATACCCCGTAGGTCGGGTTAGCGCAGCGTAACCCGACGAAACCGGCGTCCATGCCGTCCGCGTTGTTTTGTCGGGTTACGCCCTTCGGGCTCACCCGACCTACGGGGCCGCCAGGGGCAACGCCAGCCGCGCGGTGAGCCCGCCCCCCGGGG
>CAZYEY010000201.1:0-5399 GCA_964646585.1 uncultured Thiobacillus sp. | reverse complement strand
GCAGCGTCAGTGGTGGATAAGAGACAGGTCCTGGAATGGGGGGTGGAAGGCCTGGCCGACTGGCTGTCGGAGCAGGCCGGGCGGCGGGTGCAGGTGGTCACCCACCCCCAGGAGGAACGCCGGGTCTGGCTGGAAATGGCGAGGAAGAACGCGGAATTGGCCCTGATGACCCGGGAGGGCCTGCGAGAGAACCAGTCCAACCGCCTGGCCGCCCTCAACGAGGCCCTGGCCGAGGAGGGCATCGCCCGCATCGAATGCTTCGACGTGAGCCATACCCTGGGCGAGGCCACCGTGGTGTCCTGCGTGGTGTTCGACAAGGGTGCCATGCAGCCTTCGGAGTACCGACGCTTCAATGTGGCCGTCGGGAAACTCGCTGGGCTGCCCCTAGAGTTTCCCGGCCCCCCCGGGGGGGCGGCGCCGACCGAAGGAAGGTGCCGGGGGGGGTAGCGCTCTCACTCCGGGCGATGACTACGCCGCCCTGCGGGAGGCCTTGTCCCGCCGTTACGGCAAGCTGGCGGAAGGGGAGGGCAAGCTGCCCGACCTGCTCCTCATCGACGGCGGCAAGGGCCAGCTGCAAGTGGCGGTGGACGTGCTCTCCGATCTGGGCTTGGGGGATCTGCCCATGGTGGGGGTGGCCAAGGGGGTGGAGCGCCAGGCCGGGCTGGAGCAGCTCTTCCTCCCCGGCGAGGTGGAGCCCCTGCGGCTGCCGCCGGATCATCCCGGCCTGCACCTCATCCAGCAGGTGCGGGACGAGGCCCACCGCTTTGCCATCACCGGACACCGGGCGCTGCGGGGCAAGGCCCGCACCCGTTCGAGCCTGGAGGACATCCCGGGCATAGGCGCCAAGCGCCGGCAGAAGCTGTTGCAAACCTTCGGCGGCCTGCGCGGCGTCATCGACGCGGGGGTGGAGGAACTGGCCCGGGTGGAAGGCATCAGCCGCGAACTGGCGGAAAGAATCTATCGGGAACTACACTAGCTCCTGAGAAAAGCCACGAACATGCCCGTCAACCTCCCCAATGCCCTGACCTGGCTGCGCATCCTGCTGATTCCGCTGTTCGTGGCGATCTTCTATCTGCCCGACGGCTGGGTGCCCAAGCACGCCATCAACCTGACCGCCACCACGATCTTCGCCCTGGCCTCGGTGACGGACTGGCTCGACGGCTGGCTGGCCCGGCGTCTCAACCAGACGTCCGCCTTTGGAGCCTTCCTGGACCCGGTGGCGGACAAGCTCATGGTGGCGGCGGCCCTCATCGTCTTGGTGGATCTGGATCGGGCCGGCGTGGACGTGGCCCTCATCATCATCGGCCGGGAGATCGCCATCAGCGCCTTGCGGGAATGGATGGCCAAGCTGGGACGCTCGGGCAAGGTGGCGGTGTCCTTCGTCGGCAAGCTGAAGACCACGGCCCAGATGCTCGCCATCCTCATGCTGCTCTACCACGATCCCATCGCTGGCTGGCAATACACCCAGATCCTCGGCCGCTGGTTGCTTTATCTGGCCGCCTTCCTCACCCTGTGGTCCATGTTCCATTACCTGTTCATGGCCTGGAAAGCGCTGAAAGACGAGCCAGCCAGTTGACAGAAAAAGTTTGACCGCTAAAATGCGCGTTCACTTCGACGCGGGAATAGCTCAGTTGGTAGAGCGCAACCTTGCCAAGGTTGAGGTCGCGAGTTCGAGCCTCGTTTCCCGCTCCATATTCTCCGGGGAAAGCCAAGCCGCTTTCCCCTTTTGGTTTCCAGGCCAAGTTTTCATCGCGGCGCGTTAGCAAAGCGGTTATGCAGCGGATTGCAAATCCGTTTAGATCGGTTCGACTCCGGTACGCGCCTCCATCCCAATTCCCCAGAAACCCGGCCCTTGAGCCGGGTTCTCTCATCCCAGCCGCCGACGCGGGAACCCTGATGATGGTGGGGCCATGCCCCCCCGTCCAGGCAGGAAGCGGTATGATCCAAGCTCGTTTTCGCTGGGGGTCTCCCCCGTCCGGCCGGGCCGGCGGTGGAGTGAGACATACCCTTGGAACCTGATCCGGGTCATGCCGGCGTAGGGAAGCGACGCTCCGCCGCCTTCCTTACCGAGTATCGAGAGGAAGGAACACCATGAACGCCAATCCCCAATTTCTTGCCACGACCGCCCACGTGGACGAGGCCGCCATCCAACCCCTGCCAAATTCGCGCAAGGTCTACGTGGAAGGCAGCCGCCCGGACATCCGCGTGCCCATGCGGGAAATCTCCCAGGCGGACACCCCTACCCAATTCGGCGGTGAAAAAAATCCGCCCATCTTTGTCTATGACTGCTCCGGTCCCTACACCGACCCGAATGTGAAGATCGACATCCGCCAGGGGTTGCCGGCCCTGCGCCAGCCGTGGATCGAGGAGCGGGGCGATACGGAAGTGCTGGCCGGCCTGTCCTCCGAATACGGCCGCAGCCGCGCCAACATCGCCGAACGGGCCAAGCTGCGCTTCCCAGGACTCTCCCGCAAGCCCCGCCGGGCCAAAGCGGGCGCCAATGTCACCCAGATGCACTACGCCCGCAAAGGCATCATCACCCCGGAGATGGAATTCATCGCCATCCGCGAGAACCTGCGCCGCCGCGAATATCTGGAAAGCCTGCGCCGCTCCGGCCCCCAGGGCGAGAAGCTGGCCAAGCTGCTGACCCGCCAGCACCCGGGCCAGCGCTTCGGCGCCAGCATCCCCGAAGAGATCACCCCCGAGTTCGTGCGCAGTGAGGTGGCCCGGGGCCGGGCCATCATCCCGGCCAACGTGAACCACCCGGAAACCGAGCCCATGATCATCGGCCGCAACTTCCTGGTGAAGATCAACGCCAACATCGGCAACTCGGCCCTGGGCTCCTCCATCAGCGAGGAAGTGGACAAGATGACCTGGGCCATCCGCTGGGGCGGCGACACGGTCATGGATCTCTCCACGGGCAAGAACATCCACGAAACCCGGGAATGGATCATTCGCAACTCGCCCGTGCCCATCGGCACCGTGCCCATCTACCAGGCCCTGGAGAAGGTGAACGGCCGCGCCGAGGAGCTCACCTGGGAGATGTTCCGGGACACCCTCATCGAACAGGCGGAGCAGGGGGTGGACTATTTCACCATCCACGCCGGCGTGTTGCTGCGCTACATCCCCATGACCGCCTCCCGCATGACCGGCATCGTCTCCCGGGGCGGCTCCATCATGGCCAAGTGGTGCCTGGCCCACCACAAGGAGAGCTTCCTCTACACCCATTTCGAGGAGATCTGCGAAATCATGAAGGCCTACGACGTGGCCTTCTCCCTGGGCGATGGCCTCAGGCCCGGCTCCATCTTTGATGCCAACGACGAGGCCCAGCTCGCCGAGCTCAAGACCCTGGGCGAGCTGACCCGGATCGCCTGGAAGCACGACGTGCAGGTGATGATCGAAGGCCCCGGCCACGTGCCCATGCAGCTCATCAAGGAGAACATGGAGAAGGAATTGGAAGGGTGCGACGAGGCCCCCTTCTACACCCTGGGGCCGCTCACCACCGACATCGCCCCCGGCTACGACCACATCACCTCGGGCATCGGTGCGGCCATGATCGGCTGGTACGGCACGGCGATGCTCTGCTATGTGACGCCCAAGGAACACCTGGGCCTGCCGGACAAGGACGACGTGAAGGAAGGCATCATCACCTACAAGCTGGCCGCCCACGCGGCGGATCTGGCCAAGGGCCATCCCGGCGCCCAGATCCGCGACAACGCCCTGTCCAAGGCCCGCTTCGAGTTCCGCTGGGAGGACCAGTTCAACCTGGGGCTGGACCCGGACAAGGCCCGGGAATTCCACGACGAGACCCTGCCCAAGGAGTCCGCCAAGGTGGCCCACTTCTGCTCCATGTGCGGCCCCCACTTCTGCTCCATGAAGATCACCCAGGACGTGCGCGACTACGCCGCCAGCCATGGGATCAAGGAAGACGAGGCCCTGGAAAAGGGCATGGAGGCGAAGGCCGTGGAGTTCGTGAAGACGGGGGCCGAGGTGTACCTCAAGGTTTGAGGCCAAACCGCCAACCCGACCGGTCCGCACCATGCAATCAGATGCCGATCTCGATCTCGCCCGCCGTCTCATCCGCACACACATTCCAGTTACGGTGGCTGACTTAATACTGTTCGGCTCCCGGGCGCGGGGTGATGCCCGGCGCTGGTCGGACATCGACGTAGCGGTTCGTCCGAACGCGCCGTTGCCTGTGGGTTTACTGGCCGAAACCCGCGCCGCCCTGGAAGAAAGCAACCTCCTGCTCCATGTGGATCTAATCGATCTGAGGGATGCGAGCCCCGCCTTGCGCCAGACTATCGAACGGGAGGGCATCCCATGGAACGATTGAAGCGACGTCTTGCCGTGGCGCGCCACGCCTTGCTGACGTTGCAGGAACTCACCGGGCTGGCCGCACCCGGCCCGATCGAGCGCGATGCCGCCATCCAGCGTTTCGAATACACCGTCGAAGCCTGTTGGAAGGCCGCCCAGGCCGTACTCGATGCCGCTTTCGGGATTACCGTGGCCAGTCCCAAGACGGCCGTGCGAGCCTGCGTCCAAAACAACCTGCTGAACGAAACCGACGGCCACGCCGCCATGGCCATGATCGACGACCGCAATCTCACCAGCCACACCTACAACGAAGAACTCGCCCGCGCCATCCACGGCCGACTGGCGGGGCATGTCGGTGTCCTGGAACGTTGGCTGGATGCGCTCGAAAAAAGCGTCGCCGAGCGCTGATCGAGGCGCGCGCACGCCAATCCGGAGCTGGCCCCGACAACGGGCCAAGCAGAGCCCGTTGCGCCTGCGGGGTGGAATTTACCCGTCGCCAGCCCTAATTTCCCATAGCTCTCCCGAACCAGGCTTCGAGCCAGGCCCCGTCCATGTCCGCCATTGCCTTCGACAACACCTACGCCCGCGACCTGTCCGGTTTCTACGCGGACTGCCGGCCCGAACCGGTGCCCGCGCCGGTACTGCTGTTCCTCAACCGGGGCCTGGCGGAGGAGCTGGGGCTGGACCTGGACGGCCTGGACGACGCAGCCCTGGCGGCGATGTTTTCCGGCAACACTCTGCCCGAGGGGGCCCGGCCGATCGCCCAGGCCTATGCCGGCCACCAGTTCGGCCAGTTCAATCCGCAATTGGGCGATGGCCGGGCGCTGCTGATCGGCGAGGTGATCGACGTTCACGGCCGACGCCGCGACATCGCGCTGAAAGGCTCGGGACGCACGCCGTTTTCCCGGCGCGGCGACGGCAAGGCGGCGGTGGGGCCGATGCTGCGCGAAGTGCTGGTGGGCGAAGCGATGCACGCGCTGGGCATACCGACCACCCGCGCGCTGGCGGTGGTCGGCACCGGGGAGGCGGTGTACCGTGAGCGCACGCGTGCGGGCGCCAGCCTGACCCGCATCGCCGCGGGT
>CAZYEY010000200.1:0-4381 GCA_964646585.1 uncultured Thiobacillus sp. | reverse complement strand
GGATGAGCTTCTGGTTCACCGGGTTGTCCTCCGCCACCAGCACGGTGACGCCGGGGAAGCGGGTGACCAGGGGCAGGTCTTCGGCGGCACCGGCCGGCGGCGCCGGGATGGCGGGCAGGGGCAGGGTGAGGTGGAAGGTGCTGCCCTGGCCAGGCGTGCTCTCCACGCCCAGTTCGCCCCCCATGAGTTCCGCCAGTTGCCGGCAGATGCTCAGGCCCAGTCCGGTGCCGCCGTACTTGCGGCTGACGGAGCCGTCGGCCTGGGCGAAAGCCTTGAAGATGCGGCCCCGGGCGGTCTCGCTCATGCCGATGCCGGTGTCCTTGACGCTGATGCGGACACGGCCGTCGGCCTGACTTTCCGCGCGGACGCGAACCTCGCCCCGGTGGGTGAACTTGATGGCGTTGTCCGTGAGGTTGAGCAGGATTTGCCGCACCCGCAGAGGGTCACCCATGACCCAGCGAGGCAGGCCCGGTTCCGTTTCCAGGACCAGGGTCAGCCCCTTGGCGTCGGCCCGGGGACGGTTCAACTCGATCACGTCCCGCAGCAGGCCGGGCAGTTCGAAGTCGATGTGTTCCAGGGTGAGCTTGCCCGCTTCGATCTTGGAAAAATCCAGCAGGTCGTTGATGACGCCCAGCAGGGCTTCCGCCGACTGGGCGATGGTCTGGGCATATTCCTTCTGCCGGTCGGTGAGGGGGCTGCTCAGCAGCAGCTGGGTCATGCCCATGATGCCGTTCATGGGGGTGCGGATCTCGTGGCTGACATTGGCCACGAACTGGGACTTCATCTCGGCGGTGGCCAAAGCCGTGTCCCGGGCGGCTTCCAGGGCCGCCTCCGCCTCCTTGCGGGCGGAAACGTCGCGCATGATGGCCTGGATGACCGGCTCTCCGTCCAGGGTCATGGCATGCAGCGCGATCTCGGCCGGGAAACTGCTGCCATCCGGGCGCTTGGCCGTCCAGTGGAAGAAGGCATGGCCTTTCTCCACCGCTTCCCTGATATGGCGTTCGGCCAGGAGGTAGGGCGGGGTACCGCAGGGCTGGTCCTCCACGCCCAGATCTTCCGGACGCCGCTTGAGGAAATCCTCCACCTTGTCCATGTGGAACATCTGCAGGGTGGCCGGGTTGCAGTCGGTGAAGCCGTGGCGATTGAGGATGACGATGCCGTCGGTGTTGGTCTCGAACAGAGTGAGAAACTTGGTGCGTTCCCGTTCGCTGACTGCGGCCAGACGGGCGGTGCGACGCATGACGGTGACTGCCACGATGGCTGCCGCCAGCACGGCGATCAGCCCCAGGCCGAGCATCAGCCAACGGGTGCGTTGATAGTCGTCATGGGCTTCCTGGGCGGCCCGGCGGGTCATGTCCCGCTGGATCTGGATCAGGCTGTCCAGCTCCTTGACCAGTTGGCGTTGCAGGGGAATGCCCTGGCGCTGGAGTTCTTCGAAGGCCAGGAAGGTGTAGCCCTCCATGGCCAGGTCGACGGTGCGCACCATCACCGGCTGATTGGCCCGGGTCAGGCGGTCGATTCGCGCCAGCACTTCCTTTTCCTGGGGGCGCTGGATGAGTTTCTCCAGTTCCACCCGCACCTGTTGATAGGAAGAGCCGAAAGCGTAGAAGCGCAGCATCTCCTGGTCTTTTTCGAAGGCATCGCCGCTGACCACGATGGTGAGCATGGAGATGGCCCGATCGCGCAGGATGTCACGCATCTGGCTGGCCATCCGGGTTTTGACGCTGTTCTCCTTGACGATGGCTTCCAGGTGGGCGTTGGTGGCCGCCAGCTGGTGCAGGCCCACCACGGTGAGGGCCATGATGAGAACGAGGGCCAGGCCGAAACCGGCTCCGACGGTGGAGATGATCTTGCGCGGGAGTTGGGGCAGGGGGGAGCGCATGGCAAGGCCATGTTAGCGCGCCCCGGTTGCCTCAGCGTATGGAATGAAAGACCCAAGTGCCCAACCGGTGGCGAGCTTGCATCACCCACTCGTCAAATTCCTGGGGAGTGCCATTCCGCAGGACTTCTCCAGAACATTAGGGCTAGCTTATATACGCAAAAGTCAATGAGACGCCAAAGGACAGGCTTGGAGGAACTGCCCCGTTTCGACCGTTTTGGAGCCCATCATGGAACCGCTTTCCACCTATCTCCTCTTCTCCGTCGCGGCCATTTTCGGATTGATCGGCGTCGCCGGCCTGACCGTTTTGCTGGTGCTGTTCGGCGAGGTCTTCTTCATGTTCTATAGGAAGTTCTTCGAGTGCTGAGTTCCGGCGGGCATTCAGGGGAGTCGGGAGCCTGGGCCCGCCATGGCCGGCTCACCAGCTCCCGGAGGCGCCGCCGCCGCCGGAACGTCCCCCACCCGACGAGGAGGACGAGCTCGAGCCGAAGGACGAAGAGGATCCCGACGAGGAGCGCGGCTCCGGCTTGATGCCGCCCCGGCTCACCGTCACCTGGGACGGGTCGAACCAGACCCCGAAGATCTTGCGCTTCTCGCCCGAGCGACGCCGCATGCGCATCAGACGCTGCTCCGCTTTCCAGCGTCGCCAGGCCGCGGCGGATAGGTAACGGCGGGCCCTCGCCATGAAAGGCAGGGAGAACAGCCCGGCGAACAGCGTGTTCATGCCGATGAGCATGGGCAATACCTCCGGATCGTCGGGCGCCATGCCGAACACCGCGAAAAACAGGCCGAAGAAGAGACCGAAGAATCCGAACAGGATGAACAGACCCTTGATCTCGCCGCCGTCGGTCTCGGTCCGGCCCCGGGCGCGGCCATAGGCACGGGCCAGCAGGTAGAGGACGGGGATCGCTAGGTTGATGGCGAAGGCAATGGAGTAGTCGTGCAGAAAGGCGGACCAGTCGATGTCCACGGCTGCCATCGGGGGCGACGGCAAGGCCTCCCCCTTCGCCATCTTCGCCATGGCCTCGAAGCCTTGCAGGAGGCCATCGGCATAGCGGCTCTCGCGGAACGCGGGCTGGTAGATCTCTTCGATCACCCGCTTGCTGAGGGCGTCGGTGATGAAGCCTTCCAGGCCGTAGCCCACCTCGATGCGCATGCGCCGTTCGGCGGGCGCGATGAGCACCAGCAGGCCGTTGTCCCTGCCAGCCTGGCCCAGTTTCCATTTCTCGAAGGTGGCCGCCGCCGCGGCCTCGATGTTGTCCTCTTGCAGGCTCCGGGCCACGTAGACCGCGGCCCAGATGTCACTCTGCTCCCGCAGGGTGCGGATGCGATCGAGCAAGACTTGACGATCCGTTTCAGCGAGCAGTCCAGCTTCGTCCAAAACGTCGCCCTGGAAGGCGGGTGCGTCGAAGGCGATGGCGGGCAGGGCGAGGCAAAGCAGCAGCGCCAGCAGGATCCGACGCAGGCATACAGCCAACACACCAGGGTGGAATGGAGGGGGGGTCATGGCGCGAGCGGCCGCCGGGTTCCGGCCAGGGCGGTGAAGGTGCAGCCCATCAACACCCGTCCGCCCCGGCGGGATAGGCGGACACGCTGGAGCCGGGGAGCCAGGGTGCCGGCGTCCAGGGCGTAGAGAGCATCCGTGACCGCCGCGATGGCCACGAACAGGCCGCCCAAGATCAGGGCCTGGCCAGCATGGGCCCCGGGGCTCATGAACTGGGGCAGAAAGGCCAGGAAGAACACCGTAGTCTTCGGATTCAGCAGGGCCACCCCCAGTCATTCCCGGAACACCTCGCCCAGCCGGGCGGTGGTCGTCTCGGGAACATCGGCCGCTGATGTGGCGCACAAGGCTTTCATCCCCAGGAACACCAGGTAGGCGGCGCCGGCGAACTTCACCATCTCGAAGGCCAGCGCCGAGACATTGAACAGGGCCGCCAAGCCCAGGGACGCCGCCACCGGGTTGCCCAAGTTGCCCAGCGCCACGCCGGCCACCGAGGCAAGGCCATGGCTCCGTCCCTGCTACAGGCTGCGGCTGACGATGTAGAACACGCCCGGGCCGGGCGTCACCGCAAGAACCAGGCTCGCCCCAAGAAAGGCGAGGAGAGGGCCGGTAGCGGGCAGCAGATCGCTCATGGCCGCAACCCACGGATCCCAATTCCTGATTGGGCATCGGCCATCTCCACGCTAATCGGGTGAGCATTGTATGGATCGTGGATGCCGGGGTGGGGGGCAGCGGCAGAACCAGCGGGGTGCGGATCGGGTCGTCCCATGGATTGAGGCCGAAAACGGGTCATCGTTGCGAACAGTAACAGGCTCCAGCTGAAGTATTGAAGCCCCAGGAAAAGACAAACCCCACCGAAGTGGGGTTTGAAGGCAGGAGAGGTGTCGGCGGCTCAAGTACTGGTCGTATCGTTCCGCTGTTCCGTTCGGGTCTCCACCAGAACCAGGGGCTCGGCGGCCACTTCCTCCATCTTGGGCCGGGCCCGGCGGCGGGGATTGGAG
>CAZYEY010000199.1:0-21449 GCA_964646585.1 uncultured Thiobacillus sp. | reverse complement strand
CGGATCAACTGGATCTGATGTTCACGGCTTTGCAACGCCTTGACCATGCGTTCCAAGGTCATGGCCACGCCGTTGATTTCCGGCGGATAGGTTTCCGTCACCACTGCTATGCGCAGGCGGCGACGTGGGGCGGAGAATTGCGCGAATGCGATTTGCTGGGCCAACATGCCGGCAAAATACGGCCCCGCGAAGTCGCGAAGATGAAGGAAATGCGATGATTTCGTGACGGCAAGCCCTGGTCCGACTCGCTTCTGCCCGTTTTCACAATTTACCCGCGGTTGGCGATGCCACCGCGACGCGCTAGAATTCCAAGCCCGTTATTGGGAGCCGGGGCCGTGATGACGCCCTGCAAGCGACAGCAGCCGGTGTTCGCACCGGCTTTTTTTGGCCGTGCCGAAGCCCGTCACGGCCCTGTTCGACCAGGCGATCCGGCGCACCGGTGACCCGACCAGACTTTGAGGATGCAAGCGTGAACCACTGCGACAACCCCGTGGGAGGCCAGCCCAGCAGGCAGGGCCTGTACGATCCGTCACTGGAGCACGACGCCTGTGGCGTCGGTTTCGTCGCCCACATCAAGAACAAGAAAAGCCACGACATCGTCCGCCAAGGTCTGCGCATCCTGGAGAATCTGACCCACCGGGGCGCCACCGGCTATGACCCGCTGCTGGGCGACGGCGCCGGCATCCTCCTGCAGATTCCCGACGCCTTCCTCCGGGAGGAGACCGCCAAGCTGGGCATCCCCCTGCCTGCCGCTGGCGAATACGCCTGCGGCATGGTCTTCCTGCCCCAGTCCGCCAACGGCCGCCTGGCCTGCGAATCCGCCGTGGCCCGCATCGTCTATGAGGAAGGCCAGCGCTTCCTGGGCTGGCGCGATGTGCCCCGGGACAACACCGGTCTGGCGGAAGCCGCCCGGGCTGAGGAGCCCGTGGTACGCATGGTGTTCATCGGCCGGGGCGAGTCCACTACCGACCAGGATGTCTTCGAGCGCAAGCTGTTCGTCATCCGCCGCCGGGTGGAGCTCGAAGTGGGTCGCATGAAGCTGGCCGACAAGGACCATTTCTACCTGCCTTCCCTGTCCTCCCGCACCCTGGTCTACAAAGGCATGCTTCTGGCCAAGCAGGTGGGCGAGTATTACCTGGACCTCCAGGACGAGCGCCTGACCTCGGCCCTGGCCCTGGTGCATCAGCGCTTCTCCACCAACACCTTCCCCAAGTGGGATCTGGCCCATCCCTTCCGCATGATCGCCCACAACGGCGAGATCAACACCCTGCGCGGCAACATCAACTGGATGGCGGCGCGCCAGAAGGCCATGTCCTCCATTGTCCTGGGGGACGACCTGGCCAAGCTGTGGCCCCTCATCGAGGAGGGCCAGTCCGACTCGGCCTGCTTCGACAACGCCCTGGAACTGCTGGTGATGGGCGGCCTGAGCCTGGCCCATGCCATGATGATGCTGATCCCCGAGGCCTGGGCCGGCAACCCGCTGATGGACGAGGACCGGCGTGCCTTCTACGAATTCCACGCGCCCATCATGGAGCCCTGGGACGGCCCCGCCGCGGTGGCCTTCAACGACGGCCGCCAGATCGGCGCGACGCTGGACCGCAACGGCCTGCGGCCCGCCCGCTATCTTGTGACCGAGGACGACCTGGTGCTCATGGCCTCGGAGATGGGGGTGCTGACTTTCCCGGAAGAAAAGATCGTCAAGAAGTGGCGCCTGCAGCCCGGCAAGATGTTCCTCATCGACCTGGAGGCGGGGCGCATCATTGACGACGGCGAGCTGAAGCAGACCCTGGCCACCGCCGAGCCCTACCGTCAATGGATCGACGAATCCCGCGTCTACCTGAGCGAATTGCCGGCCGTCGAGAGCAAGACCGAACTCAGGGAGAGCCTGCTGGATACCCAGCAGGCCTTCGGCTACACCCAGGAGGACGTCAAGGTCATCCTCGTCCCCATGGCCAAAAACGGCGAGGAGCCCACCGGCTCCATGGGCAACGACGTGGCCCTGCCGGTGCTGTCCGACAAGAACAAGCCCCTGTACAACTACTTCAAGCAGTTGTTCGCCCAGGTGACAAACCCGCCCATCGACCCGATCCGGGAAGAGATCGTCATGTCGCTCACCTCCTTCATCGGTCCCAAGCCCAACCTCCTGGGTATCACCGACCCGAACGAGGCGCTGACGCCGCGCCTGGAAGTGACCCAGCCGGTGCTGATGCAGGAGGATCTGGCCCGGTTGGTGAAGATCGCCGATCTGACCAACGGCCGCTTCAAATCCCTGGTGCTGGACATCACTTATGACGCCGAGGAAGGCGCGGACGGCTGCGAAGGCGCGCTTACCCGTCTGGCCGACATGGCCGAGCGGTCGGTGGCCGATGGCTACAACATTCTCATCCTGTCCGACCGGGCGGTGGATGCCCGGCGCGTGCCCGTGCCCGCCCTGCTGGCCTGCTCCGCAGTGCACCACCACCTCACCCGCAAGGGCCTGCGCACCAGCACCGGCCTGGTGGTGGACAGCGGCTCCGTGCGCGAAACCCACCACTTTGCCCTGCTGGCCGGCTACGGCGCGGAAGGCGTGTGCCCCTGGCTGGCTCTGGAGACCATCAAGGACTTCTCCGGCGAGGACTACAAGGACTCTCAAAAGAAATACATCAAGGCGGTGGGCAAGGGCCTCAACAAGGTCATGTCCAAGATGGGCATCTCCACCTACCAGTCCTACTGCGGCGCCCAGATCTTCGAGGCAGTGGGCCTCAACAGCGACTTCATCCGCCGCTACTTCACCGGCACGGCATCCCAGGTGGAAGGCGTGGGCCTGAAGGAAGTCGCCGAGGAAGCGGTGCGTGTCCATGCCAGCGCCTTCTCCGACGATCCCGTGCTCGCCACCATGCTGGACGCCGGTGGCGAATACGCCTTCCGCATCCGCGGCGAGGAGCACATGTGGACACCAGACGCCATCGCCAAGCTCCAGCACGCCACCCGGGGCAATCAATATTCCACCTACAAGGAATACGCCCGCATCATCAACGACCAGAGCAAGCGCATGATGACCCTGCGCGGTCTGTTCGAGATCCGGCCTGCCGGCCCCCCCGTGCCGCTGGAGGAGGTGGAGCCGGCCAAGGCGATCGTCAAGCGCTTCGCCACCGGTGCCATGTCCCTGGGCTCCATCTCCACCGAGGCCCACTCCACGCTCGCCATCGCCATGAACCGCATCGGCGGCAAGTCCAACACTGGCGAGGGGGGCGAGGATCCGACCCGTTTCAAGCCGGTGAAGGGGGGCACCAAGCTGTCCGAGCTCATCGGCGCTTCCCGCATCGAGCGGGACTATGAGCTGAAGGAGGGCGACAGCCTGCGCTCGGCCATCAAGCAGGTGGCCTCGGGCCGCTTCGGTGTCACCATCGAGTACCTGGCCAACGCCGACCAGATCCAGATCAAGATGGCCCAGGGCGCCAAGCCCGGCGAGGGGGGGCAGCTTCCCGGTCACAAGGTGTCCGAATACATCGGCTACCTGCGTCACTCCGTGCCCGGCGTCGGCCTCATCTCGCCGCCGCCCCACCACGACATCTATTCCATCGAGGATCTGGCCCAGCTCATCCATGACCTGAAGAACGCCAACCCGCAGGCGGACATCTCGGTGAAGCTGGTGTCGGAAGTGGGCGTAGGCACCGTGGCGGCCGGGGTGGCCAAGGCCAAGG
Source organism: uncultured Thiobacillus sp. (assembly GCA_964646585.1). Taxonomy (GTDB): domain Bacteria; phylum Pseudomonadota; class Gammaproteobacteria; order Burkholderiales; family Thiobacillaceae; genus PFJX01. The sequence continues at coordinate 17,766 of CAZYEY010000199.1, read as the reverse complement.
CCGACCACATCCTCATCGCCGGCCATGATGGCGGCACCGGTGCTTCCCCCATCTCCTCGGTGAAGCATGCCGGCACCCCCTGGGAACTGGGCCTGGCCGAGACTCAGCAGACCCTGGTGCTGAACCGCCTGCGGGGCCGCGTCCGGGTACAGACCGACGGCCAGTTGAAGACCGGCCGCGACGTGGTGGTGGGGGCGCTGCTGGGGGCCGACGAGTTCGGCTTCTCCACCGCCCCCCTGGTGGTGGAGGGCTGCATCATGATGCGCAAGTGCCACCTGAACACCTGCCCGGTGGGCGTGGCCACCCAGGATCCGGTGTTGCGCCGCCGCTTCACCGGACAGCCCGAGCACGTGGTGAACTACTTCTTCTTCGTCGCCGAGGAAGTGCGGGAGCTGATGGCCCAGATGGGCATCCGCAGGTTCGACGACCTCATCGGCCGCGCCGACCTCCTTGACATGCGCCACGGCATCGAGCACTGGAAGGCCAAGGGTCTGGACTTCTCCCGCATCTTCTACATGCCCCCGGTGCCCGGTGACGTGGCCTGCTGCCACCGGGAAACCCAGGACCACGGCTTGGACGGCGCCCTGGACCTCCGCCTCATCGAGCAAGCCCGGGCAGCCCTGGAAAAGGGTGAGAAAGTGGTCATCGACACACCCATCACCAACGTCAACCGTACTTGCGGCACCCTGCTCTCCCATGAAGTGGCCAAGCGCTACGGCCACGCCGGCCTTCCCGACGACAGCATCCATGTGAACCTGTCTGGCACCGCCGGCCAGAGCTTCGGCGCCTTCCTGGCCCGGGGCATCACCCTGGAACTCACCGGCGAGGGCAACGATTACGTGGGCAAGGGCCTCTCCGGCGGCCGTATCATCGTCAAGCCGCCCGCAGCCTTCCGGGGCGTGCCCCAGGACAACATCATCGTCGGCAACACCGTGCTCTACGGCGCCATCGCCGGCGAGGTGTTCTTCCGGGGCGTGGCCGGCGAGCGCTTCTGCGTGCGCAACTCCGGCGCCACGGCAGTGGTGGAGGGAGTGGGCGACCACGGCTGCGAATACATGACCGGCGGCACCGTGGTGGTGCTGGGCCAGACCGGCCGCAACTTCGCTGCTGGCATGTCCGGCGGCATCGCCTACGTGCTGGACGCCGACGGCCTGTTCGAGAAGCGCTGCAACCTGTCCATGGTCACCCTGGAGAAGGTGCTGCCGGCCGAGGCCCAGCCCGACGACGGCACCCGCCACAGACACAGCGCCGACGAAGTTCTGCTCAAGGATCTGGTCCGGAAGCACCTGGACGCCACCGGCAGCGCCGTGGCCCGGGACATCCTGGACAACTGGAACGCTTACCGGGAGCGTTTCGTGAAAGTCTTCCCCAATGAATATCGCCGGGCGCTGAAAGAAATCGCCGCCGGCCAACTGAAAGAGGCCGCCTGATGGGCAAGATGACCGGTTTCCTCGAATATGAGCGCCAGCCCGAGGCCTACGCCCCCGTGGAGCAGCGGCTGCACAACTACCAGGAGTTCGTCGCCACCCTCACGGATGAGGCCGCGAAGATCCAGGGGGCCCGCTGCATGGACTGCGGCATCCCCTTCTGCAACAACGGTTGCCCGGTGAACAACATCATCCCGGATTGGAACGACCTGGTGTATCGGGGCAACTGGAGGCAGGCCCTCGACGTGCTGCATTCCACCAACAACTTCCCCGAGTTCACCGGCCGCATCTGCCCCGCCCCCTGCGAGGCCGCCTGCACCCTGGGGATCAACGCTGATCCCGTCGGCATCAAATCCATCGAGCACTTCATCATCGACAAGGGCTGGGAGATGGGCTGGGTGACACCCCAGCCGCCCAAAGTGAAGACCGGCAGGAAGGTCGCCATCGTCGGCTCCGGCCCGGCGGGCCTGGCCGCCGCCCAGCAGCTCGCCCGGGTGGGCCACGAGGTGACCGTGTTCGAGAAGTCGAGCCGCATCGGTGGCCTGCTACGTTATGGCATCCCCGACTTCAAAATGGACAAGGGTCTCATCGACCGCCGCATGAAGCAGATGGAAGCGGAAGGCGTCAGCTTCCGCCCCGGCTGCCTGGTGGGCGTCGAGACGACCCCCGTCGGCATCGTCAACGACGCCAGGGAGATCCTGCCCGCTGCCAGGCTCATGGCCGAGTACGACGCCGTGGTCCTGGCCGGCGGCTCGGAAGTACCCCGGGACCTGCCAGTGCCCGGCCGTCAACTCAAGGGCGTGCACTTCGCCCTGGAATTCCTCATCCCCCAGAACAAGGCGGTAGCCGGCGACGGTCCCAACCCCATCTCGGCCGCCGGCAAGCACGTCCTGGTCATTGGCGGCGGCGACACCGGCTCCGACTGCGTGGGCACCTCCAACCGCCACGGCGCCGCCAGCGTCACCCAGATCGAACTGATGCCACGCCCGCCCGAGCAGGAGGACAAGCCCCTGGTATGGCCCTACTGGCCCTTGAAGCTGCGCACTTCCTCCTCCCACGAGGAAGGCTGCGAGCGGGACTGGTCCATCGTCACCAAGGCCTTCGTCGATGACGGTCAGGGCAATGTAAAGGCCGTCAAGGCCGCCCGCCTGGAGTGGAAGGACGGCAGGATGGCCGAGGTGCCCGGCAGCGAGTTCGAGATCAAGGCCGACCTGGTCTTCCTCGCCATGGGCTTCACCAACCCCCTGGCCCCCGTGTTGGAAGCCTTTGGCGTGGAAAAGGACGCCCGGGGAAATGCCCGCGCCAGCACCGACGGCGCTGGCTGCTACGCCACCAATGTCGCCAAGGTATTCGCCGCCGGCGACATGCGCCGGGGCCAGTCCCTGGTGGTCTGGGCCATCCGGGAAGGCCGCCAGTGCGCCAGGGAGGTGGACGCCTTCCTCATGGGCAGATCCGATCTGCCCCGCTGAAACCCGGCCCATCCCTGGAAAAGCCGGCCTCGCGCCGGCTTTTGTCTTGTTGCAACCGCTTTCTTGATGCCGCTCAAAGCGTCAGCGGAGGGGCTTTGATAAACAGATTGCCTTTTCCATGAAGCCTGAGGGGACAACAATGGAACGACGCGAATTCCTGTTCATCGCCACGGCCGCGCTGCTGGCAGGTTGCGCCAGCCAGGGGATCTCTCAAAGCCCGGGTGCCTCCGGCATGCGCTTCTCCGACAGTGAGCGCGGCATCATCGAGGCGTTCTACGGCAAGCCCAGCGGTCCGCTGCCCGCCCAGCGCGCGAAGCCTGGCGACGTGCTGGATCCGGGGCAGCGTCCTGCGCCGTTACCCAGCGCCCTCAACGCCAAGCTGCCCCATCTGCCGGCCCCGTATACACGTTACATCCTTGGAAACGACGTGGTCCTGGTGAATCGGGATACCCACGCCATCCTGGATGTGATCCCCCAGATCGTCCGCTGACCCATTCCATCCCCTTTGGGGCCCCGACGCCCTTGATCCTGCCATGGGTGAAGGGCGCCGGGGTTTCATTTTGGGCTATGCTCTGGGGCCAGATCAGACTGTCCGCCCCAATGCATCATGCCCGACCCTGTCCTCAACCCCCCTGTCCGACTCACCCACCTCTCCCACGGTGGCGGCTGCGGCTGCAAGATCGCGCCAGCGGTGCTGGAAAGGATCCTGGCCGACACACCCTTCGCCAAAGGACTGGCTTCCGGCTTTCCGGATCTCCTGGTGGGCATCGAATCTTCCGATGACGCGGCGGTGTGGAAGCTCAACGAGACCCAGGCCATCGTCGCCACCACCGACTTTTTCATGCCCATCGTGGACGATCCCTACGAGTTTGGGCGCATCGCCGCCACCAACGCCATCTCGGATGTCTACGCCATGGGCGGCCGGCCCCTGTTCGCCCTGGCCTTGGTGGGCATGCCCATCGACAAGCTGTCCCACGAAACCATCCGGGCCATCCTGTCCGGCGGCGAAGCGGCGGCCCGAGCCGCCGGCATGCCCATTGCCGGCGGCCACTCCATCGATGCCCAGGAACCCATCTACGGTCTGGTGGCCATCGGCGTGGTGGATCCTGGCAAGATCAAGAAGAACAACGCCGGCCAGCCCGGCGACGTGTTGATCCTGGGCAAGGGCCTGGGGGTGGGGATCTACTCGGCGGCTCTGAAAAAGGATCGACTTCCGGTGGAAGGCTACCGGGCCATGATTGCCTCCACCACCCAGCTCAACACCCCGGGCACGGAACTGGGTCAGATGGACGAGGTGCACGCCCTGACCGATGTGACCGGCTTTGGCCTGCTGGGCCATGGCCTGGAATTGGCCCGGGGCTCCCACCTCACCGTGCGCATCCGCTTCGCAGATGTGCCATTACTTGCAGGTGCGGCGGAACTGGCCCAGGCCGGTTTCGTCACCGGCGCCAGCGACCGCAATTGGGCCAGCTACGGCGGCGGCGTGACCCTGTTCGAGGGTTGCGCAGCATGGCAAAAGGCCCTCCTCACGGACCCCCAGACCAGCGGTGGCCTGCTGGTGGCTTGCGCGCCGGAAGCAGAAGCGGCGGTCATGGACGTGTTCCGCCGCCATGGCTTCGCGCGGGCGGCGGTCATCGGTCGCCTGGAAGCGGGCCCGGCGCGGGTGGAGGTAACGCCCTGACCCCATCAGACGATGCCCCGGGCGGCAGCGATGCGGCGCAGGGTGGGCACCGCCAGGCCAGCGGCATCGGCATGATGCACGGCCCGGGTCAGCCGGGCGGGAGCGGCACGACCAGCGCAGGCATGGCAGGGGTCGGCGTTGATGGCCTCCTGGAAACCGGCCATCAGGCGTTCCCGGTCGAAGCGTTGGCCGGTGAGCCATTCCTGCACGTCCAGGACGTCGGCGGCCACGTCCTTCGCCAGGTTGCGGTGGTCGCGCCATAGGGCGCCCACGTCGCCACCGGCTTCCAGGCCGGCAATGTTGGTGGTGAGGATGTAAAGATTCTTGCGCACCAGTTCCCAGAGAAACTCCCCGTCGTCCGGGACCGTGCGTGCCGGCAGGTTGATGGCGGCCAGGGCGGCCACCAGGCGTTCCGCCTGGGGCCCGTACACCGGAGAGGGCAGCAGGGCCTTGGCGTCGGTGCCGGATTTCTTCTCGAACCACACGGAAATGACGGTGGGAGCGTCGATGCCGTGGGCTTCCCAGTCCCGGGGCAGGAGTTCGTTCTGCAGCAGACCCACGTTGTCGTACCAGGCTTCCGGCAGGGCGTGGAGCAGGGGATGCAGGTCGTTCTCACCCACCGAGATCATCACCAGGTCAGGCTCGGGTATCCGGGCGGCCACGGCCTTGGGATCGTCGCCCCGGTTCACCGGGACCACCGTATGCCCGGTCTTCAAGAGGCCGCCGGCAAACACCCGGCCCAGTTGACCCAATCCGATCATCACCGCGATCTTGTCCATGTTGTCCTCCAAATGTGAGGGGGGATTGTAGGGCGGCTATCGATTCGCGCCATAGGCCGAATAAAATGCTCGGGTTTAACGTTACGGAGCCCTCCGCCATGCAGTCCACCAAGATCGCCCCCTTCCAGCCTCCCCGCCGCACTCTCATGGGCCCCGGTCCCTCCGACGTGCCCAGGCGCATCCTGGAGGCCATGGCGCGGCCCACCATCGGCCACCTGGATCCGGCCTTCTCGGACATGATGGAACAGACCAAGATGCTCTTGCGCTATGCCTTCCAGACCGAGAACAAGCTCACCTTCCCAGTGTCCGGGCCGGGCTCGGTGGGCATGGAAACCTGTTTCGTGAATCTGGTGGAGCCGGGGGACAAGGTCATCGTCTGCATCAATGGCGTGTTCGGCGGCCGCATGCTGGAGAACGTGAAGCGCGCCGGCGGCGTGCCCGTGGTGGTGGAAGACCCCTGGGGCCGGGCGGTGGACCCAAATAAGGTGGAAGCCGCCTTCACTGCCAACCCGGATGCCAGGGTGCTGGCTTTCGTGCATGCCGAGACCTCCACCGGCGCCCAGTCCGACGCCGCCGCCCTGGCGGCCATGGCCCGCAGGCATGGCGCGTTGACCATCATGGATTGCGTCACTTCCCTGGGCGGCACGCCGGTGCTCATCGACCAATGGGGCATCGATGCCGCCTATGCTGGCAGCCAGAAGTGCCTGTCCTGCACCCCGGGTTTATCCCCCGTCACTTTCGGCGAGAGGGCCATCGACAAGGTGAGGGCGCGCAAGACACCGGTGCAGAGCTGGTTCATGGATCTGAATCTGGTGCTGGGCTACTGGAGCGGCGAGGGCAAACGCACCTACCACCACACCGCCCCCATCAATCCCCTCTACGGACTGCACGAGGCCCTGGTGATGCTGGCCGAGGAAGGCATCGAGAACGCCTGGGCCCGGCATCGCGCCCAGCATGAGGCCCTGAAGGCGGGCCTGGAGAAACTGGGACTGGAATTCATCGTGCCCGAGGCGGAGCGCCTGCCCCAGCTCAATTCCGTGACCATTCCTGCCGGAGTGGACGATGCCGCCGCCCGGGTCCGGCTGCTCAACGAATTCAACCTGGAGATCGGCGCCGGCCTGGGTGCCTTGGCGGGCAAGATCTGGCGTATCGGCCTCATGGGCGCTTCGGCCCGCCAGGAGAACGTGAACGACTGCCTGAAGGCCCTGACGGCGGTATTGGGACGCTGATCAGCGCTCCAGCAGGGCCGCCTTGCCCGGCTTGCCGTTCCAGGCGTCGGCGTCCGCCGGGGCGGGTTTCTTTTCAGTGATCGCGGGCCAGAGACGGGCCAGCTCGGCGTTGAGGGCGATGAACTGGCGCTGGTCGGCGGGCACGTCGTCCTCGGGGAAGATGGCCTGGGCCGGGCACTCGGCCACGCACAAGTTGCAGTCGATGCACTCTTCCGGGTCGATGACCAGGAAGTTGGGCCCCTCGCGGAAGCAGTCCACCGGACACACTTCCACGCAATCCGTGTACTTGCACTTGATGCAGTTCTCGGCAACGACATAGGTCATAACTTTCCTCGAAAAAGCTTTTTCGCTAGCATAGCGGTGAACCGCGCCGACCCGCCAACAATCCTCGTCCCACGCCAGGCAAACCTTCGGCTTTCCCCATTCGGCTAGAACACCCACTCTCCACCCAGAGGTTCCCCATGAGCGAGCACATCCATTACGTCACCGACGACACCTTCGAACAGGAAGTCCTGCAATCTCCCATGCCCGTGCTGGTGGATTACTGGGCCGACTGGTGTGGCCCCTGCAAGATGATCTCCCCCATCCTGGATGAAGTGGCCAAGGAGTACGCCGGCCGCCTGAAGGTGTGCAAGCTCAACATCGACGAGAACCAGGCCACCCCGCCCAAATATGGCATTCGCGGCATTCCCACACTGATGATCTTCAAGAACGGCAACGTGGAAGCCACCAAGGTGGGCGCCCTGTCCAAGTCCCAGCTTACCGCCTTCGTTGACAGCAACATCTGAGTTCCATTAGCTTTGCGTCGCCCGGCGTCCTGCCGGGCGAATATCCCCCGCTTCCAGCAGCGCACCTCCCGGACTCGCCGGGTTAGTCGGTTTCTCCCGACCCGCTTCTCGCACATCCTCCCATTCCATACGCCATGCATCTTTCCGATCTCAAACAACAACACGTCAGCCAGCTTCTGGAGATGGCCGAGGCCAACGGCATCGAGAACGCCAACCGGATGCGCAAGCAGGAACTGATCTTCGCGCTGTTGAAGAAAAAGGCGAAGAACGGTGAAAGCATCTATGGCGATGGGGTGCTTGAGATCCTGCCCGATGGCTTCGGCTTCCTGCGCTCGCCCGACACCTCCTACCTATCCAATCCGGACGACATCTACATCTCCCCCTCCCAGATCCGCCGCTTCAACCTGCATACCGGCGATTCCATCGAGGGCGAGATCCGCACCCCCAAGGATGGTGAGCGCTACTTCGCCCTGACCAAGATCGACAAGGCCAACGGCGGTCCCGTCGAAGCCCTGAAACACAAGATCCTCTTCGAGAACCTCACCCCCCTGTTCCCCAACCAACCCTTCAAGCTGGAACGGGACATCAAGGCCGAGGAGAACATGACCGGCCGCATCATCGATATCGTCGCTCCCATCGGCAAAGGCTCCCGGGGACTGCTGGTGGCGCCGCCCAAGACTGGCAAGACGGTGATGATGCAGCACATCGCCCACGCCATCACCGCCAACCATCCCGAAGCCATCCTCATCGTCCTGCTCATCGACGAGCGGCCCGAGGAAGTAACCGAGATGCAACGCACCGTGAAGGGCGAGGTGGTGGCTTCCACTTTCGACGAGCCGGCCGCCCGCCACGTCCAGGTGGCCGAAATGGTCATCGCCAAGGCCAAGCGCTTGGTGGAGCACAAGAAGGACGTGGTCATCCTGTTGGATTCCATCACCCGACTGGCCCGGGCCTACAACACCGTGCAGCCCACCTCCGGCAAGGTGCTCACCGGCGGCGTGGACGCCAACGCCCTGCAGAAGCCCAAGCGCTTCTTCGGCGCCGCCCGCAACATCGAGGAAGGCGGCAGCCTGACCATCATCGCCACCGCCCTCATCGACACCGGCTCTCGCATGGACGACGTGATCTACGAGGAATTCAAGGGCACCGGCAACATGGAAATCCACCTGGACCGGCGCATGGCGGAAAAGCGGGTCTATCCCGCCATCAACGTCAACCGCTCCGGCACCCGGAAAGAGGAACTGCTCATCGAGCAGAGCGCCCTGCAGAAGATCTGGGTGCTGCGCAAGCTGCTCTATCCCATGGACGATCTCGAAGCGATGGAATTTCTCGCCGACAAGATCCGCGCGACGAAAACCAACGCGGATTTCTTCGATTCCATGCGGCGCGGCTGATCCAGGACGCTGCCGGATCAGCCCGTTCCAGGTCCGTGCGTCCCACAGACAGACCGCACAGCCACGGAATTTCTCGCCGACAAGATCCGCGCGGCGAAAACCAACGTGAACTCCTCGATTCCATGCGCCAGGGCGCGCAGCCAGCGTGTCAGCAAGGGGTTGCCCAGCAGGCCGCCCCCCAGCTTCACGACCCGGCACATTGCTCCCCCGTCGCGTCCCGGTGGCGGTCCATGAAGTCGAGCAGGGCGGCGGCCTTGTCCAGGCATTCCTGGTACTCGGCCCCCGCCTCCGAATCCGCCACGATGCCGCCGCCGGCCCAGAAGCGGGCGTGGCCTTCCGAGGACACCAAGGTGCGGATGGCGATGTTGGCGTCCATGTCGCCGTTGAAGCCCAGCCAGCCAATGGCGCCGCAATAGACGCCGCGCCGGTCGGGTTCCAGCTCCTCGATGATCTCCATGGCCCGCAGCTTGGGCGCGCCGGTGATGGAGCCGCCGGGAAACGAGGCCCGCAGCAGGCCGATGGCGTCCATGCCCGGCGCCAGGCGGCCGGTGACCGTGCTCACCAGGTGGTGCACGGTGGCGTAGCTCTCCACCGCGAACAGCCGGGGCACCGCCACCGAGCCCGGGGCGCAGACCTTGCCCAGGTCGTTGCGCAGCAGATCCACGATCATCAGGTTCTCCGCCCGGTCCTTGACGCTCTCCGCCAGTTCCCGGGCCAGGGCGGAATCCGCCTCCGGCGCGGCGGCCCGGGGACGGGTGCCCTTGATGGGCTTGGTCTCCACCTGGCCCCCCCGCACCGCGAGGAAGCGTTCCGGCGAGGAGGACAGCACCCGGCAGGCGGGATGGTTGAGATAGGCGGAGAAGGGCGCCGGGTTCAGCCGGCGCAGGGCCTGGTAGCCCAGCCAGTGGTCGCCGGCCACCGGCGCGGAAAAACGCCGGGCCAGGTTGACCTGGTAGCAGTCCCCCGCCGAGATGTAGCGCTGGATGCAGGCGAAGGCGCGGCGGTAGGACTCGGCCTCCAGGTTCGAGACCACCGGCCCGCAGACCCGGAAGGGTGGCCGCCGGACCGGTGTCGGCGGGTCGGAAAACAGGGCCAGCAGACGGTCCCAGTCCCGCTCGGTGCGGGGGTCGCGGCCGGCGCCCACCAGCCAGGCGGCGCGCTGGCCGTGATCCACCACCACGGCCCAGTCGTGGATGCCCACCGCCATGTCGGGAATGCCTTCCCGGTCCCGGGCCCGGCTGGGCAGTCGCTCCAGGCGGCGGCCCAGGTCGTAGGAAAAATAGCCGATGGCGCCGCCTCCGAAGGGCAGGGGGCCGGGCCGGCCATCCGCGCCCAGTTCCTCCCGCAGCAGGGCGAAGGGATCGGCGGGGGAGAGGCGGACCTCGCCAAAGCGGCGGATCTCGGTCATGCCGCCCCGGGTCACCAGGGTGGCGTAGGGTCGCGCCGCCAGGATATCCAGGCGTCCAGCAGTGGAGCGGGGGCGGCCGCTGTCCAGAAACACCGCCCAGGGTTCGTCGGCAATGGCCTCGAACAGCTCGGCGCTGTCCTCGCGGTAAGGAATGGAAGTCAGACGCATGGCATATCCTTCACCATCAGACGCGCCACCGCCACCGCCGGCGCGCACCAGCACTGGATGGCTTCCGCGCCAGGCGCAAGGCCGGGGAAATCGAGCACGGGCCGCTCCAGGCGGGCGCCCAGGCGCGGCCCCAGGAAGGCGCCGGCGCCGGCCAGGACCAGGGGCGCGTCGGGACCGGGCAGGGCGCGGGACAGGACCTGCTGGATGCCGGTCTCGATGCAGCTCAATTGGGCCCGGGCGAACCAGGCGGCCAGCTGGACCCAGGCCGCCTCCGGGGCGTCCTCCACATCCATGCCCACCATGCGGGCCAGGCGCCGGCGGCTGGCTGCCGCCGTCTTGGGACCGCCATCGGCGCTTTCATGCAGGTCGGCGGATTCGGGCAACCAGCCCAGCACCCGGTAGACGTCCGCCGTGGTGGCGAAATGCTCCGCCATGAGGGATAGCCAGCGGCCGGCCACCGGCGCCCGCCCGGCCAGGGCCATGAGGGGAGTGCGGACGACGCCGCTGTAGACCAGCTCGCCGGCGGCCAGGCGTTCGGCGTCGGTGGCGCCGGTGGCGGCCACGCTTCCCGCCGCCAGGGGAATGATGTCCGTGGTGGTGCTGCCGATGTCCACCAGCACACCCTCTCCCACCCGGCCGGCCACCAGGCGCGCGGTGGCGTGCCAGTTGGCGGAGGCCACCAGGCGGGCGGCGGCGGCGATGCCGGCGCCGTCCACCCAGCCGGCGGCGCCGGCGTAGAAACGCGTCGGCGCCGGCGCCAGCCGCTCCGCCATGGTGGCGGCCAGGGCCGCCACGCCCTCCTCCCGAGTGGTGAACAGGTCGGTCATCTCGCCGGTCATGGTCACGCCGTGGCTGGCGGCGGGGCCGCCAGCCCGGGCGAGGATCCGGGCCAGGGCCGTCTCCAGCCGGTCCAGTCCCTGCCACAGGGCGCAGGGTTCCTGCCAGACGCCGACCACCCGGCCGGACGCGTCGAGTCGGGCGGCCTTCAGATGGGCGCCGCCCACGTCCCAGCCCATGACGTCGCCCTTCACGCCGCCTCCCGCGCGGCCGGGGCCGGCTCGCGGGCCCCCACCGCCACCGCCCGCAGATCCGCCCGGGGCGCGAAGGCAGGCAGGGCGAGGACACGTCCAGCGGTATTGCCGCCCACGGCGGCGCCCAGGCCCGCGTAGGACAGAGTGAGGCGCGGATTGATCTCGAGAATCCGGGGGCCGTCGGCGGCGGCGATCAGATCGACGCCCACGTAGCCCCACAGGTCGGGCAGGGCCTCGGCGACGCTGCGGGCTACCCATTCATAGACGCCGTCGGGGTCGGCCACCGTGTTCACGGTGACCCCATGGGCGCGGAAACGGCCGCCTGCCAGTTCCACGTGCTGGCTGTTAACGCTGAGCAGTTGGGCGCGACCCTCGCAGCAGAGCATGGATAGGGAGAGGGGGCGGCCCGGGATGTGGTACTGGTAGACGAAGGCATCGTCGCTGTGATTCATGGCCCAGCGCCGCGCCTCGGCGGGGCCGGAGAAGAACAGGGTGTCCACGCAGCCCGCCCCGTCGTCGGGCTTCGCCACCACCGGCCAGTCGTCGGTCATGAGTAAGGGCGAGGCATACACCCGCGCCACCCGCGCCCCCGACGCCAGCAGATGCCGGGAAGTGGCGCGCTTGCTGGCGGCGATCCGCACCGCGTCGGGGCGGCTGCCCAGTAGGCGCTTGCCGGCGGCCAGAATATCCCGGCTCAGATTTTCCAGAAGGCCGCCGCTTTCCGGCGCCACCGGCCAGACCGCGTCGGCGGCGTCGAGGCAGCGCCTGAAATCCTCCTGGAAGCGGGCCGCGTCGGTGGCCATCACCCGCAGGCCCGGCAGGCGCGGCCAGTCCAGGCGGTCATCCCGCAGGGTGATCACGTCCACCCCGTCCAGGGCGGTAAGATCCTCCACCAGGGCGCGCCACATGGTTTCGCCATCCCCGACGAATTCGGGCAGAGGCTCGCCGGCGAAGCCTCCCCCGGTCACGTACTCAAAGACGAAGATTTTCATGCCCGCTTCCTTGCGATTGATTCCCGTGCTGGACCTGATGGGCGGCGTGGCGGTGCGCGCCCGGGCCGGCCGGCGGGACGCATACCGGCCCCTGGAATCCGCCCTGTGCCCCGGCTCCAGCCGGCCGGAGGCGGTGGTCGAGGGCTTCCTGGCGCTGCATTCCTTCCGGCGATTCTACGTGGCGGACCTGGATGCCATCCTGGGCCGGGGCGGCCATGACGCCACCCTGGAAGCCCTGGCCCGGGCCTTCCCGGCGCTGGAGTTCTGGGTGGACGCGGGCTTCCCGGACCCGGCCGCCGCCGCGGCCTGGCAGGCCCGGGGCCTGGGCCGCCCCGTGCTGGGCAGCGAATCCCTGGCGGTGGCGCCGGGCGCGGCGGCGATGCCCGCCCAGGGCGTCCTCTCCCTGGATTTCCGGGACGACGGGTTCCTGGGGCCCGCCGGCCTGGATGGGGCGGTGGAGCGCTGGCCCGGGGACGTGATCGCCATGACCCTGGGCCGGGTGGGCATGGGCCGGGGGCCGGACTTGGAGACCCTGTCCCGCCTCCGGCGCCTGGCCCCGGGAACGCGCCTGCATGCCGCCGGCGGCGTCCGCCATGCCGGCGACCTGGCCGCCCTGGCGGCCCTGGGCGTGGCAGGCGTGTTGCTGGCCTCGGCCCTGCACGACGGTCGTATCAGCCCGGGGGAACTTGCCGCGTTCCATGACGAACTTGAGCCGGGCCCATCCAGCGCCGCCAGGGAGAGCGCCCCAGCGCCGGACCGGTGAAGCGGGTCAGAAGGGGATCCGATCCCCGCGCCATCCAGGTTTCCAGATCGGGGCCCGTGTACTGGCACCAAGACTGGGGTGTCTCATGGAGGGTGATATCCACCAGGCCCGGCAGGTGATCGATGAGCCGCTCCCAGATGTGCACGCAGAGCAGCTCGGTGGTGGATCGCCAGGCCAGTTCAGGCCCAGCGTAGTTCAGGGTGTGGTGGTCGAAGCGCTCCACCACCCGGGCGTTCACAACCCGCTTCAGGTAGCCGTAGTCCAGCACGCAGCCGGTCATGGGATCGACGTGGCCGCGCACCTTCACGCGCAGGACATAGCGGCCGCCGTGCAGGTTGCTGCATTTGGCCGGATGGTCGGTGAGGAAGTGGGCCGAATCGAACACCACTTCCTTGGTCACGGTGACTTCCGGAGTCTCCGGGTGAAAGCGGGCCTGGACGCCGGGCATATCGGCGAGCTCGGGCGCCAGGCCGTCCAGGAGTCGCGCCGTGTCGGCCCGGGTCAGGGTGCGCAGCAGGGGCGTTCCCGCGTCCAGCCGGCGGGTGCGCGCGCCCAGTTCACGGATGAGATCGGCCGCCGCCCCGTCGGCGTCGGCGGCCGAGGCGAAAGGTAGGAATAGGTACCCGGCGTGCAGCTCGGCTGCATGGGCCAGGTAGACCGCGTATTTCAAGCGTGGATCCGGCGGCGGCACCCTGGCGGGTAGCCAGGGGCCGACCAGATTCCTTCCATGGGCCGTCAGCCGGTTCCTGGCCACGACCCGGTGGGTTCCCGGGGCATAGTGGTATTCCTGCCGGAACTGGAACCCGAACGGCGCGAGCCGGGCGAGATCCCAGAACAGCAGATCCAGCCAGGCCACTTCCCCGGCGATGGCGCAAACCACGCCCTCCTCCGACACCTTGCCGGCCAGGCGCAGTCCGGCCAGGGTGGCCTGGGCCGCTTCGTCCGGCGGTGTGGCGGGCGACCTGGGAGCGACCTCCGGGAGATGGCCGACGTCGTCCGGCGTCACCAGCAGATCCAGGGGCAGGGCGTGCCGGAGCGCGTATTCCTGAAGCGTGATGCCGCCACAGGCCCACAGGTGACCGTTGTCGAGGGCCCCCACTTCGGCTCCGCATTCCAGGCAACGCACTTGGTTTCTCCTCAGTTGTGGGCGGCGAAGGGATGGCCCACGGAAGCCTTCTTGGCTACCACCTCGGCGGCAGTGGGGGTGCCAGCCACGGCACGCTTGATGGACTGTCTGGTGGCCTCGTAGTTGAAGTCCTGGATCTTGGTGTCGTCAGCGGCTTCCCAGTGGATGAACACGCCCACGCAGATGTAGAGGTTGTCGGCCTCTTCGGCGGGGATGGTGCCGTCCTCGACGCAGTCGGCCACAGCCATGGCCACGCCACGCTGGGCGGGACCGAACATCTGCACCGCCTGCTTGGCGCCCTTGATGGTCACCTTGTTGAACATCATGGTGTTTGGCTTGCAGGGCAGGTTGGGGGCCACCACCGCCAGCAGCGAGGTGAAGCCATCCTTGTTGTTGACCAGGCCGTTGCAGAAGGCCGCTTCGGCGGCGCTGCCCCTGGGGCCCATGATCAGGTCGATGTGGGCCACCTCGTTGCCATCGCCCACCAACGCCTCGCCTACCAACACTCGATCAATCTTAGCCATCATTTTCTCCTTGGATTACACGGACTCGGTTGTTTCGGAATGGCCGGCCCGCGCCGAGTCGTTCGCGGGCAAACCAGGGGTATCCGGGCCTGGCCGGGACCGGGGAGGGGCGTGGACGGGGCCGCCCAGGCGGTCCGCCAGCAGGGTGGCCACGGTGAGGTCGGCGCTGGTGCCGGGATTGACGCCCGCCGATTTCAGCGTCCGATCCAGGGCCTCCAGGCGCCGGCGGACGGCGGTCCGGTCGGTGATTCGGGCGATGTCCCCGGCGCAGTCCGCCGCCATGCGGCGGGTTTCCTCGGCGACGGCGGCACCGTGCTTGCGCGCCACATGGCTGTCGGGGAAGGCCATCAGGAAGGCCAGGTAGACATCCACGGCGGCGATGCCGTCGTCGTTCCCGGCCCGGCGGGAGCGCGCCAGGGTGGATAGGCCCAGGCCGAGGATGTCCCGGTAGCCGGTGGCGTACTGGCGGGCGACGGAGTCCCGTCCGGCGGCCTCGGCCATGGCCTCCAGCAGGCTCGCGGACGGCGGCGAGCGCACATCGTGGCGGGGGCTGTCGCCAAGGCCGGCTGGGGCGGCCAGAAGGATGGCGCGGAAGGCCCAGTCCGCGTCCTCCCGGTCCAGTTCGTCCAGGGTGGCGTCCAGGGCTTCCGCCAGAGGCCGCCCGGACTCGCGGCGCTGGGCCGCGTGGAGGAGGGGCGCGGCGAGGAGGACGATGCCCAGGTTGGTGTTCTGGCCCACGGCCGCCCGGGTGGCTTCGACGGCCCGGTAGACGCGGACGCCGACCCGGGACCCCGGCGCGCACAGATGGGGGGCGGCGGTGGCGGCGCTGACCAGGAAATCCTCCGCCACCATGCCGTGGCCCGGGGAATCCAGGCTGACGTTGCCGGGTTTGAAGGCGGTCACGTCCAGGGCGCAGGCCGCCAGAAAGGCGGCCTCCGGGTCCGCGGCGGCGGGGAGGAAGGCCGGGCGGGCGTTCACGCGCGCCTCGCCTGCCGCGCCGGGGCCACGTGGCGGCGGATGAAGTCCTCCGCCAGCAGGGCGGCGATGTCCACCTCCACCACCCCTTGCAGGCCGCGCCAGGCGGGAATGCTGTTGACCTCGATGACCACCAGGCGTCCATCCCGGTCCCGCATCAGGTCCACGCCGGCGTAGTCCATGTCCAGGGCCCGGGTCGCCGCCACCGCCATACGCGCCAGCTCCGGGTCGTCGGGGGCGGTGCCGCAGCGGGCGCCCTGGGCCACGTTGTTGATCCAGCTGGCGCCCCGGCGGGTCATGGCCGCCCGGGCAGCGCCACCGATCACCAGCACCCGGTAGTCCTCCCAGCCCGCCGTGGCGGCGCCCACGTAGCGCTGGAGGTAATACACGCCCTTGTACTCCGCCGCCCCGGGCAGGTCCGCCGGGCGGGCCAGCCGGCGCAGGCCGTTGCCCTGGGAGCCGAACAGGGGCTTGAGCACCAGTTCGTGGCCCAGCGCCACCGCGCGCATCAGGATGCTCCGGGCCCGGTGCTCGGATTCGCACACCCAGGTGGCGGGGGTGGGAATGCCGGCCTGGTGCAGAAGCAGGCTGGTCATGGCCTTGTCCACGCTTTTCTCGATGGCCCGGGCCGGGTTGTAGACCGGCACCCCCAGCAGGGGCAGCAGGTGCAGAAAGTCCAGGCGCAGCACTACCTGTTCCAGGGTGCCGCCCGGCACGCCGCGCACGAACACGCCGTCGGGGAGGCGCTTTTCGAAGCCCGGCAGCGCCAGGCCGCCGAAGCCGGATTCCAGGTCGGCGCGGCAATCGGCCAGGGACAGGTAGGCGGCGTCGTAGCCGAGGGCGGCGAAGGCCCGGCGCAGCCGCTTGCCGTGCCAGCCCGGGTCGTCGGTGACGATGGCGACGCGACTGTTCATGAGAAGGAGCTCCCCAGCAGATCCGGATCGGCCTTGCCGGCGTGGTGGGTGCGGCCGCTGTCGAGACAGGTCACCGCGACCCGGGCCGGGGCGAACAACAGGGGGTCGATCTTGTAGAAATCGTGGCAGGCGTCCTTGAACACCTGGGCGAAAGGGCGGCCGTAGTCGGGGGAGGCCGAGCTGGGCAGGCGCCGGGCGAGGTCGGCGGCGGCGGCATCGTCGCCGGACACGAAAAGGTGGACGCGTCCGCCGAACAGGATGGCGTCGTTGGTGCGGCCCATGGCCGCGAGGAAATCGGCGGCGGGAGGGCAGAGGGGCGCTGCTCCCAGGCCATCGACGATGCGTTCCAGGGGAAACCCCAGGAAATGGGCCTTGTGCAGGGCCACTTCCAGCACCCGCGCCACCACCTGGGTGGCGCCCGCGAGGCTGGTGGTGGGGGTCAGGATCAGGGTGAGGTCGCCGGCTTCCACCTTGCACTGGTCGGCGATCTTCACGAGCAGGGGCGGCGGCGGAACCCGGTCGGTCTCCAGCACCAGGCAGGCGCTATCCGCCGCGTCCCGATAGCCCAGTTCGGCGAACAGTTCCTCCTTGCCAGCCAGGGCCCGGCCGGGGCCGGAGCCCAGGGCGAAGAAGGCGCCCTTGCCCTCGCCGTGGGCCAGGCTCCAGCCGGCGTATTGGCTGCCCAGGCAGGCCAGGACCGGATTGGCCGTGGTCACGGAGATCTCCCAGGGCCAGTCGGGGAAGGGGGCCGTCGGGGCCACCCGGACCCGGCCCAAGCCGCCCAGGCAGATCTCGGCGATGCGCCGGCCCGCCTCGATGCCGCCCGGAACCCGGATGCCGGCATCGATGACGCGCACCCCGTCGTCCTCGCGGGAGACCGCCAGGCGCAGTTCGCCCGCCTGTTCCACCAGGCGTTCCACCAGGGGCGCGGCAAGTTGGTTGATGCTGGGCGAGGGGTTCATGGTTCGGGGATCAGGCATGTCGGAGGGAGGGGCCGGGTCGGGCGGCGGCGGAACGGGCCAGGCGTTCCAGGATGGTGGCGCGCCGGGCCAGGGCCAGGGTTTCCGCGGCGGCCGCGTCCTCCGCCCAGGCCAGGGT